>VGWI01000008.1 GCA_016873655.1 Lentisphaerota bacterium
GACGGTCAATTCTCCCCGGCACACGCGGCGCGATGTAGGCGACTCGCGTCTCATCGAGTCCTACCTTGCCGGTCATCCGTATGGCAACCTCAACGGGTCTTCTTTCCGCCGGAGCAAGCCTTACCTCCGCAAGTTTGCGCGCCGCGGGACTCATGTGCAGTTCAACATCCGCAGCGCCGGCGTCTTCCTCTTCTCCGACCGGCACCAGGTCCATCGCGCAGATCGGGCACTTGCCCGGCCCGGGCTGGCGAATCTGTGGGTGCATCGAGCAGGTCCATATCGCCGCCTTCACGGCCTGCTCTCCTTCGATCGCGCCGCCCGGCGGCGGCACACCGCAGCCGCGCCCGGAGAGAACACCGGCAGTAAACGCCGCGACCAGGGCCGACACACATGCAGCCACTCGCAGTTTTGTCATTCTCGTTGCGCCTTGCATCGCGTCCTCCGATCCCACGGCCGCGCACGGCGGCGCCCGGTGCGCTACTCTGAAAGCCCGCCCCCCACGGCCCTCTCAAGAGCGGCCCGGTGCATCCCGACGTCCCGCTCTGTCATGACCTCCATGATGCTTACATCGAGAAGAAACCGCTCGCTTTCCAACAGATCCATGAAATCGGCTTCCCCCGCCCTGTACCCGGCCTCACTCGCGGCGAACCTTGCCCTTGCCTGCGGCAGGAGCGCCTGCTCGTGAAGATCGAGAATCCTGCGCGCGGAGGCGAGTTTCTCGTATGCTTCCCGCACTTCGTACTCGATGTCCCTCGCCGCTGCGTCCATCGAGGCGCGGCCCGCCTCCGTCGCCTTCCTCGCCCCTCTCACTCCGGCGCGGTTGCGTCCGGCCCACACAGGCAGCTCAATGCCCGCCATCGCCATGATCATATCGCCGCCGCCCCTGACGAACCGGGTCTCCACCCCGAACTTCATGTCAGGGTAGTACTCCCTGGCCATCAAACGGCTTTCCAGTTCCGATCTCTCAAGGCGCGCCTTCTCCGCGGCAAGTTCAGCCCTGCTCAAGAGAGCTTTCTCTATCAGAGCAGGCAGGTCCGGCAGCGGGGCGGAAGAACGCGGCACGGCCGTATCGATCCGGCCGGCGAACGAATTCCGGTTGAGCAGACGCGCCAGTTTCGCCCGGAGAACCTCCCGTTCCTGCTCCATCCCGATCACCTTCTGGCGCAGCATCGTGATCTCGGCCTGCGCCTTGATCACATCCTGCTGATCAACCGACCCTGCCGCGTACTTCGTCTGCGCCGTTTTCTCCATCCTCTGCAGGATCTCTTCCTGTGACTTCGCGATCGCGATCGCGCGGTCCATGGAATCGAGTTCGTAGCACGTCCCGGCAGCCATCGCCGCGATTTCCCGTCGCATCGCCTCGTATTCGCCTTCCATGGCCTCCGCGTCTTTGCCGGCGATCCGGGCGCGGAGTATTCTCTTGCCGAACCACGGTACGCCCTGCTCAAAACCTATCCGCGTCTCGTCGGCTTCGGACAGGCCTAAGTCGTCCTGCGTCCCCATCATGCCGTAGATGAGCACGGGGTTCGGGAGCGCGCCCGCCTGGGCCGGACGCTCGCGCATGGCGTCCACATTTGCACGCATTGCGGCCAGCCGCGCGTTGTCGCGAAGCGCGATCTCCACGGCTGCGTCGGGCGTGAGGACATGCGGCTCCGACTGATCCGCCGGCAGCGCGGCATGCACAGACAAAGAAAGCGCGGCAGCCAAGGCCGCGGACCGAAACCGGATGGAACCAAACCGGCCTGCACTGCATGAGGCAAGTGCGGGTTCATGCGTGCGAGGCGGCGTTGTAGGCGTGGTCATGGTTCCTGCGTCCACCGTTCTGCCGCCCATGCTATACGCGTGCACTTCACTGTGCCACCTCTATCGCGCTCCAGCGACCCGATCCGCCGTTACCAGCAAAACGGCGGCAAGCACTACCAGCATGTTCGCTTTATCATTCGCTCTCATCTTCTTCCACTCCTCGTTCCCCGGCACAAAGTAACTGGGCCGGTGCGACACCCCACAGTGTCGCAATGTCCCGGCCTCTCGGTCTGCCCATACACCGCTGCAGAAGTTTCCCGCGAAGCCCCGCAACACAACCCACTGTCATCAGGCCACTTGAGCATATGTCACACTCATCACCCCATCTGCATAGCCTGTTGAATGTTGTTAAAGCGCAGGATCGATGCCATGCGCGTGATTGCGCGCCGCCTTCAGTGACGGTTTCCGCTGTCTCGACGGCTGAAGCTATAGTAACGGCAATGAAAGTCGGCCGCTGTCAAATGCTGGTTTTGGCATGTCTGTATGCCGCCGCCAGACATTGTGAACGGAGCGATTCCATGCAGGTTCCCCGGCACGTCCGTGGCGCCTCTTTTGGCTCTCGCATGGACGCCGCCTTTCTCCTATGCTCACGCGCATGCAGCCGTCGGACAGGATGAAGCCGGACCGGGCGCGACCCTTCTGCGCCCGGCCGTTGCTGCCATTAACAGTTGCCGCGGTCATCCTGGCATGCACAGCGGCCGCTCATGCGGCCGGGCGGCCGCTCGTTCCAGCCGCGACGGACGCGGCTGCGCACTGGTGGATCTGGCCCGCCCTGCTCTTCATCGTCACGTTCGGACTCGGCATCGTGTCGGTCATGGGCGGAGTCGGAGGCGGTGTTCTGTTCGTCCCGATAGTGGGCGGGCTGTTCCCGATCCACCTGGACTACGTCCGTGCGGCCGGCCTGGTCATTGCCCTTGCCGGGTCCCTGTCGGCATCGCCCACCCTCTTGCGGCGCGACATGGCGAGCCTGCGGCTCGCCCTGCCCGCTGCGCTGGTGGCATCCGTGTTCAGCGCGGCAGGTGCAACAGTCGGGCTCGCCCTTCCCCAGCGCGCAGTGCAGATTGCCCTGGGCCTCGCGATAACGGGGGTGGGCGTGCTCTACCTGCGCGCCCGCTCCGCGTCATCGAACCACGAAAAGAACGGCGATGCTTTCGCGATGGCGCTCGGAATTCGCCGCGTTTACCATGAGTCTTCCAGCGGCGCGCAAGTTGAGTGGTCCGTACGCAACACGCGCGCCGGCTTCGCCGCATTCTCGCTGATAGGCTTCGCGGCCGGAATGTTCGGCCTCGGCGCCGGCTGGGCTAACGTGCCGGTCCTGAACCTGGCGATGGGCGCGCCGCTCAAGATCGCTATGGGGACCAGCAGCTTCCTCCTTTCGGTCACCGACACCAGCGCGGTCTGGATCTACATCAATCACGGCGCCTTGTTGCCACTTGTGGCCGTACCGTCAATTCTCGGCATGGTGCTTGGCGCCAAGATAGGAGTCCGACTCATGATCGGGGCAAAACCGGAATCCGTGCGTAAGGTGGTCATATGCCTGTTGTTCATCGCCGGCGCGCGATCGATCCTGAAAGGAATCGGCATCTGGTCATGAACACCGCAGCAGGACATTGTTCTTCCGCCCCCCTTCCGGGGAAGAGGACCTATGCGTCCATCCTGGAGAAGGGAACCAGGACAGGCGCGGCGGCTCTCGCCGCGGCCGGGCTGGTATTCTTCCTCGGCATCCTGCCTCCGCGTGTCTCGCCCGCCAGCTGCGCCGCGCATTGGTCGCTGCCAGTATCCGAATACACGGCCACCGTGGGCGTCCGCACCGGTTGGGGCTGGCTCGCTGACCTGCCAGCAAGCGACAGCCTCTGCATGGCGGCGATCGTGCTGCTTGTTCTGCTGACTCCGGCAGGCTACGCACTCATCGCCTTCACATGCTGGAAGAAAGAGCGTGTCTTTTCAGTCATTGCACTGGCGGAAATCGCCGTCATGCTGCTTGCGGCCTCCGGCCTGCTCAAGTCCGCTCACTAGTGTGCCAGCACGCTTCAATAGGGCAGCCTGTAGCGGGGGTCCATCTGGAATGCGTTGCGGATGTGGTTAACTTCCGGCGCATCGTCGCCGGGCCGGCCGACGACCTCCACGACATCGAACCTGAAGAATACCCGCGGGAACTTCCTGCTCTTGAGATAGCGGGCGGCAGCCCTCGAGAGAACGTGCCGCTTGTGCCGGTTCACCGATGATGCGGGTCTGCCAAACATCCTGGACGCGCGTGTCTTGACCTCTACAAAAACGAGCGCGTCTCCGTCCCTGGCGAGTATGTCTATCTCATCGCGGACTCCCACCCTCACGCGCTTCCCCAGCACCTTGAACCCGATGCCGGCAAGCATTCGGGCGGCGACTTCCTCGCCCCACAGTCCGCTGTCGTTCCTTCTTCTGAAAAAGCCGAACAGCATGTCTCCTCCGAATCTAGAGAGGGAGAAGCCTCGGCCCTTCCCCGCCGGCTGCACGGCGCCGGAGTTCGTCAGCCTGCCGAACCGGGGTAAACGACATGCGGTGTTCCGGACAAGGACCGTGCCGGAATAGCGCCTGCATGTGCTCGCTTGAACCGTACCCCTTGTGCCGCGCGAATCCGTACTGGGGATACACCGCGTCCAGCTCCAGCATGCGCGCATCACGGGTCACCTTTGCCACCACGCTGGCCGCAGCGATGGAAAGGCTCAGCGAGTCGCCGCCGACAAACGCCTCAGACCGGCACGGAAGCCCCTTCACCGGCAACCCGTCAACGAGAACCAGGTCCGGCATGACCGGAAGCAAGGCCAAGGCCCGAGCCATGGCGAGATGGGTGGCGCGCAGGATGTTGAGCTCGTCTATCTCGGCTACGTCCGCCGAGCCGACGCCAATATGAACGTGCACGCAGCCGGAGAGCAGAGAACAGAACGCCTCACGCCGCTCTGCGCTGAGTTTCTTGGAGTCGGTCAGACCACGCAGGCTGCCGTCAAGTTCGGCCTCGGCCCATTCGCGTTCCAGAATCACCGCTGCGGCAACAACCGGTCCCGCCAATGGCCCGCGCCCCGCCTCGTCAACTCCGGCCAGCAGCAGCGATCCCTCTCCCCAGAACCGACGTTCGAGAGTAAGCAATGGATGCTCCGCCTCGCAGGCAGAAGCCGAGACTACTTCCGCTTCTGCTCCACCTTGGCCTGCTTCCCGGAACGCCTGCGAAGGTAATAGATCTTGGACCTGCGGACACGCCCGGCGCTCTCGAGTTCCACTTTTGAGATGTACTGCGAATGCAGCGGAAAGACGCGCTCAACACCGACACCGTGACTGACGCGCCGGACCGTGAAAGTCGCAGTGCGGCCGGTGCCGTCGCAGGCTATCACTATGCCCTTGTACGCCTGCAGACGCTCCTTGTCGCCTTCCTTGATCCTGACATACACGGTGACCGTGTTGCCGACCTCGACAGCTCCGATGCCATCGGCATCCTTCAGTTTTTCACTGTTGATCTTCCGAACCGCCGGTGCAGTCATTCTGTTAACCCTCCAAAGGAAGAACTACCTCACATCAACCATTTCCGCCGGATACGACTTCGCCATTCATCAGGTCCGGTCGCCGCGCCATCGTCCGCGCCCTTGCCTGTTCAGCCCGCCACCTGCCCACTTCGCCGTGGTCCCCCGAGAGGAGGACCTCCGGCACCTTCATCCCCATGTACTCGGCGGGCCGCGTGTACTGCGGGTATTCAAGCATGCCGTGGCTGAACGACTCGTCCTGGGCCGAGCCTTCGCACCCGAGCACGCCGGGCACAAGTCTGACCACCGCATCCACCACCACCGCCGCCGCAAGCGCGCCGTTGGTCAGCACGTAATCGCCGATGGAGATTTCCTCGTCGGCAAGCCCGATCCGAACTCTCTCGTCAACCCCCTCGTAATGTCCGCTGATGAACACCAGGTGCCGTTCTTCCGCCAAACGCCTTGCGTCGGTCTGCGTGAACGGCCGCCCCTGCGGCGACATCAGGATAACCCGCGCTTCCTCATCCGCCACAGACTTCACTGCGTCGAACAGCGGAGCCGGCTTCATCACCATGCCGGGCCCGCCCCCGTACGGCCTGTCGTCCGTCGTCCGGTGCGGATCGCTCGTGAAATCCCGCGGGTTCACCAGCCCAAACTCGACAAGCCCCATTCGCGCGGCCCGCTTCAGCATACTTCCCCCGATGAAGCCTTCTAGCATCCCGGGGAAGATGGTGACTATGTGGATCCGCAATGGCGCCTGCATGGCTGCGAGCCTGTGGCCGCCGGTTTTCCGGCCCGGCCTGTCCTACGCCCCGGTCGAACGCGCGGCTCTCCCCACGCGCTTCAGCAGGCTGAGCACCTTCGGGCTCACCTGCGCCCCGCGCTCACGCCAGTAACTCACGCGCTCGCCGTCAATCTTGAAGTTCACGCCCGGCTGCTTGGGATCGTACCAGCCCAGCGTTTCGAGCGCCCTACCGTCGCGAGGCGACCGCGAGTCCGTGGCAATCACCCGGAAGCTTGTGCAGTTCCGAGCGCCCAGACGCGTCATCCGTATCTTTACCATGTATCCCCCCAGGTGGCACTGCACCACCGATCTCGTCATTCGCCGGGGCCGCCGGCGCAAAGGCGTGTAATCATAGCCAAACCTTCCCGCCGCGCGCAAGCGATCTTCATTTCGAAGTGCCCGACTTCCTGCGCCTGAATCTTATCGTCCCGCCGGAAGCCGTCACCTGGATGCTTCCCGCGCCCTGAAGACCGCCCTTCAGCAACTCCTCAGCCAGCGGATCTTCGACATGGTGCTCTATCGCGCGCCGCATGGGCCGCGCCCCCAGATCAGGGCTGAAGCCTTTGTCCATCAGCAGGTTCCGTGCGGTCTCGGAGAAACTGATCTTCCGGCCTCCCGCGGCGAGGCGATCCTTGACCTTTGCAAGCTCGAGATCGAGGATGGACTCCACGTCCGCTCTTCCCAGTTGGCGGAACACAATCACGTCGTCGAACCGGTTCAGCAGCTCCGGCTTGAAGGCGCGTCTCGCATCCTCCATCATCTGCGCTTTCATCCTCTCGTAGTCCCCGGATTCCCCGCCCGTTTCGGAAAACCCCAGGCCGCCGCTGCGCCTGGCCAGATCCATCCCTAGATTCGATGTGAGAATGATGACGGTGTTCCGGAAATCAACCTGACGGCCGAGACTGTCGGTAAGTTTCCCTTCCTCCAAGATCTGCAGAAGCATGTGCATCACATCCGGATGCGCCTTCTCGACTTCGTCGAACAGCACAACCGAGTAAGGACGGCGTCGGACTTTCTCGGTCAACTGACCGCCTTCTTCATGCCCGACATAGCCAGGCGGAGATCCTACCAGGCGCGATACGGTGAATTTCTCCATGTACTCAGACATGTCGAGTTGTATCAGCGCTTTCACGTCGCCGAACATGAACTCGGCCAGCGTCTTGGCCAGCAGGGTCTTCCCGACGCCGGTCGGCCCGAGGAATATGAACGAACCGATCGGGCGGGCCGGATCCTTCAGGTCCGCATGCGAGCGTCGCAGCGCGCGTGATATCGAAGCCACAGCCTCGGACTGGCCGATCACTCTTGATGACAGCTCTCTCTCCATGTCGAGCAGTCGGGCCAGTTCACGGCCCTCCATCCGCTTCAGAGGCACGCCCGCCCACTTGGATATCACCGTCATCACATCTTCCGCGGTAACTGTGACGACCTGCTCGGCGTTCTCTTCCTTCCACTTGGCCACGACCGCATCCAGCGTCTCCTGTTTCTTGCGCTCGGAATCCCTGTGCTGAGCGGCCTCTTCAAAACGTTGTTCCCGGATCGCGGTCTCCTTCTTCACCCGCAGTTCCTCGATCTCCAACTCCTTCTCACGCAAGTCGGGAGACCGCGTGGTCGCCATTATCCTCGCCCGCGATCCCGCTTCGTCGATCGTGTCTATGGCCTTGTCGGGCAGGAATCTGCCCGTCAGGTACCTGTCAGACAGCCGCGCCGCCGCATCGAGCGCCTCGTCGGTGTACTTCACCTTGTGGTGCGACTCGTATTTCTCACGTATCCCGCTCAGTATGCTCACGGTCTGCTCGACGGTGGGCTCCTCTATGCGCACTGCCTGGAAGCGCCGCTCGAGCGCGCTGTCCTTCTCAATGTATTTGCGGTACTCGTTGAGCGTGGTGGCGCCGACGCACTGGAGTTCTCCACGGGCAAGCGCGGGCTTTATTATGTTGGACGCATCCATCGCGCCCTCCGCCGATCCGGCGCCAACGATGGTATGCAGTTCATCGATGAACAGGATGATGTTCCCCGCCTTGCGAATCTCGTCCATCACCGCCTTGATTCGCTCCTCGAACTGACCGCGGTATTTCGTACCCGCGATCATCAACGCCATGTCGAGCGTTATCACCTTCCGGTTGCGCATCAATTCGGGGACATTGCCTGTAACTATCGCCTGGGCCAGCCCTTCCACAACCGCCGTCTTGCCGACTCCGGCCTCGCCCAGCAGGACGGGGTTGTTCTTGTTGCGGCGGCAGAGAATCTGGATCACCCTCTCCAGCTCGTCCTCGCGCCCCACAACTGGATCGAGCCCAGCCTTCCTCGCAAGAGCGGTGAGATCGCGGCCGAACGCGTCAAGCGCGGGTGTCTTGGACTGCGAAGGCTTGGGTTGCTCTGGCGCGCCATCCGACACACGCTTCTCCTGCTCCTCCTCGCCCGTACGCTCGAAGTTGGGATCCAGCTCGCGCATTGTTTCGGCCCGAACCGTTTCGGGATCGACATCCATGTTTCGGAGAACCTGCGCGGCCACTCCCTCTCCATCCCTCAGCAGGCCGAGAAGAAGGTGCTCTGTGCCTACGTACGAGTGGTTCATTGCCTGTGCTTCGGCAATGGCAAGCTGAAGAACCTTCTTCGCGCGCGGAGTAAACGGCAGATTGCCGACCGTCTTGGTCTCCGGTCCCTGCCCAACAGCCTGCTCGACCTCCATCCGCACGGCTTCCAGAGAAACTCCCAGCTTCTCCAGCACGCTCACCGCAACGCCCTCTCCAAGCGCCACGAGCCCGAGAAGTAGGTGTTCGGTGCCAACATAAGGATGATTGAAATTGTCGGCCTCTCGGCGCGCGAGCTGGATCACCCTCTGCGCGCGCGGCGTGAAGTTCGCAAAACCGTTCATAGTCTGTCGCTCCCCGCCCCGGAAACTCCGGGCCTAAGCCTCATGCCGCGCAGCCTGTTCCTCACCGACGAGGCGCGCACCTGGTCACGTTCGTACGATTCCAGGCTGCGGCCGGCATCCTTCTGCAGATGACCGGGCTGCGTAAGCAACATGACCTGGTTGATGAGCGAGTCGCTGACCCCGCGTACCAGCCCCATTTCCCGCCCCAGCCTGAGAGCCGAAAGCAGGTCCAGCGCCTCTGAAGAGGAAAGAAGCCCAGCATGCTCCACTATTGCGTAGGACCTCGCCACCTGATCGAACAGCCTGAGGCTGTCCTCTTCGATCAGCCGGGCGCGGGCGTTCATCTCGTGCTCAGTCAAGTCGTTCACCATGCGCTTCAACGACGCAACAATGTCGCTTTCCGACAGGCCGAGCGACGCCCGGTTGGAGACCTGAAACATGTTGCCGTATGCAGCAGTTCCCTCGCCCAGCAGCCCTCTCACCTCGAAGCCCGTCGCATTCAGCCCTTTCACGACGCTGTCCACTTCTTCCGTGAGACGCAGTCCTGGCAGATGCATCATCGCGCTGACACGCAGGCCGGTGCCGACGTTGGTGGGACAGGCCGTGAGATATCCCAGTTCCGGCGAAAATGCGTACTCGACGCGACTTTCGATCTCCGTGTCAACCGCGTCAAGCGCCTGCCACACCTCTTCGGGATGAAAGCCGGACACCATGGACTGAAGACGCAGGTGGTCCTCTTCGTTGATCATCATGGCAAAGCGCCCCTCGGCAGCCACGACGAGCGCGCTGCCTTCGGGCCTGTCCGCCAGTTCACTGCTGATCAGGCGACGTTCCTTCAACACCTCCCGATCGACGGCCTCTATCGTCTCAAGATCCACAAACACGGCATCCGGAACCGTCTTGAGGTCCGAGAACACGGACCTGAGCGTCTGTCTCAAGCGCTTGCGGTCGTCTTCTCCCGCAGCCGGCGGGAACGAAAAACCCGATATGTTTCGCGCCAGCCTGGCACGCGTGCTCACCACGACTCCGTGAGCAGCAGGCGAATCCAACCACGCGACTGAGTTGCGGACCAGCTGCTCTATGATCATGGCGAGACACTCCCGGCATCCGCCGCCCTCAAATCACGGATTCTGTCGCGAAGGTGCGCGGCCTGTTCGAAATCCTCAGTCTCGATCGCCCGCTTGAGCCCGACTTCAAGAGCCTGAAGCTCTATCTTCTTCTCCTCCTTGCGGGGGACTTTGCCGGCATGTCTAGGCCCCTTGTGCGCGTCGGCTATCAGTGGAGTCACGTCATCGGCAAAAGTCCTGTAGCACGTCGGGCACCCAAGCCGGGTGCTCTTCTGGTAGTCGGATCTCGTCGTTCCGCAGCCGCCGCACTTTCTCTCTCCAGTTGCACGAGGCGAAGCCTTCTCCACCTCAAGCCCGAAAAGAAAATCCGTGATGTTCAGCGGGGAATGCACATCCAGACCGTTGCGGGCCGCACATGCCTCGCACAGGTGCAGTTCACGAGCACTGCCGTTCACGGCCTGTTTCACGTGCACCGTTGCATCAGCTTGCTGACAGAACTGGCATTTCACCGGTTGGCCCGCCTGTGAGAAAACATTCCGGCCCGGTGTCCCGAGCCTAACACGTTCTGAATCAAGATGGTGCACCCGGAGGGATTTGAACCCCCACGCCCTCAACGGGCACAAGGACCTGAACCTTGCGTGTATGCCAATTTCACCACGGGTGCACAGTTCGTCAACGGAAACCCGGCAATGTTATAGGAAGCGCTTCAACCGGGTCAAGCACCCAAAGAAGGCCGCTCAATCGTCGGACCTGCCCCGGTTCAAAAGCCGGCGCCATGCCCTTTTCAGAGCCGGCTCCTGCTTCAGGGGCTGGATGTCGGTCAGGACCTTCTCGGAAGGCCCCGTGCCGTCGCTTCTGGGGTAAGGTTCGCCGTGCGGAAGATGAAGTGTCTGGTCAACGAAATGCACTCCGGCCCCCGAAACGGAAAGCACCGAACGGGCGAAGCAGTCCCTGCCCATCTGGTGTACCACGCGGACAATGCCGCCCGGCTCTATGTCCATCTCCGGATGGGTCACCCGCAGCAATCGGCCAAGGTTGAACACACCGTAGTTCAGCCCCTCATCTTCGTCGTCAACAACAAGAAAGAGCCATTCCGCCGGGTGCCCCCTATCCGGGCGATGCCAGTATCTCAGACTGTAGGTAAGCACGCGGTCAGGGTACCCGGGCACAGACCGCTGCTGCCTCGTGATCTCTATGCCCCCAACCACGTCAAACAAAATCTTCTCGGAACGGTACGATGCACTGCCCAAACGGAACTCAACACTTATCGCATACTTGCCCTGCGCGAGCGGCCCGAACCACTTCGTGACATCGAAGTGCACTAGTTCCTTCGCACCGGAGCGGAGCCTGAAAGGTCTGATTCCAGGCCTGTCTTCCTCTTCCGGAAGCTGTCCGCCCGGCAAACGCTCCAGCACCGGCTTCAGGGTTACATCGCGGTTCTCCGAGGGATCGACGACCGAAATCTCATCAAACCCGGAATTCCGTACGGTCACAAAAGCATGAATGTTCTCGAACTTCAGATAGGAGCGATGCTCCATCTGGACCGCCATGCCCAAGTCGCCCGGGCCGATCGCGTTCGCCCGTATGGCGAGTGCCAGAAAAACCGGCACCATTGCCAGCAGCACCTTCATACGCCTGCGCGGCTGCAGCGCCATCACTCTCCCCCCTCGGCCGGGAAAGCATTCTCGACGGCATCCAGCATGAGGTGGAGAAGCACCTGGTGCGCCTCCTGAATTCGCTCGGTCTTGTCGCCCGCCACGATTATCTCAACGTCGGCAAGCCCTGCCAGAGCTCCGCCGTCCCGGCCAAGAAGCGCGATCACGAAGAGCCCGCCGCCTCTCGCCGCTTCCGCCGCCAGCTTCAGGTTGCGGGCCGAACCGCTGGTGCTGAACAGAACAAGCAAGTCACCCTTTGTGCCAAGCCCCTCTATCTGACGCGAAAACACTCTGTCGTAACCGAAGTCGTTCGCAATACACGTCAAGGCTGTGGGATCGGCCGCCAGACACGTTGACGGCAGCGACCTGCGGTTCGACCTGAACCGGCCGACCAACTCCTCCGCCATGTGCAACGCCTCGGAGGCGCTGCCGCCGTTGCCCGCGGTGAGAACTTTGCCACCCAGGCGCAAGACGGAAACGAGCATATCGGCCGCCCGTTCGATCGCGGGCACATGCCCGATGAGCGACCCTATGCATCTCGCACTGTCTTCTATGCTCACGCGCATTCCCGAAACATCGCCTGAACCGGTCACTTTGCCCCTCCCGTTCCCGAGTTCGCCGCCGCAAGTCCTTCTCGCGACGCGAATCTAACACCGGCCACGCCGCGTGTCCATCGCTCCGGAGCGGCGGATGAACTTCGTTCCTCGACCGACAGCCCGGGCTAAGATGTTCGCGGGACACGGCTTGCCGCCTGCGCGCCGTCCAGACGCGAAGCGCTGCCCCAGAAATGGCTTTCCTCATACATCTCCAAGCGCCTACGATGCGCACGCTATGAGCTCCGACCGGTTCGTACATCTCCACGTTCACACGAGCTACAGCATGCTCGACGGCGCGTGCCGCATAGAGGACCTGGCGGAGAGTTCGGCCCGTATGGACATGCCGGCAATCGCCATAACCGACCACGGATCCCTCTATGGAGCAATCGAGTTCTACAAGACCATCCGCGCCAAGGGAGTGAAACCGATTATAGGCTGCGAAGTATACGTTACGCCGGGCAGACTACACTCCAAAGGCACCCAGGAAGACGCCCGCAACAACCACCTCGTCCTGCTGGCCGCTGACATCACCGGGTACCACAACCTTGTGAAGCTTGTGACCACCGCTCACGTGGAAGGCTACTACTACAAGCCTCGGATAGACCGCGAACTGCTTTCCCGGCACAGCCGCGGCCTGATCGGTCTTTCCGCCTGTCTGAAAGGCGAAATCGCCTCCGAACTGTGCCGCAACCATGAAGACGCAGCCGCCAGTATCGCCGCCGCTTACGCGGACATACTGGGGCCCGGCAACTTTTTCCTGGAACTTCAGGACCACGGCATCCCCGAACAGAAGCAGGTCAACAGCATGCTGCTCTCGGTCTCAAAGCATACCGGCATCCCGCTCGTGGCCACCAATGACGTCCACTACATCAAGAAGGAACACGCCGCAGCGCATGAGATACTCCTATGCCTGCAGACCCAGACCGTAATGTCGGACACGAAAAGGATGCGATATCCTTCCGACCAGTTCTTCCTGAAGTCCAGAAAGGAGATGGAGTCACTGTTCGGTGAATTCCCGGAAGTCCTGGATATCACCATTGAAATAGCTGAACGCTGCGCCCTGGATATTCTGGCTCCGGAGTTCAACCAGTCCCACTTCCCCTCATTCCATATACCGGACGGCAGCAGTCCGAGGGAATACATCGTCAGCATAGCCCGCGATGGGCTCAAGCGCAGGTACGGGATCTCCGACCCGTCCAAACCCGCGAATGACGACCAGAAACACGCCCTGCAACGCTTTGAACGAGAACTGGACGTCATTGATAAGACCCATTTTCTGAACTACTATCTTGTGGTATGGGACTTCATAAGGTTCGCCCGCGAGAACGGAATCCCCGTCGGGCCGGGCCGTGGATCAGGCGGCGGCAGCTTGGTCGCCTACTTGATGGGCATCACGGACATAGACCCGCTTCGCTACAATCTTCTCTTCGAGCGGTTCCTGAATCCCGAACGCGTTTCACCGCCCGACTTCGACATAGACTTCTGCCAGGCGCGGCGGGGTGAGGTCATCGAGTACGTTAAACGCCGTTACGGCGAAAAGAATGTCGCACAGATCATCACGTTCGGATCGCTCGGCCCGAAGACCGTCATCCGTGACATCGGGCGCGTGCTCGAGATCCCGTACGCCAAGTGCGACCAGATATCAAAGACGATCCCGGATGATCCCAAGGCAACGCTCGAGTCTTCTTTGAAATCCAGCCCTGACTTCAAGAAATCGTACGAGAGCGATCCCGACTGCCGCAGAATCGTTGACTACGGTTTTGTGCTCGAAGGGCTCCAGAGGAACCAGGGCACGCACGCCGCGGGCGTCGTGATAAGTGAGAAGCCGCTGGTAGACATTATCCCCCTCTCTCAGGACAAGGAACACAACCGCGTAACCCAATACCCCATGGGGCCCCTGAGCGAGTTGGGCCTTCTGAAGATGGATTTTCTTGGCCTGAAGACGCTCACGGTGATCAAGGAAGCCGTCGATCTCGTAAAAGAGACTCGCGGCGTCTCAATTGACCTCAGCTCGATGGCCCCGGATGACAAGGCCACATACGAGATGCTCGCCAAAGGGGACGCAGTTGGAGTGTTCCAGCTTGATAGCGCCGGTATGCGCGACCTCGTGAGGCGAGTCGGGGTAGACCGCATAGAGAACCTGATAGCCGTTCTGGCCCTGTACCGGCCGGGACCACTTCAGGGCGGAATGGTCGACGACTACGTCGAAAGAAAGCACGGAAGAAAGCCCGTAACCTATTTCGACGAACGGGTGAAAAGCGTTCTCGAGGAGACGTACGGAATCATCGTTTATCAGGAACAGGTGATGCAAGCCGCCCAGGTACTCGCAGGATTCACGCTTGGCGCCGCCGACAGCATGCGCAAGGCAATGGGCAAGAAGGACGAGAAGAGCTTGGCTGAACAACGCAGGCTTTTCGTTGATGGCTGCGTGAAGAACGGCATCGGCGCCAACAAGGCAAACGACGTGTTTGACCTCATCGTCAAGTTTGCCGGTTACGGATTCAACAAGTCGCACAGCGCGGCCTATGCGATCGTCTCCTACCAGACCGCCTACCTGAAGGCCAACTACCCGCCCGAGTTCATGTGCGCACTGCTCTCAAGCGAAATCGGCAACTTCGACAAGATCCCCGTCTTCATCACCGAGTCTCAAGCAATGGGGCTGGGAATACTTCCGCCGGACGTCAACCGCTCAGGAGTGCGCTTTCTCCCGGAAGACGGCGCCGTCAGATTCGGCCTGGCCGGGATCAAGAACGTCGGAGTTGGCGCTGCGGAAGCAATAGTGGCGGAACGCGAAAAAGGCGGCCGTTTCACCTCGCTGCTGGACCTGTGCATGCGCGTGGATGGCACCCTTCTCAACCGCAAAGCGCTCGAAAGCCTTGCCCGCTGCGGCGCATGTGACAGCCTCGGAGCGCATCGCGCACGTCTGTTCAATGGCATCGAACAGGTGATGGCCAGAGCAGCCGCAGCCACCCGTGACAGGGAAGCGGGTCAGGCCAGCCTGTTTGATCTCATGGGGCCATCTGAAGGAGTAGCGTTCGAACTGCCGGAAACCCCCAAGTGGCATGAGAGTGAGCTGCTCTCCGCCGAGAAGGACCTGCTTGGCGTCTACATGTCAGGCCACCCGCTGTCCAAGTTCTCATGCCTGATGCGAAGATACGGATTCACTTCTTCGGCCGAAATCTTGCGGGAAGACGGGCCCGAGCAAGTCCGCTTCGGCGGCATTGTCTCCAAGCTGGACAGACGAGTTGCCAAGGAATCGCAGCGCTACTACGCGCGGATGGAGTTGGAAGACCTTGAAGGCTGCGTCGAGGCCATGGCGTTCCCTGACACGTACGATCAGTGTTCCGGAGTTCTTCAACAGGATGCGGCGGTCGTGGTCTGCGGCGATGTCAGAAGGACAGACAAGGCATCCATAGTCGCGCGGGAGATCTACCCGCTCTCCGAATCGCCGCGTCTGTTCGCCAAGGCGCTGCACATCAAGATCCCGGCCGTTGGTTCGGATGGAGAGCGGATGGAAGAGCTGCGCTCTCTGCTGAAGAAACACCCGGGAGACGTGAAGGTCGTCATCTGCCTGGTCTTTCCATCGAACGCGAAGGTGTTTGTGGAGACTCACAGATCTTTTGAAGTACTGCCCGATGAAGATCTTATCCATGGAATCGAACGCATCCTCGGAAAGGACAGCACCTACCTGCAGGTCCATCCCGGCACTTGCCTCAAGCCGCAGCCGAAGAAGACATGGAACAGGCAGAACGGAAGCAGAAACGGGACAGCATCCTCTTGACACCGAATATCGCGTGTCCGATTATGCTCCAACAGTTTATGCCTGACCGTCCTGCAACCGACGGGAGACCGCACGATGAGTGATGCAGCCAGACGAACCGATGCCGCGAATGCGGCTGTTTGGCATCTGAAGATTGATGATCGGACGGTGTTCGGCCCCGTTCCGTTGGACGCGCTTGTCTCGTGGGCCATGGACGGCCGGGTACTTCCGGGGCAGATGGTAAGCAACGACGGCACATCCTGGATGCCGGCGGAAGCACTGCCCGCGCTGGAGATGCACTGGACGGTCAGACTGCCGGACGGATCACACTTCGGGCCGGTCAACATCCGGGCTCTGTCGGAGGCGGTCTCATCCGGCTCCATCCGGCCGGAAGCCGAGCTGAAAGACGGGAACTCCGGCAAGACCACCACCGTCGGGGCGCGACGTTCCGAAATACTTGGGCTGGTTGCCGCCAAGCACGCGCCTTCCCCCGCGCCTGCAGGCCGACCCGACAACGCCCAGCAGAAGACATCCCGGGAAGAGGAGCGCGAAACCGAGGCACTCCGCGCGCAGCCTGAAGATCTCGCGGCCACCGCACCACAGACAGAATCCCTTCTCGCCCAGGTCGCACAACTCAAGGCAGCCGCGGCAAGTGCAAGGGCCGAAAAAGAGAAGATCGAACGTTCTCTCGATGAACTCCGCGCACAGACTGATTCGCTCCGGTTGGAGGCGGCAAAGGCTCAAGCCCTGTCAGCGCGTACCGCCGCACTGGAGAAGCAAGTCAAGGACTTCGAGATTTCCGCCGGCAAACAGCGCAGGGAAACAGAGCATGCATTGGAGGCAACCCGCGCCACCCGGGAAAAGGCGAGCGCCGAACTTGCAGAGGCACACGCGGCAATCCTTGCCCTGAAGAAGTCAAATGCCGACGTATCCGCGGAACTCAGCACGGCAAAAGCTTCGCTGTCTGCCTCCCAGTCGATGCTCTCCGACGCTGTAATGCGGGCGGATGATCTCGGTCGTGAATTGGCCCTGGCGAGGGAAAGCGAAAGCCGCCTCAAGACATCTGTTGCATCAGGAGAAGAGAAGATTGACGACCTCTCGCGGGCCTTGGAGCATGCGACGAAGCAGGCTACCGACATGAAGGCCGAAATGGCACTCTTGGCAACACCCGACTCTGATACTGACATCGACTGGATATCAGGCAAACGCACACTGAAGGAAGGCGCCGAACGGAAGAAGGCTGCCGGCCTTGTAAGCAAACTGCGCGATGACCTGAACAAACGCGACGATGAAATACGAGCCCTGAAGAAGGATATTGAGATCGTCCGTGAAGAAGCGCGCAAGGCCGCCGGCATGAATCAAAGCGGTGCGGAGAAGCAATCGGAGATCGAAAGACTCAAGGCGGAATCATCGAGGCAGATCGGCCTGCTTCAGCAGGAGCTCGCACAGGCGAAGAAAATGGCCTCAGAAGCGATACAGGCCAAAAGCGACATGGCGCGCGACCGCGCATCCGCAGAGGCCGGGACGCGGACACTGGACTCCAAACTGCGGACTCCCGACTCCGGCATTGCCGCAACAGCCCCATCCTCGCACGAGCTTTCCGCACTCCGGGACGAACTCGCACTGGCTCGCGCTGAGATGCAGTCCGCACAGATACGCAACCGGACTCAGACAGCCCTTCTCAAAGAGATGGTCCGATCTCTCGAGGAATCGGCCGTCCGCATGACGAACGCGCTGGACCATGAACGGAAACTGAGGGTGCAGGAGTCACGAAAGACCGCAAGGCTTCAGAGAGAACTGGCAGAACTGAAGGAATCTCCCGAAGACAAACCGGCGGAACTGCCCGCACAGGACGATGCCTCCCGCGCGCACACCGAGTCCGCGTTATTGGCAATCGAAGAACAGGCCCAACGAGAACTGCAGGTTTGGCAGAAGTCGAGGGTGGCAGGAAACCCACCCGCGCACGGCACGGGCGAGAAACGCCGCTGACACACGCGAGCGGTCAAAGCAATTGAGACACGGGGAATCAAGCCCGGAGCGTCACGCAAGGAAGCGAGGAGTAGTCATGACCGACACCATCAAGGCAGATACCAATCCCGGCAAGTCCGGTCAGTGGTTCCTCAAGATCGACGATGGCTCCGTGTTCGGGCCGGTCGATTGGGACTCGGTCACACAGTGGGCGGAACAAGGCAGAATAGCCCCTGGCAACGAAATCTCTGAAGACCAGGTGAACTGGGTGTCCGCAGAATCTGTTCCCAGCCTCAACATGTCCTGGAAGGTCCAGCTCAAGAATGGAACGTTCTACGGACCTCTGAATCTGAGAACTCTCGCCGATCTGGTTGAAGACGGCACGGTTCCCGAACACGCCAGGCTCGTGAATACACACACCGGCGAAGAGACAACGGTGCAGGATAAGCGAGAAGCCATATTCAGCCCCGCGCCTGAAACCGACCGCTCTTCCGTGAGAGACGTGGATGACACGCTGTCGCGGGCGAAACCTGCGCCTGACTCCGCCGCCATCCGGCCCAGACAGGCGGCCCGAAGCAAACACAAGGACGTCCTTCTCGAATTGCAGACGAAGGAGCAGATGGACCAGCTGCGCAAGAAAGCTGTCAGAACCGAATCGCTCCTCGAACAAACACAGCGCGAGCTTGAGTATGAGAAGACGCGGCATTCGTACACTCGCGAAGAACTGAACCAGCGCAAAGCGGAACTGGCGTCCCGGATCGAGCTCTCGAAGAAGGACGCCGAATCACTGATGGCCAAGCTGCGCCGAGCGGAGGAGGAGCTCGAACAGCGTTCACAGAACTTCCGCCGCCAGCAACAGGCCAGCCATGAACGCGAAGGCGAACTAGAGAGACAGATCGAGGAACTCAGCGCCAAACTCGCGGATACGTACGGCGAAATCGACACGCTTCAGGGCGACATTCAGGCGATGAATGAGCAGGGGGCGGCCGAACGAAAGGCCGCGAGTGAAGAGCAGGACGCGCTGAAGGCCCGCATTGACGAGTTGTCTGCAGCCGTCCAGAAGGTTACTGCGCGCGCTCAGCAAACCGAGGAACTCCGGTCGCAAACAGCCAAGCAACTGGAACAGGCCAGGGCAGACATATCAGCCAAGCAGGCTTCCTTGGAAGCAGCCAGGAAGTCCGTCGACGAGGAAAAAGCCCGGCTCACAGAAGCGAGATCCCGCATATCCGCTCTGGAGAAAGACATTGCGGCCCGCAACCAGCAGCTCGAGAAGGTATCCGAGGAAGGTGCGCAGGCCAGAGCCCGGATCGAGCGCCTCGACTCAGACGCCGAAGCCCTGAGACTGCAACTGAACGAGGCCCAGCGCAGTTCAGGAGAGAGGATTGCCGAGCTTGAGGCGAAGATCACGGAAAGTGAGGATGCGGCTGCGGCGGCGGCCCGCGACGCGGATAGCGCCAACGCGCGATACGAGAACCAGAAGACTCTTTCCGACGCCCTGCAGAGGAAGCTCGAGGAAACCGAGACACGCGAACGCAGGCAGGCCGAAACATACAAACAGGTCCTTCTTGATCGCGCTTCCCGGCTGGAGGGATTGCTCGACGAAGAACGGGCTCTCTTCGAGTCCCTGCGCGAACGCAGCATGAAGAAACAAGAGGCCATCGAGGCGCACGTCCTTGAGATTCACCAGATTGTCGGAGGCGATATGGAGGAACAGCGCGAGCAGTTCCGCAAGCAGCGCGACGCGCTGGAGAAAGTCGCCGAGCTGGAGAAGAAACTGGCGGATGAAAAGGCAGCCGGAGAGCAGGCGCTGAAACAAGTTGAGAAGGAGCGCTCCGACATGGAGAACTCCCTGCGGAAGATTCAGGCGCAGGCGGATGCTCAGGTTGAGCAGTTGAGACAACTCGAGGAACAACGCAAGGCGCTGCGCGAGGCCCGCAACGATATCCGCGAAAAGGAGCGTCTGCTTTCCCAGAAGGACAGGCTGCTAACCGAGGAAACAAACCGTTCGAAGCAGAAAGAGCAGTCACTGACACGCCAGATCGAGGAGCTGCGCAGAAGCGCCCGGCAGACCGCCAGCAAGCTTGAATACACCCAGAAGGAGCTCGTCCGCAACAAGCGCCAGGGCTCAACTGGAAACGGGGAAACAGCGGATTCAGCCGGTCCCGACGGCAAAGACGCAGGTGAGGACCCCTTGCCCGCTGACGCAGAGGAGAAGTGAACCTGAAAGAGTGGCCTCGCTTGCCCGGTGCCATCCTGCGGTAGGATCGGAGTAGCTCACCGTGGACATTCCTCCCAGCACAGTACTGCGACGCATCAAGGATATCAGCCGCAGGCCGGCTCCCGATGCGTCAGCCACCGGACATTCCGCAGGACGGACGATCATAGACGTGGAGGCCGTGCCGCCAGCCCATCCTTCTTCGAATGCAGAGACAGGCGAACCGACATGCCCGTCGATGGGAAGCCCAGGCGGCGAAGGCAATCGACTCGAACCAGGCGAGACTACCGCCTCAGACAATAAAGCCGAAGACCTGCGGGTGAAGACCTTTGCGACAGCCCACGATCCAGAAGAGGAACGAATTTCGGAGCCCGTCCAGACGGCAGCTCCGCCGGTGAAGGCGTCGCAACACAGCGTTGCACTGACGATCCCAGGCGGTGATGCTTCTTCTTTGCCTGTTCTGGAGGCCATTCAGGCTTTCCTTGCAGAGGAGCGAGCCGCGACACAAAGGCGGGTACGTTCGATGCTGCTGGCCTTCACGGCAGTCATGGCGGCCGCCATCTTCATCGGCGGCATCGTGGTATGGCGTTACATGTCCGACGTGAAGAGAGACCTGCTGGCCGCAGTCGTGGCCCCACAACATTCTGACGATGAGGCCGATGCTGCCGCCACCAACGCAATTCGGCTCGTATCCAGAGTGGCCGAGTCGTTCGAAGAGAAGCTCAGAAGAGAGAGAACAGCCATGCTTGGCATCAGAACCGGCGTTGACTCCAGGTTGAACAGCCAATCGGCCGAGATCGAGAGCATCCGGGCCCTTCTGGCGCAGATGAAAGCCGACAATTCATCCCTTAAAGGAGAACTCGGCGAGATACGGGCAGCGGCCCTGAACGCGCCGAAGCCGGAGACAAAGCCTGTTATCGCCGGAAGCCCTCTGCAGTTTCTCATCAAGCCGCGCGACGGCGTCCCGGCAGCTACCTGGCGCCTGCCTCTCCCGGAATAAGCACCTTCATTCCCACCCGGATCGAGTCCGGATTGGACAGGTTGTTCGCGCGGACTATGGCCGGCACCGAAACTCCATAAGCCTTCGCTATCTCCGACAGAGTTTCCCCGGGCTTCACGATGTGTTCGTACCACTTCGCTCCTGCGGGCGGCTGCTGAGCCTGTGACTGCCGGGCCAGCACTTCAGACATCCGCCGGCTCAGAGCGTCCACCACTTCCTGCTTGTCCTTCTCCCTGCCCCTCTCGATAGCCCCTATGCGCCTTTCCAGGTCGGCCCCTCTTCTCTCACCGTCGGCAACCGCAAGCGCCAACTCCCGCCTCAACGACTCAATTTCTCTGCCCGCATGCTCCTGCGCCTGCTGCAGCGCCGCCAGCTGCTCCTGCGCCCGCTCGGCACAAACATTGAGCCGCTGCAGTTCAACCGCCCCGCGAACCTGACGGTCCTCGATGTCCTGTAGAAACGTGGCGCAACCTGCCGCCCCGAAGAGAAGCACTGCGAAGACTGAACACCGGAGAGGCCTCATGTGCATGGCCGAAATCTATCACGCGGCCAATGCCGCGCAAGCATCAAGAGAATCCAAGACAAAAAAAAGGGACCCCGGGACCGTAGTCCCGGAGCCCCAGAAGATAGTCCCGGCAATGCGCTACTCTCCCGCAACCGATCGTTGCAGTACCATCGCCGCAGAGGCCCTTAACTTCTGTGTTCGGGATGGGAACAGGTGTTACCTCCTCGCTAAAATCACCGGGGAAATCCATTGTCGTGCCCTGCCCATAAGGCCGGGAACGACTGACAGTATAGAATGGGCAACGCAACTTCTCCGCCGCACTACGCTCCGCGCGCACGCTTCATCACGTCACGCGATCCAGCAAAAATAAGGGAACAAGCCTCACGGCAGATTAGTACTGGTTAGCTGAACCCGTCGCCGAGCTTACACATCCAGCCTATCAAGGTCGTTGTCTACAACCTGCCTTCAGTCCCGCTTGCGCGGGAGGGAGATCTTGTCTTGGAGGAGGCTTGGCGCTTAGATGCTTTCAGCGCTTATCCTTTCCGTACATAGCTACCCTGCTCTGCCGCTGGCGCGACAACAGGAACACCAGAGGTACGTCATTCCCGGTCCTCTCGTACTAGGGAATGTTCTCCTCAAATCTCCTACGCCCACAGTGGATAAGGACCGAACTGTCTTACGACGTTCTGAACCCAGCTCGCGTACCGCTTTAATTGGCGAACAGCCAAACCCTTGGGACCTTCTCCAGCCCCAGGATGCGATGAGCCGACATCGAGGTGCCAAACCGCGCCGCCGCTATGGACGCTCGGGCGCGATCAGCCTGTTATCCCCGGAGTACCTTTTGTCCGATGAGCGATGGCGCTACCACAAGCTACCACCGGATCACTATGTCCTGCTTTCGCATCTGCTCGACCTGTCGGTCTCGCAGTTAAGCACCCTATTTACCATTGCGCTCGACGCACGATTGCTGACCGTGCTGAGGGTACCTTCGAACTCCTCCGTTATCGTTTGGGAGGAAACCGCCCCAGTCAAACTGACCCTCTGACATTGTTCCCCGCCCGGATTCACGGGCTAAGGTTAGACGGTCGCCTGATCAAGACTGGTATTTCACTGATGACTCCATCCCGCCTAACGACGGGACTTCAAAGTCTCCCAGCTATGCTACACATGAACAACCAAACGCCAATATCAGATTACAGTAAAGGTTCACGGGGTCTTTCCGTCCTACTGCGGGTATCCGGCATTTTCACCGGAACTACAACTTCACCGAGATCCTCGTTGAGACAGCGCCCATATCGTTACGCGATTCGTGCAGGTCGGAACTTACCCGACAAGGAATTTCGCTACCTTAGGACTGTTATAGTTACAGCCGACATTCACCGGAGCTTCGGTTCGGAGCTTCGCGCCGCCGAAGCGGAGCTAACCCCTTGCCTTAACTTTACGGCATTGGTCACGCGTCACTCTCTATACATCCTCTTGCGAGTTAGCAGAGAGCTGTGTTTTTGTTAAACAGTCGCATGGGCCCATTCACTGCGCCTCCAGAACGCTTTCGTTAGATCACATCCCGGAGGACCCCTTCTCCCTAAGTTACGGGGCTAGATTGCCGAGTTCCTTAACGAGGTTTCTCTCGCGCGCCTTGGTATATTTTACCTTCCCACCTGTGTCGGTTTTGGTACGGATACCTGTCCAGCTCGTTAGGAGATTTTCTTGGCAGCATGGCATCGGTCAATCCGCTTCACCCGAAGGATCAGCGTCCTTGCGACTTTCGGAATTGACCCGGCGGATTTACCTGCCGGATCTTCCTACGGCCTTCGGCCACCACTTCCGATCGGTGGCTGACTTAGCCTCCTGCGTCCCTCCATCACTCGAGCGCCGAACCGGTAGTACAGGAATATTGAACCTGTTGTCCATCACCTACGCCCTTGGGCCTCGGCTTAGGATCCGACTAACCCTGGGAGGACGAACCTTCCCCAGGAAACCTTGGGATTCCGGCGGCAGGGATTCTTGCCCTGCTTTTCGTTACTCATGTCCGCATTATCACTTCCATGCGCTCCAGGGTCGGTTCCCCTTCCCCTTCGACGCACATGGAACGCTCCTCTACCACTCCCCGGCGTCCGAAGACGCTGGAGAATCCGCAGCATCGGCAACAGACTTTAGTCCCGATCATTTTCGGCGCGGAACCACTCGACTAGTCAGCTGTTACGCACTGTTTAAATGATGGCTGCTTCTAAGCCAACATCCTAGGTGTTTACGCGATTCCACATCCTTAATCACTTAGCCTGTTTCCGGGGCCTTAGCTGGCGGTCTGGGCTGTTTCCCTTTCGACTATGAAGCTTATCCCCCACAGTCTGACTCCGCGTGTGACTGGGACGGCATTCGGAGTTTGATTGGCGTCGGCACCCCGGTAAGGGCCCTAGTCCATTCAGTGCTCTACCTCCATCCCGAGCATTCACGCAGGCTAGCCCTAAAGCTATTTCGAGGAGAACCAGCTATCACCGAGTTTGATAAGTCTTTCGCTCCTACCCACAGCTCATCCTAGGATTTTTCAACATCCACAGGTTCGGCCCTCCACTTTCAGTTACGAAAGCTTCAGCCTGGCCATGGGTAGCTCACACGGCTTCGGGTCCACTGCATACGACTAAACGCGCATTTCGCACTCGCTTTCGCTTCGGCTCCTCCTTCTCGGATTAACCTTGCCGCATACAGTGACTCGCGGACTCATTATGCAAAAGGCATGCGGTCATTCCGCTTGCGCGGAACTCCCACAGCTTGTAGGCACACGATTTCAGGTACTATTTCACTCCCCTAGCAGGGGTACTTTTCACCTTTCCCTCGCGGTACTTGTTCACTATCGGTCATCAGTGAGTATTTAGCCTTGGGGGGTGGGCCCCCCGGATTCGGACAGGGTTTCACGTGTCCCGCCCTACTTGGGATACCTCTAGGCCTCCTCGGGATATATCGTGTACGGGGCTATCACCCGCTATGGCCGGACTTTCCAGACCGTTCCACTATCCCTCAAAGTACCATGTTAAGGTCCCGCAACCCCCTTCGGCAAGCCGAAGGGTTTGGGCTGTTCCGCGTTCGCTCGCCACTACTTGCGGAATCACTCTTGTTTTCTTCTCCTCCGGGTACTGAGATGTTTCACTTCCCCGGGTGTCGCTCTGAAGCCCTATGTATTCAGACTCCAGTATCCCGCCATTACGCGGGATGGGTTGCCCCATTCGGAAATCTCCGGATCAAAGCGTGCGTGCCGCTCCCCGAAGCTTATCGCAGCTTACCACGTCCTTCATCGCCTTCTGATGCCAAGGCATCCATCGTGTGCCCTTATACGCTTGTACCCAAAACACTGGGTCGCCTGACGCCGCATGTCCGAAGACAGCAACGGCGCGCAGGGGCGTACTCGGCGGCCCGTCTGTCCGCAGAGACAGACGGGTTGAAGTTGCATTGCCCACATTCTATACCAGTTGTCAAAGAACGAGCCTTCTTGCGAAGGGCATGAGATGAGCTCTGAGGACTGACCTCAACCCTCATCTCAGACACTTCACTTGGCATGACCCTGTGGTGGGCGTGCCTGGAATCGAACCAGGGACCTCGTCCTTATCAGGGACGCGCTCTAACCAACTGAGCTACACGCCCGACATGCCTGAATGGCCGTCCGAGCCGTAGCCTCACCGCGCGTGCCGTACGAGCCGGGGCCCGTATCTGCGGCTTCGCTCGCCTCGGCGCGGCAACCCGTCGCTTGCGGGTTGGTGGAGGCAACCGGGTTCGAACCGGTGACCCCAAGCTTGCAAAGCTTGTGCTCTGCCAACTGAGCTATGCCCCCTTTGTCCCCTCTGCGCCTGCGACTACAGGCACTCAGGGCGGATCACCGATCATGCCCACTACTCGTTCACGAAACAGCACTTCACCAATATTTCGAACCGGAAGCGGTGCGGCATGCGCCTGCAGGAACCGTCCCACTGCGCTTGCTTTTTGTTCAGCGCACTCGCCTCACGCCTCGCTTTCGCTCGGCAGAACGACGATTGACCTGTCCAGACTGCCAGAGGCAGCCGGGACTCTCCTTAGAAAGGAGGTGATCCAGCCGCAGGTTCCCCTACGGCTACCTTGTTACGACTTCATCCCAATCACCACCCACACCTTAGGCGCCTATCTCCCTTGCGGGTTGATCCAGCGACTTCGGGTGCAGACGGCTTTCATGATGTGACGGGCGGTGTGTACAAGGCCCGGGAACGTATTCACGGCGCCGTAGCTGATGCGCCATTACTAGCGAATCCGACTTCATGCAGTCGAGTTGCAGACTGCAATCCGAACTGGGGCCGGTTTTTCCAGGATTTGCTCCACCTCGCGGTATTGCATCCTTCTGTACCGACCATTGTAGCACGTGTGCAGCCCAGGACGTAAGGGCCATACTGACTTGACGTCATCCCCACCTTCCTCCCGCTTATACGGGCAGTCTGGTTAGAGTGCTCGGCGGCTCAACGCCGCCGGTGGCAACTAGCCACAGGGGTTGCGTTCGTTGCGGGACTTAACCCAACACCTCACGGCACGAACTGACGACAGCCATGCAGCACCTGTGTAACACCCTCGAAGGCCGCCCCGCTTTCACGGGGCCTGCAGTTACATGTCAAGCCCTGGTAAGGTTCTTCGCGTTGCATCGAATTAAGCCACATGCTCCTCCGCTTGTGCGGGCCCCCGTCAATTTCTTTGAGTTTTAATCTTGCGACCGTACTCCCCAGGCGGTGCACTTAACGCGTTAGCTCCGGCACAGGGGGGGTCAATACCCCCTACACCAAGTGCACACCGTTTAGGGCTGGGACTACCAGGGTATCTAATCCTGTTTGCTCCCCCAGCTTTCGTGCCTCAGTGTCAGTTGCATTCCAGAGAGCCGCCTTCGCCACCGGTGTTCTTCTTGATATCAACGCATTTCACCGCTACACCAAGAATTCCGCTCTCCCCTCCTGCACTCTAGCCTCGCAGTTTCGTATGCAATTCCACGGTTGAGCCGTGGGCTTTCACATCCGACATGCGAGGCCACCTACGCACCCTTTACGCCCAGTAAATCCGAACAACGCTCGCCACCTCTGTATCACCGCGGCTGCTGGCACAGAGTTAGCCGTGGCTTCCTCTTGCGGTACCGTCAAGCCCGCGCACTATTCACGCGCGGGTGTTTGTTCCCGCATGACAGGAGTTTACAACCCGAGGGCCTTCATCCTCCACGCAGCGTCGCATCGTCACGCTTTCGCGCATTGCGAATGATTCTCGACTGCAGCCTCCCGTAGGAGTCTGGGCAGTGTCTCAGTCCCAGTGTGGCTGACCATCCTCTCAGACCAGCTACCGGTCATAGCCTTGGTGAGCCGTTACCCCACCAACAAGCTGATCGGACGCAGACTCCTCCCCTGGCGACAGGCCCCGAAGGGTCCCCGCCTTTGGTTTTCCCGACATGCGCCGGGACACCACATCCGGTATTAGCCCGCCTTTCGGCGAGTTATCCCGAACCTGGGGGCAGATTGTCTACGTGTTCCTCACCCTTACGCCGCTCTCACCCCGTTGTATTGCTACATCGGGGATCCCGCTCGACTTGCATGCCTAATCCACGCTGCCAGCGTTCGTTCTGAGCCAGAATCAAACTCTCCGAAACAAAACTTCTGATATGCCACCTTGCGGCAGCTTACCTTCAGCTTGTTATACGTGAGCCGATCCCAACACAAGCGCATACCACACCACTTCCGATTCGAAAGTGATATCTATGCTGTTCCGTTTATCAAAGAACAAACACAGCAAGAAACGCTGCCCACCCTCCGCCTCATCTCGAAGACCGAGGAGGACACCGTTCTGCTTGCCAGTTGTCACGCAGCACGCACCGCTGCGCGCATCAACGGAGGTGAAGGTACCAGCCCCCGTTCAGACCGTCAACGTCTTTTTTCAATTTTTTTTCGCGGCCCTTGAAAGCCCCGTTGAGAGCTACCCCGTCAGCAGAGTCGCGAATCGTCAGATAGGTCGAAAAACAAGGCCTTTTCAGTCATAACCGAGACCGCCACCGTGTTGCGCACATCGTAACGACGGTGAGAATCTGCGCGACACACGACGGCCCCGACGTCAGTGCCCACATGCACATACGACTCCGCGCCCATGTTCTCAACCACCTCAACAACGCCGGCAAGATCGTGGCGAGGCAACCCGGACCTTCCTGCCTCCAGCTGCAGATCCTCCGGTCTGATCCCCAGCAGACCGTCCCGCACCGCCGCCAGTCCAGAACGGATACTGGAACGGACCGGGATCATCAGTTCAATGCCGTGAGCTTCAAACGCAACACCGCAGCCGTCGGTTGACACGAGGCGCCCTGCCACGAAGTTCATCGGTGGGGTCCCCATGAAGCCGGCAACAAAGCAGCAAGAGGTTGGTCATACAGAGTTGCAGGGTCAGCGGCCTGCAGCGCTTCCCCGTCGTTCATTACAACAACCCTGTCTCCCATGGTCATCGCCTCGACCTGGTCATGCGTCACGCATAGAATGCTCGCCCCGAGCATGTTGTGTATCTTCTTGAGCTCCCGGCTCATCTGAACTCTGGGCTTTGCGGCAAGGTTTGACAGTGGTTCGTCGAAAAGAAACACCTCCAGCTTCCTCACAATCGCTCTGCCGACCGCAACCCGCTGCCTCTGCCCCCCCCGGAGAGAGATTTCGGACGTCTATCCAGAAGTCCTTGCAGCCCTCAGACTTCCGAGGTCTTACTGATGCGATCAGTCTATCTCCTTGCGGGGCACTCTTCTGAGCTTCATTCCGAATGCCACGTTCTCGCGCACGGTCATGTGTGGATAGAGAGCATAATTCTGGAAGACCATGGCTATGTCACGGTCCTTCGGGGGAGGATGTCGTTAACAACGCGTCCACCAATGGAGATCGTGCCCGCCGTGATCTCCTCCAATCCCGCAACCGTTCTCAAAGTGGTCGACTTGCCGTACCCGTAAGAGCCTACAAGAACCACAAAGTCACCATCTTTGATCTCAAGTGACAGATCCCTGACGGCAACGACGTCCCCGGGGAAAGACTTGGTCACGTGGCAGAGATTGACGCCTGCCATAAAACCCTCCTCTGCGACACAGTGAGCCTCCGCCTGCACGGCGGTCAAGTTTGCGTTGGCCCTGCAACCCCGCGCAGAAGAGGCCTACCTGCAAGCTTGGGGTTGCATACCGCGCCATACGTCTGTCATGATCCCGCGAATGAACACGACGGGACTGAGCGCTGTTGCCTGCGGCCCTGAACTCATTGTGGCACTCGACGTGGCGCATACCACCGATGCCCTCAAAGTTGTGGAACTCCTGGGCGATGAGGTCGACTTCTACAAGGTCGGCCTGGAACTGTTTTCAGCATCTGGCCCCGAAGTCGTAACATTGCTCAGGGGCTCCGGGAAACGAGTGTTCCTGGACCTCAAACTGCACGACATCCCCCGCACGGTAGCGAGGGCCGTTGCATCATGCTGCGACCTGGGCGTGGAACTTCTCACCCTGCACGCAGGCGGAGGTCGGGACATGATCAAGGCTGCCGCCGAGGCATGCAGGGGGAGCTCCGGCCCCATCCGCACGAGAGTCGTCGCCGTTACGGTCCTGACCAGCTTGAACGACAATGACATCGCTGAAGTTGGGGTCGCCCGTCCTGTCAGGGATCACGCTCTCGCCCTCGGAGAACTCGCTGTCGCATGCGGGGCTGACGGGCTCGTCTGTTCCGTTCTGGAAGCGTCGCAGTTCCGCGATCGCCTCGGCATGTCGCCTATTCTCGTTACCCCTGGAATCAGACTGTCATCAGGCGATGCCGGCGATCAGAAGCGCGTTGCCACGCCTGCTTCAGCAGTACGTGCTGGCTCGTCATTCCTCGTGGTTGGACGCCCGATTCTGGACTCACCCGCCCCTGCGGAGGCTGCCCGGAAGATCAGGGAGGAAATGGCCGCCGCTCGCTGACGGGCCCGCCATCGGATCGTTGTCTCCGTCGCTGGTGCACGGTATGCTCTGGACGATTGGCTGAAGATGTACCTCTCATTCTTCAATCTAAAGGAAGCTCCGTTCAACATTACCCCCGACCCCAGATTCCTCTTCTTCACCCCGAATCACAAGGCAGCCTACGATCACATCTTCTACGGCATCACCGAACGCAAGGGGTTCATCGAACTGACTGGCGAAGTCGGTTCGGGCAAGACGACCCTCTGCCGCGCGGTACTTGCGGACCTCGGACCCGACACAATCACCGCGCTGATACTGAACCCGTCACTTACAGAAACTCAGTTGCTGCGGGCCATGCTTCGTGATTTTGGTCTGGAGCGCAAAGGGCGGGATCGTTTGTCGCTCGTCGAGACTCTCAACTCGTTCCTCCTCGAGAGAAACCGCGAGGGCAGGAACGTTGCTCTTTTCATAGACGAAGCACAGGATCTTACCCCGCAGGTGATGGAGCAGGTCCGGCTATTGTCGAACCTGGAAACTGATCAGCAGAAACTCATCCAGATAGTCCTGTGCGGCCAGCCGGAACTCCAGCAGCGCCTGAAGAGACCAGACCTGAGGCAGCTGCGCCAGCGAATAACCGTCCGCTACCACCTTGCGCCTCTCACCAGGCCAGAGACGGGCAATTACATCCGCCATAGGCTCCGCGTCGCCGGAGGAACATCCGCCCTTGAATTCTCCGACAGGGCTGTGGACCGCATCCAACGTCACTCGAAGGGCACCCCAAGGCTGGTGAATGCACTTGCTGATAACGCACTCCTGGCAGGCTATGTTGCGCAGAAACGCCTTATTGATGTAGATTGCGTTGAAAGGGCCATCAAGCAACTGGAGGGTTGAAATGAGCCTTATCGAGGAAGCATTGAAGCGTCAGCAAGAAGACTCCGGCAAGGTCACCGGCGCATCCGCCAGGGCCGCAGCCGCGCAGCCCCCTCAGCCAACGGTCCCCGCCTCCGGCAATGCAAAGGGCAAGGCCGCGTCCCGCCCATGGATGGCCGTGGCTGGCGTGCTTGTCGTTGTTCTGCTCTTGGTCTTCGGTGGACTCTACCTTGTCTTTATGGCCATCAGCCAGGCAGACAAGACCCTGCCGGAAGATCAATTGGCGGCTCCTGCGGCGACCGACAGCTTGGACAGCGAGTCTGTTCCCATGGCAGACAGTCCGCAAGCGCCAACCGAACCCGCACTACCGCGGGAGGAGGTTGCGCCGGGACCTGACAACACCGAATCGGCTCTGGATCTGCCCCCAACAGAAACTGCTGCTGCCGAGGCTTTGCCTGAGCCAACGGCACTGACGGATGACGTGGCGCCAATCGCCGGCAACGCAACGCCGGCGAAGTCCGAGACAGCGATGAAGCCCCGCAAGCCTGTTGCATGGCCAAAGGTCGTCGTTTCAGGCGTCGTCCAGCACAACAGATTTGCCTCGGCGCAGATTAACGGGCGCGTTGTCGGTCTGGGAGAATCCGTTGACGGCGTGACACTTGTGGCAGTTGAGAATCAGGGAGCCCTCCTCGAATATCAGGGAGAACAGAAGTTCCTCAAGACACGCGCCGCTCCATAGCAGCACGCGCAGCTAGTCTTCTGTCCCAGAAATAGTCATGCTTGGATCGAGACCCCGGCGAATTCATCTAGCCGGTGAAGCAGATTGTGGAGACCAGCAGCTCGCATATGCTTACACAACCTGCCGTTCCTGCCGGACCAGCCGGCAGGGGACGGATAGCGTGCAAACATACTTCTGGGACAGTACACTAGCTGTTCAGGGCGTCCCTAACGGCGGCAGTCAGTCCCTGCACCGTGAACGGTTTCTTCAGAAACCGGTCAGGCGGGACCGATATCCCGTACCTCCCCATAGCCCCCGGCGCATGACCCGACATGTAGAGTGCCTTGACGCCAGGGATGAGCGCAGCCAGTCTGGAATGGAGATCCTTGCCGTTCATGCGGGGCATGACCACATCGGAAAGAACCAGATCAACTCGCTCGCGCAACTTGCCCGAGAACTTGAGCGCCCTGACCGGATCCCCGAACGAATGGACTCGATAGCCGTGCTGTTCAAGCACCTGAAGGGCAAGTAACCGCACGTTCTCGTCGTCCTCCACCAACAGTATTGTCTCCGTCCCGTGGCTGGAAACAGGCTCCGTCTTGTCCTTCGGCCCTGCCTCCACGGCTGCAACCACCTCGGGGAAGAAGAGCCTGAACGAAGTCCCCCTGCCAGGCTCGGTCTCCACTTCAATGGCGCCGCCGTGTTCACGGACGATACCATACACATTGGCAAGCCCCAGTCCGGTTCCCTCTCCTTTCGGCTTGGTTGTAAAGAAAGGCTCAAACATCTGGCGTTTCGTTTCCTGATCCATTCCGCAGCCGGTGTCCTGGACCTCAAGGACCACGCTCCGCCCTTCAGGGATGCAGCCCGAATCGACCGGAGTCCCGCCCCCTTCATGCATGAAGGTCCTTATCGTCAGGCACCCGCCTGAAGGCATTGCGTCTCTCGCGTTCACCGCAAGGTTCATCAGCGCCTGCTCGACCTGCGCGGCATCACCGCGGATGCTCCCCGCGCGATCGTCCAGAGTACACGCCAGTTCGATATCTTCCCTGAGAACCCTCGCCAGCATCTTCTCGAAACCACGAACAACATCATTGACACGAAAGTCCCGCATCTCAGACTTCCGACTCCGTCCGAAAGCCATGAGTTGCTTGACCAGTTCCTCGGCGCGCTTTGCTCCCTTCTGTATCTCTTTCACGTAAGCGAAAGCAGGGGATGCTTCATCGATCAACGAGACAGCCATTTCCGAATAGGCCATGATGGGAGTCAGAACATTCCCCATGTCATGCGCTACGCCGCCGGAGAGAAGCCCGAGCGCCTCGACTCTCTGGGCCTGCCGAAGCTGCTCTTCCATTCTAACTTCCCGTGTGACGTCCCTCTTCACGGCCACGAAGTGACTGACGTCTCCGCCCGAATCCCTGATCGGCGAGATCGTCGTATCATCTTGGAACATCGATCCGTCCTTGCGCCGGTTGACGATCCGTCCTTCCCATACCCGGCCCTGCGAGATTGTCTCCCACATTTCGCGGTAGAACCCGTCGTCGTGTCTGCCGCTCTTGAGAACGCTCAATTTTCCGCCTTCGATTTCGCCGAACGAATAGCCGGTGATCCTGGAGAAAGCACGGTTCACATACTGCACCACGCCTGTGTTGTCCGTTATGACTATCCCCTCGACAGCCTGCTCCACGGCAGTTGCAAGCTGCCTCATCACGGCCTCAGATGCTTCCCTGGCGATAGCGGACCCCAACGTGTCCGCTGCCGCCATCAACGCGTCCGCTTCGGACGCGTACCACTCGCGCTCCGCCTTGCATTCATCGAACCCCATCACCCCCCACCAGTCGCCGCCTGCTGTGATCGGGACAACCACAAGAGAGCGCACTCCGCGCAAAGACAGCGGCACCTGCTCTTCCGCAGGCAGATCTCTCACGTGACCCCGTATCACTTCACCGCACTGAAGCACCCGAGCCCATCGGGCAAAGCCCTGCATATAGTTGAAGCAGCCGGTTTGGGCATGGTTTGAGGGCTCTGCGTCATTTCTCCCCGCCTGCCATACGTATCTGGAGACAGCCTGAACCGGGGATCCGTCTTCCCCTGCAATGTTCTGCGATATGTACGCCGTGCTTACTCCGGATGAAGCTCCAAGCCGGCCAAGAACCTCGCGAATGCCCGACTCCCAGCCGGGAAACCGCAGAAAACGCTGCGCGGCATAGGCAACGGCCTCCAGCACCGCATCCCGCCTGCACAGCGACTCCTCCGTACGAACCCGGTCGGTGATGTCCTCAACCAGCGCAACAAGGCTTTCAGGTCTTCCTGCTTCATCCCTGACAACCGATACGGAAAGGCTGCCCCAGACAGTCCTGCCGTCCCTGTGTATGTAGCGCTTCCGCATGCGCCACAGGTCCCTGGTGCCGCGGATGGCGTCACGAACCATTTCCCGCTCCAGCTCAAAGTCGTCACGATGGGTGAGAGACTCGGCAGTTCTGCCGGACAGCTCTCCCTGCGAATAGCCCAACATCCGCGCAAAGCCAGGATTGCTCTCTATGATGACGCCGTTCAAGGCCGAACGGATGATGCCCAGCAGAGACTTATCGAAGACAGCAGACACGTTGAGCGTCAGTTCGCGAAGGGCAACTGCGGCTTCCCGTCTGGAAGAGTCCGGGAGACCATCGTTCACAAGACGGCTTAGGCTGGTCAGCGCGTCGCGCAATCGGTTGTGTTTGTCGGAGTCCATCGGGTGAGCGGCTGACGTCCCTGCTAAACGGGCGGCACTCTACGCCTTCTTCTTTTCCGCAGTCTCATCAACACCGAGTATTTTGGCCAGAAGGCGATCGAATTCGGACGGCAGCGACAGGAATACGTGACACTTGCGCCCGGTCAACGCCTGCAAGTCATTACGCAGCGATTTCTCATAGGGATTCATGACGACCACGAGCAGATCCTGCTTGCCAAGGACAGCGAGAGGCAGCACGCCGCGACCAACCATGAAGTCCGGCGGCAGCAAGCCTGTCACATCAGGGGTGACCTCGAAACATGCCAGAGAAATAATCGGCGCCTTGCATTCGTCCGACACGAAGTTGAGCACCCGTTCCAGCCCCTTGTATCCGCTTTGCTCCAGAACGTGCAGTACGGAAGTCGTTGCGGCAGTCTCCAGCATTGACATCTCCGTTAGGTCCTGAACGACCTTGGCGTATTCCGAATCCGTCAGTTCTTTGGACTCAAGAAGATGCCAGGCGAAGGCAAGCGCATCCGGCATGCTGAAGCGCAATGCAACCTGAAAGGCATCCTTGGCGGCCAACTGGCCAGCTCCGGGCTGCCGGGTCCCGGCCAGGACCGCCTCAAGAGCGTCATACAGCTTCTTTGCATCGGCACGTCTTTCACAGACAGGAAGAAGACGCGGCAACAGGTCCCGTATCTTGACGTCGTCGGGCTCTCGCTCAAGAATCAGCCCTAGCCTGAGAAGCAGATCAGCCGACCTCTCGGTGTCGCCAAGTTGCTCGTACGCGTGGCTAAGCGCCTCCAGCGAAGCCATGTCCTCAGGAAGAACTTCGAGGATTTGCTCGAAAGCTTCCACCGCAGCCCGGACTTCGTCAGATTCCGCACAAGGCTTCCTTTCTGGTCCTTCAGGCTTAGCAGGCACTTGCAGGCTACCCCTTCCGTGTTTGCCGGAGAACGTGGCACCGGAATTGCTCCAACCCTCCACAGAGTCTGGCCAACGCATACCCCCGGCTGGCCGCTTTTGTCTGGCGACACCGCAGTGGCATGCGCATAATGCTACCAGTCTGTCGATCGAAGGGAAGCTCGAATGTCGGCTACGCCATACTACGGGAACCTGAGCGAGATAGTCGTCCGCCGGGGCCTCGTCTCAGCCGAAGCGGTCGAAGACGCCGAAAAGCAGTCGCTTGCGTCAGGATCGCGTCTCGAAAAGGTTCTCGTCGAGAAAGGCCTCATCACCGCAGATGACATGGTTCTCGCGCTGGCTGACTACCTGAGGATGCGCCCCATCTCGCTTGCACGCTTCACGCCAAACCAGCAGCTTATCGACATGATCCCGCGCGAACTTGTCAGCAAGCGACTCGTCATCCCCTTGGCTGTCACCGGCAAGTCCATGACCGTAGCCATGGGGGATCCCTTCGATATGTCGGCCATCGACGAGCTGGGCATGGCAACGGGCATGAATATCACGCCTGTCGTCGTGGCCGAACAGCAAGCAGTGCAAATCGTTTCCAAGCTCTCCCAAGCCTCAACGAGCGGCCTTGACATGGAAGAACTGATGAGGGACGAGAGCCAGGTGGAGGTGCTCGCCGAGGATGATCAGGAGCAGAGCCTCGACGAGATGCTGCAGAGCGCCGAAGGCGCTCCAGTTATCCGCATGGTGAACATGATGCTCGTCGAGGCCCTGCGAATCGGCGCCAGCGATATCCATATCGAACCCATGGAGAGGATAGTCCGCTTGAGATACCGTGTTGACGGCGGGCTCGCCGAGAGACCTGGCCCCCCAAAGAACCTTCAAAACGCCGTCATCTCGAGGATCAAGATCATGGCGGATCTCGATATAGCTGAACGAAGAATCCCGCAGGACGGCAGATTCAACATCAAGGCTCTGGGCAAGGAAGTGGACCTGCGCGTAAGCATCCTGCCCACCGTTCACGGAGAGAAAGTCGTCATGCGCACTCTCGATAAGAGCTCGCTTGCTCCGAGTGTCGCATCGCTCGGACTGGACAAAACCGCCGAGGCGGCGATGCTCTACGCGATCAGCCAGCCGCACGGCATCATCCTGGTCACGGGACCCACCGGAAGCGGCAAGACAACAACCCTCTACTCCTGCCTCCAGGACCTGAACAAACCCGACGTTAACATCATCACCTGCGAGGATCCCGTCGAGTACCAGCTTGCCGGCATCAACCAGGTACAGATCCGATCCGAAGTTGGGCTTTCCTTCGCAGCGGCACTGCGTTCCATTCTTCGCCAGGACCCGGACATCGTTCTTGTCGGCGAGATCCGCGACGCGGAAACCGCCGAGATCGCGGTGAAAGCAGCTCTCACGGGACACCTTGTGCTCAGTACGCTGCACACGAATGATGCGGCAGGAGCCGTAACCAGGCTCATGGACATGGGCATCGAGCCGTTCATGCTCGGCTCATGCCTCGTCGCGGCCCAGGCTCAGCGTCTGTATCGCAAACTGTGCCAGGTCTGCAAGAAACCGACGGTGGTTGACAAGGAAGTACTCGCTGTGAACCATGTCGACCCTGCGTTGTTTGACGGCGCCACTCTATACAAGGCGGTCGGCTGTCCACGATGCTCAAACACCGGCTACAAGAGCCGTGGCGCCATTATGGAGGTCCTTCTTGTGAACGATGAGATACGGGAAGGCATACTCCGTGGCGCAAACGCAGGCGAACTGCGGGATCTCGGACGAAAGGTCGGCATGATGACACTCAAAGACGCCGGCCTTGCAAGAGTTAGGGACGGTCTCACCAGCATTGAAGCAGCTCTTGAAGTGACAGGCGGCGAATAGGAGTACCGACGGAACAATGAGCCCGGTAGTCAGTTCATCGGTTTCTTCAAGGAACTCAGGCACACTGGCGTCCCGCCCGTCACAACCGCAACGTCCCGCGCCGAAACCGGCCGGGCGGCGGCCAGGTGGGCCCCTGACGCCAGGCCGCAAGGTTCCCGGAGCGAACAAGATCGTCGCCAACCTGCTCCCGGGATTTTCACGGCAGATGTCGGCCATGCTGGCCGCAGGCATGCCTATCGTCAGCAGCCTGGACGCACTGGAAGAGCAGTCAGACAACGTCAACTTCAAGAAGGTTATCGCCCAGGTGAAAGCCGCGATCGAGAACGGCGCGGCCGTTTCCGACGCGCTTCGTCTTTTCCCGTCCGTTTTCGATGATCTCTACTGCAACATGATCAAGGGTGGCGAGACAGGCGGCAAACTCCCCGAGGCAATAGGCCGACTCGCCGGGTTCCTGGAGGCGTCCGCCAGACTGAAGCGCAAGGTCAAGTCTGCAATGATGTACCCGGCCATTGTTCTGACCGTCGCCATAGGCATAGCCATCGGCATGATCACGTTCATCGTGCCGGTGTTCGGGGATCTCTTCTCGGGCTTCGGCGCCGAACTGCCAGGCCCCACACAGTTCCTCCTGGACTTGAGCGGCGGCATGAAGAAATACGGGCCGTTCGTGGCGATCGCGGCGGTTGCCTCGGTTATCTCGTTCAAGAAATGGAAGGCGACCGAGTCAGGAGCGTACACGTTCGATTCGTTTGTCCTTAAGTCTCCGGTTTTCGGCGAACTGACCCGCAAGGTGGCTTCGGCCAGGTTTGCGCGCACGCTTGGGTCACTTATCCGCAGCGGCGTCCCCATCTTGAGCGCGCTGGACATCTGTTCAGGCGCCACGGGAAACGACGTGGCAAAACGTGTCGTGCTCGGCGCAAAAGACTCTGTTGAGAAGGGAGAGCCCCTCTCAAGCGCCATGCTGAACCAGACCGTGTTCCCGTCAATGATGGTCCGAATGCTCCAAGCCGGTGAAAAGACGGGCAAGATAGATGAGATGATGGAGAGCATCGCCGACTTCTACGACGATGAAGTTGAAACCATGCTGGCAGGACTGACATCGCTCCTTGAGCCGATGCTTATTGTCTTTCTGGGCGTGATCATAGGCGGCATCGTGCTCTGCATGTTCCTCCCGATCTTCAAGATGGGGGAAATCGTTGGCGGAGGCTGATGACGTCGCTCCGCGACGTTGCCGCCGTCTGGAACAGAGCCCGCATGGCACATCCGGTCTCTTCTGTAGCAACCACACACAGGGCGGCTCACACGATCATGGTCCAGCGCGGGATGCCCAGGCGGCGGCACGCATCTTCGCCGCCCATGAGCAGCCCGCGCCGCACCGGCGCTTCTTCGCGGTCTGATTCCGGCGCCCTGGCGATATCCAGCATTGCGCCGGACCCTATCGCCATCCGGCCGAAGCGCCGGTTTATCTCGTCCACCGCATCCGTCGCGCGCCGCAGGTTCTCGATCCGAGGCCGGTCCTCGAAGAAATCCATCTGCTCCGCGCCCTCGTTCTCCAGCCCCCCAAGAAGCATCAGCGTGGACCTGTAAGGCGTGTCCGGCCGGTATGCGTCTTCGAACATCTTCCGTATGGCCGGCATCGCTTCCATGACGGAGGACGTCGCCCTGCTCAGCCGCGCCTCAACACCGTCGTGCGAGAAGTCCTGCCGGCGCAGGACCACGCCCAGGCATCCGGCGCGCAGCCTGTTCCGCCTTATCCTCGCGAAAGCCGCTTCCGCATTGCGCACGAGACGCCCGTAGACGAACGCCCCGTCCGACGACGCGGGCGTAAACGTCTTCGAGCTGATCACCGAATACCTGGGCGCTCCGCTTCCGCCGGCCTGCACTTTCCATACCGGCACCCCGCGAAGCTCATTCCAGAGTTCCCTGCCCGGCTTGTGCAACAGGCGCGCCGCCCACGCTTCCGGGCGGCGCACGTAATCCAGCGCCGTCTTCAGCCCGTTCTTACGCAGCAGTTCCGACGTGTTGGGGCCGAACCCCCACACCTTCTCCAGCGGCGTCTTGCCGAGCAGGAGATGAATGTGCCTGCCGCATACTGCCGTGAATCCACGGGGCTTCCGGAACTTCGAACACAGCTTCGCCAGGGCCTTGGAAAGGCTAAGCCCGATCGAGACGGTGATCCCCAGCTCCTTTTCTATCCTTGCCTGAATCCGCAGCGCGATTTCCTCGTATGACGCGCCGTGAACACGGCGCAGCCCTGTGATGTCCGCAAACGCCTCGTCAATCGAGTATTCCTCCACGTCCGGGGTGAACTCGCGCAGTATGTTGAACATCCGCCTGGAATAGAGCCCGTAAGCCTCGTAGTCGCTGGGCACAATCACCAGCCCAGGGCACAGTTTCTTCGCCTGGAAAAGCGGGATCCCGCGTTTCACGCCGCGCGCCTTGGCCTCGTAGTTGGCGCAGGCGATTATCCCCCGCTCCTGGCCGGTTACCACCGGCTTCCCGCGCAACGACGGATCCAGCGCCTCCTCGACAGCCGCGAAGAATGCGTCGGCATCCATGTGCAATATCGCCCGCGGAAAACCGTCAATCGAAATTGGCTCATCCCTGTCCATCGCGCAGACGATGGTATTACTGAACGTTCGTTCCCGTCCAGAAAAACAAGAGCACTCCCGCACCCGCGGCCGCCCATGGCGGTGCCCGTTCGACAGGGAACCCACGCACGGAACAATACCCCCTTTTTTGGCTTGCTTTCATCACGGCCCGGCGTATTTTCCCGCGCTGTTAGCGTTTGGTGCCGAGCGATTGCTGATTGTCAGATTGTCCCGGTGCTCGCGGGGACACGCGAGCGCCTGGCCCCGGCGGCAAGAGTAGCCTACCGGGGGAACGATGCGGGCCCGTGCGGGTTGCGGCAGCGTTCGAGGCAGCCCGGTTGCTGAGTGGCAGTCTTCGTAGTACGGCAAGCCTGAACGCGGAAATACACGCACAGCATCGGTAGGAGGCCTGCATGTCCATCAACCTGTACATCGGTAATGTTCCATTCTCGAGCACGGAGGACGATATAAAGGATCTGTTCTCCCAGTTCGGCCAGGTCGCGCGCTGCCACCTCGTAATTGACCGCGAAACGAACCGCTCGCGCGGCTTCGCGTTCGTCGAGATGGGTTCGGACGATGAGGCGCGCCAGGCAATGGAAAAGCTGAACGGCTACGATATTGACGGCCGGAAGCTTGTCGTGAACGAGGCGCGTCCGCGCGAAGAGCGCCCGCGCGGCGGCGGAGGCGGCGGCTATGGAGACCGCCCGTCACGTTCCTGGGATCGCCGGTAAACGGCAGCTGGTCAGCAGCCGGAGCCTGAATGCGGTTCACCCGTGTTCCGGCCCGCTTCTCTAAGCCTCTCCCGCTCGTCGTCGGCAAGACTGTCGAGACCGCGGGCGAGCACCTTCGCAAGCAGCTCGTTGACCTCATCGGCCGACGGTGCGCCGTCTTCCTCGCCCGACCGGCGGAAGTCGGGAGCCGGGAACCGCAGAATGCGCGGGCCTCCATGCTTTCGACGGCCAAACCGTGAAGCAACACGCATCCTACGCCCGCCGGCGCGCGATGCGTGGCTGAGTCCGACAAAGTAACCGGCAAGGCCGCCCGCGAGATGGGCAGAATGCGCAACGTCACCGCCGCCGATGACCAGCCAGCCCACCGTCATCAGCCCGAGCAGCAAAGCCAGCATTCCCGCGCTCATCGTGACCGGCAGGACGAACATCACCAGCAGCGTTACCTTGCGCGACGGAAACAGCGCCGCGTATGCACCGATAACCCCGAAAACCGCGCCGGACGCGCCGATGCAGACCGCGCCCGGCACACAGCTCAACACCATCCATCCGAGTCCGCCCAGCAGCCCGCACGCGAGATAGAGCACGACAAACCGCCAGCTTCCGAAGAAGTTCTCCAGCTCCCTGCCGAACACCCCCAGCGCAAGCATGTTGAGCAGAAGATGCCACACTCCGCCGTGCAGAAACATGTAGGTCACAGGCTGCCAGATTTCGCCCCGGGCGAACGCCCCGCATCTGAGCCCGAAGAGCGACGTGAACGCCCCGCCAGTCCGTGCGTCAACCAGCCACTGCAGCAGGAACAGCAGTGACGTTCCGAACAGCAGCGCCCGTGTCGCGGGCCCGCTTGACGGCCACTCAATCCGTTGCTCCCTGTGCGGCTCGTACATCCGGCCAACTCCTCAACTCCTGCCGCGCGCCCGCAGTAGCAGCCGCAGCACTTCCCCGCAGTCTTCCCTGCACAACGCCCAGACGACGCCAAGATACACGACGGACCCCGCCGCGATCGCCGATCCGGTTGAGAACAGATGCCCCGCCTTCAACCCAAGCCCCAGTTCCACGGCGGCCGCGGCGCCCCGATCAAGCACAAGCGCGGATACCGCCGCCATCGCGCAGCATGCCACGCCGGCGCCGAACACGGTGCGACGAATCCGCCTCCAGCCGGGATCGCCTATCGCCTTGTGCAGTATCATGGCGAGCAGCAGACTGTTGACCGCGCTTGAGATGACGGTTGCGAAGGCTATCCCGGCGTGCTGGGTGCCTTCGGGCCAGAAGAATACCGCGAAAAGATTCATCGCGAAGTTTAGCGCAACGCAGACCAATCCGGCACGAACCGGGGTCCGCGTGTCCTTCATCGCGTAGAACGCCGGCACGAAAGCCTTGTTCAGACTGAACACCAGCAAGCCGGGGGCGTAGCACGCCAGCGCGCGGGCAGAGTAGATCACTGACTGTTCATCGAACGCGCCGCCTTTCCACACGTAGGCCAGTCTCACAACCGGAACGGCAAGCATGCACAGGCCGACCGAAGCCGGCAGCATTACCAGCACCATTCTCCGCAGCGCGGCGTTGAGGGTGAGCCGCATATCGTCAATCCGCCCCTGGGCAACCTGCCGCGAAAACGTCGGGAGCAGAACCGTCCCGATCGCTGTGGCAAAGACGCCGAGCGGCAAGTACACGAGCCGCTCGGCATAGGTGAGCGCGGCCGGCGCCCACTTGCCGACGATCATCGCGAGCACGCCGTCAACGAAGACATTCACCTGCACGATGCCCATTCCAAGCGCCGCCGGCCCCATCAGAAGAAGCACCTGTCTGACCCTGCCGTCCGCCGCCACGGCGAAGTCCAGCCGGGGACGAAACCCGTGGCGCGCCAGCGCTGGAACCTGCATCAGCACCTGCGCCACGCCCGCTACCAGCACTCCCCACGCCACTCCGAATATGCGCGATTCGAGCCGTTCGCCGAACAGGGGACACAGCAGGTAGACCGATGCGATCCACCCCGCATTCAGCACCATCGGAGCAGCAGCGGGAATGGCGAAATGGCCGGCGGAGTTGAGAACGGCCATGAACAGCGCGGCAACGCATATGAGGAGGCTGTACGGGAACATCACCTCCAGCAGCGGCAGCACCGCCGCAGCACGTTCGCCGGGATCGCCGAGCCGCCACCACGCCCACGCTGCCGTCATGCCGGCGACAGTGATCAGACCGAGGGCGGCAATCAGCAGCGTCATTGTCCTGGAAACGAGCCTGTTCGCCGCTTCGTGGCCGTCTTTCTCCATCGTCTCGGTCAGGACAGGGATGAACGAGGCAAACAGTGCCCCTTCCCCGAACAGACGCCTGAACAGGTTCGGAATCCGGAAGGCCACGTCGAACGCCGACTTGGTGAGTGAAGTGCCGAAGTGCACTGCCATGAGCACTTCCCTGACGAAGCCGAGTATGCGGCTGGCGCCCGTTAGAAGCCCCACAACGGCGGTCTTGCGCGCCAGCGTCATTCCGCCCCCATCACCGCCTGGGCCGCCTCGAAGACGGCAGCAGGCTCAATCGAGGCCAACACCTTCTCCGCCCAGGCGGAGCGCGCCGCTATGTCGCGAGCATGCGGCACGTCGTCGCGCGCAATGACACGGTGCCCGGCCCCGAGCGGCCCTGTGCGGCGCGGATCGGTGAGCCCGTAGACCGCCACCACGCGCGTGCCGGCGGCGGCGGCCAGATGCATCCCGCCACTGTCGTTTGTCACTGCGCATCTGCATCTCGACAAAACCGCCGCAAGCTGAGGGATCGTCGTCCGGCCGGCGAGGTCCAGCGCGGAGCCGCCCGACTCCGTGAGCACGCGCGCGCAGGCGTCGCGGTCGCCATGCCCGCCGAGGAGCACAACCCGGCATCCGGCTTCGCCAGAAAGCCGCCTCACAACCTGCGCGAAGTGCGAAGCAGGCCACTGCTTGGAAGGCCCGCGCGCCGCGCCCGGCAACACCGCGACCCAGCAAGCGCCATCGTCGCAAAGCCGATCCCCCGCCCACGCCCCGGCATCCGCGTCCGGCTCGATATACGGAGGCGGCATCAGTGCGCCGTCCGGCACGTCCATCAGCCGGGCATACTCAAGCGACTGGTGCGCATCCGGCGGCAGGTCCGCGCTCACAACGTGCGTTAGCAGAGCCGACCGCCAGTGCCCGACGAATCCACGTCTTTCCGGGATGCCCGCCACACACGGGATCAGGGCCGACCTGAACGAGTTGGGGAAGACGCGGCACTCGTCAAACCTCCCGCGCAGTTTCCACCCCGCACTGACCGTGCCGCCAAGGCCCGGCTCCAGCACCTCGACCCCGGCAAGTCCCGGGAAAAGACGCCAGAGTCCCGCAACCGGCGCCCGGGCAAGAATCGTTACGCTGGCGCCCGGGCTGGCTTTGAGAAACGCGCGAACCGCCGGCATTGACATTACGCTGTCGCCCAGCCAGTTGGTTCCGCATATGAGCACTCTGGAAGCGGCTGTCACGGCTTTCCCCCCGGACTTCTCACCTCACTCCGCAACGGCCGTTTCCAGCGAAACCGGGCCGGCGGCCGGCAGCATCTCGTCTTCCCCGCGAAAACATATGCGCCCTATGCAGTGGCGGAAATCCTCGGACCCGCTCAGGATTTCTATGTCAACGCGCAGAAAGAACACCGGCACGTCGCACCGTTCGAGTTTCGGAAACCGGACAGCGTCCTTCTCCGTGGTGATTATCGCGTCGGCGCCGGAGGATGCCGCGTCATTGACTATGTTCAGGATCTCCTGCTGGCTGAACCGGTGATGATCCGCAAACCGCCGCTTCTCGATCACCTGCCCGCAGCGACGCCCGACTTCGCGCTCAAAACCCCGCGGGTCTGCTATGCCCGAGACGACAAAGACCCTGCGCCCGGCAAGGAATCCGAGCTCCCGCCGTTCTGCCGTGTATATGTTCTGCAGGTAGCGCGCCGTATGCCTGCACTCGATGATTTCCGCCATGGGATTCATCTCCCTCAACCGCTGCCGGAGCGGTCCGGCCGTCCGGCCGTCCGACTTGGTGATGAAGATGTAGTTGGCGCGGGCAATGTTCGAAACCGGCTCACGGAGGATTCCGCGCGGCAGGACGTGCTCGTTGCCGAACGGATCGGTCTTGTCCACCAGCACCACCTCCACCCAGTGCTTCAGGGCAAGGTACTGGAACCCGTCATCGAGGATCAGCGTGTCACAACCAAGCTTGCCTATCGCGTAGCGCCCGCTCTTGACGCGGTCCTTGTCCACGAGCACGGCCACTTTCGGAAGGTTTGACGCAAGCATGTACGGCTCGTCTCCGCTCATGGCGGAATCGAGCATCAACTGGTTCCCGTCCGACACCAGCCGCGGCGGCCGGCGCATGCTCTCCAATGTGACCAGCCCCAGGAGCCTGCGCAGCAGGCCGGGCTCGACCTTCTTGTAGCCGCGACTCAAGATCGCCACCTTTCGGCCCTGCCTCTGAAGCTCCCGCGCGAAAATCTCCACCACGGGGGTCTTTCCCGTGCCGCCCACAGTAAGGTTGCCGATGCTGATGACCTGGCATCCGAGGTTGTCGTGGCGGAATATCCCCACCCGGTAAAGGTAGAGACGCATCAGCACGACCGATCGGTACAGCCGCGACATGGCTTTGAGGAAGCGGAGCAGGGCGCGTTCTGACCGGGTGCGCAGAACGCCGGCTTCAGGCCCTTTGATAAGGGCAATCAGGTACTTCTCGAGCCGTTCCCGGCCGTACTGTCTCGGCATTCCTTTCCCCCGCGCAAGACGGCGGCCGCTCCGGCCGCATCCGGGCAATTGAAACAGAAGCCCGGAGCGTTTTCCAGCCCCGTCACGCAGCCCGCATTGCGCCACAATAGATGTTACCGAAGGGGAGAAGGTGTGAGGGGTGGTTGCGCCATCCTCTCCGCGGTTCATGCCTGTCCGTGCCCCACTGCCCCCCACTGCCCCTCCGTTTGATCTGATGGGCCTCCACTGGCCGCATCCTCGTTTGACGGGTTGCACCACAACCGCGTCTACTCGGCGGGGGTTCTGTCTTTCATACTATCTGCCCCCGTTGCACAGGCGAACCTGGTCATGGGACATACACCTCGACACTCACAAAACCACGGAAATCAGGCAGCCTCTGTCCAGAAACCCGATTATCTTGGACAGCAGTGCTCAATGCCCTCGTGACCCACGCGCTTGAACCTGTCTGCGCCCTTACCGGGCGCCGTGTGCCTTGAGGAGTTTGATCATGTCGGGATCGCTGGTGAGTTGCCAGAAAGGTGTGAGCGATGCCCCCCGGTGATTCGACTCTGAACCATGCGCCTGTCTGAACAAGGCGAAGGTTGTTCTCGACCGGACTGAGCCATGCGCCGTTGTCGTCAAGGAACCAGTGCCGCTGGCCGTCCGGCGTGGAGAGAACAAGCCAGTCGCCCGTGATGCACTTGTATGTGGCGTTCGTCCTGTACGTTAGACCCATGTCGTACGAATGCCGCCAACCCGCGCCGACGGCTGAGTCCGAATCCGCCGCGCCACGGCTGTGGTAATGGCGGCTGAACTCAAGCGGCAGGCCGGGGGCAGGAATGACCAGATCGCGTTCAACCATGGTCACATTGCCGTTGATGACGTTCACCGGATCGCCCTGCACCGCTTCGCCTGGATCGGGGTTCTCGGTTTCCGTGGCCGTGTTCGCCGTTCCGCCAATGTACAGAATGCCGCTCTTGCCTTCAGTCGAGGTATCCGGGTGTTCACCCAGCAACAGTTGCGGATCGCTGATGGAGAACCCGCTTCCCACCATGATCTCACTGCCTGAACTGCCCGATGGCAGTCCGCCAATCCGGGCGGTATAGTCCAAGTCAGGGTTCGTAAACCTGCTGGCTACCCATTGCACTCGGAAGTTATAGCTCCTGCCCTTGACGAAGGAGTAGTCGCCGACGGCAACCTGGCCGAAGTTCGTGGACTGATGACGAACGTTGCCTACGATCAATGCATAGCGTTCTGAGTAACTGGCGCTGTGATCGCCGACAACAAGAGTGAGCGAGATGCAGTTGGCGGCATCGCCTTCGTCGGCGGCATCGGTCGGGTCAGATCCCTGTGCGACTTCAGCGCTGTCAGATACGCCGTCGTTGTCGGTGTCGGAATCGTTCGGATCGGTTCCGTGACACATTTCATCGAAGTTGTTCAGGTCGTCTTCGTCATCATCCCCATTGGCATCGATGCAGTTCGGATCGGTGACGTCCTCGACCTCGTTGGCGACAACGCGGCTATAGAAGCTTCCCACCAGGCCTGAGAGCGGATCGTTCTTCGGCGCAGAGGATAGCCGGCGCCATTGCCCATACCAGCGCCACAGCTGACACAATGGCCGCCAGTCCTGCATGGACTCTCTTCATGGCGGACGCATGAACCGCCATGGGCGCAAGTTGAACGTGTGACGCCAAAGAACGTTTGCCACGCCATGCACAGGTGTGCAATACTCCGCCGTTTTTTCCGAATGTCTGTCCAAAACGGGGAATTGACGATGAGAGACGTACCTGTCGGCGACGTACGCAGCTTCGCAATCCTGGGCCACACGGGCAGCGGCAAGACGACGCTGGTTGACTCGCTTCTCTTCAAGATGGGCGAGTGCGACCGCGCCGGGGCCGTGACCAACGGCAGTAGCCTGGCGGACTACACGAACGAAGAGAAGAACCACAAGATCACCATCTTCCCGAAACCGTTCGAGGGCATCTACAAGAACCCCGCCGGCCGCAGCTACAGCCTCGTCTTCATCGACACACCGGGATACGCCGACTTCTTCGGCCACATGGTTGCAGCCTGCCACGCGGTCGAAACGGGACTCATCGTCGTCGACGCGTCGGCTGGCGTACAGGTCGGCACGCGCCGCGCATGGCGCTGCTGCAGCAACCTCGGCCTTGCCAAGGCCGTTGTCGTTACGGGCCTGGACAGGGAAAACGCCAGCTTTGACCGCGCCGTGCAGAAGATCCAGGAGGTCTTCGGCGGAGCGTGCGTGCCGGTTACGGTCCCATCCGCAGATGGCGGAATCGTGGACGTGATGGGCGACAACGTGCCGGACTCCATGAAGAATGCCGCGGAAGAAACCAGGAACCGGCTGGTCGAGCTCGCGGCGGAGACCGATGAAGAACTCACCGAAAAGTACATCGGCGGCGAGGAACTGACCACGGAGGAAATCTCCCGCGGACTCGAAGCGGCATCGCTCAGCGGCGGATTCGTGCCGGTGTTCGCCTGCAAGCCGCTCAAGGACGTCGGCCTTAACGAACTGATGGAAGGCATCGCGCGATACACGCCGCACCCGCGGGTTCACCAGGACGCGGAAGGCAGGGATATCCCGAACGCGGCGGACGCCCCGTTCGTCGGCTATGTGTGGCGCTCCATGCAGGATCCGTTCGTGGGCCAGCTCAGTTTCGTCAGGGTGCTCGCAGGGACGCTGAAAGGCGACAGCGAAGTCCTCAACGCATCGAAGGACCATAAGGAACGGTTCTCCGCGATCATGTCAATGAAGGGCCGCACCCAGACGCCCGTTGCATCCGCGGGGCCCGGCGACATCGTGGCCATCCCGAAGCTGAAGGCAACCGAAGCCGGGGACACCCTCTGCGCCGTGGGCTCAAAAGTCGTCTGCAAGCGGATCAACTTCCCGAAAGCCGTCACCACCATGGCGGTGCACGCCAAGACGCAGGCCGACGAGGACAAGCTCAGCGTCGCGCTGGCGCGCGTCTCGCAGGAAGACCCGACCCTCAAGATCGAGCGCAACAAGGAGACGAAGGAAACACTGATCTCCGGCCTCGGCGACGTGCATGTCGAAATTGCCGTCGAACTGATGAAGAGCCGCAGCAACGCCGAAGTCACTCTCACGGAGCCCAGAATGCCCTACCGTGAAACCGTGACGGCGGTCGGCGAGGGCCACTACAAACACAAGAAGCAGTCCGGCGGCCGCGGCCAGTACGGCGAAGTCTACCTGCGCATCATGCCGAAACGGGCCGATGAGGAGGACTGGTTCGTCGACAAAATCGTGGGCGGCGCCATCCCGGGCAACTTCCTTCCGGCCATTCAGAAAGGCCTTCTCGAAGGTATGCAATCCGGCGCAGTGGCCGGCTACCCCGTGACCAACGTCAAGGTCGAGGTATACGACGGTTCCTACCACGACGTGGACTCGTCTGAAATCGCATTCAAGATCGCCGGTTCCCGCGCGATGAAGGACGGCATGACAAAGGCCAAGCCTGTCCTGCTGGAGCCGATAATGAAGGTGCGGGTTACCATTCCGGACTCGAACATGGGCGACATTAACGGCGACCTCAACCACAAGCGCGGCAGGATCCTCGGCGTGGAACCGGAAGCGGGCATGCAAACCATAGTCGCCGACGTCCCTCTCGCGGAACTGAACCGCTATGCGGCCGAGCTGCGCAGCATGACCGGCGGACAGGGCAGCTTCGAAATGGAGTTCTCCCGTTACGACATCGTGCCTTCGAACATCGCGCAGAAGATCATTGCCGAGTCCGACCGGCAGAAGGAGGAGGAATAGTCCCCGGCACACAGGGTAATCCCCTCGCCCGCTGCAGGCTCTGCCCGCGGGAATGCGGAGCGGATCGCCTTGCCGGGAAACCCGGGTTCTGCCGGGCGGGGGCGCGGCCGGAAGTGTTCAGATTCGGCGCGCACAACGGGGAAGAACCGCCCGTCTCCGGTTCCCGCGGATCAGGAACTGTGTTCTTCAGCCGCTGCACCCTGGAATGCCTTTACTGCCAGAACCACCCGTGGAGCCAGGGCGGTGAAGGCGCACAGACCGATGCGGCGGGGCTCGCCGGCATGTTCCGGCTGCTGCGCGACGAAGGCTGCCATAACTGGAACCTCGTCAGCCCGACGCCATGGCTGCCGATGATAGAGGCGGCCATTGACGAGGTGCGCGGCGACGCGGCGGGGAGTCTGCCGGTGGTGTACAACACCAGCGGATTCGAAAGGCCGGAAGTGCTGGAAAGGTACGCCGGGCTCGCGGACGTGTACTTGACGGACATGCGATACTCCCGGCCCGAAACGGCCGCCGAGGGATCCGGCCGTGCCGATTATGCGCAGGCGGCGCGGGCGGCGCTGCTGAAAATGATCGAGCTGCGCGGGCAGCTTGTGGTTGACGGAAACGGGCTGGCGTTGTCCGGCCTGATATGCAGGCTGCTTGTCCTGCCGGGCCGGGCCGACGAAGCGCAGGAGAACCTGCGCTGGCTGGCCGCTGAGGCCGGGACCGGCGTGGCGATCAGCGTGATGGCGCAGTATACTCCCGCGCACAGAGCGCCGGGGCTGCCCGGATGGAATACGCGCGTGGGCCGCGCCGAGTACGAGGCCGTTTGCTCCACGGTCGAGGAGCTTGGGTTCGAGAACGGATGGATGCAGGAGTGGGGCGGGGAAAGCCCGACTGAACTGATAGGATACAACATGCCGGCGGCGGTGCCGGCAGCAAGGGCTAACGCCGGCGCATGACGCCGGCAGTTCGAAGGAGAGGCGGATATGAGCGGTCACAGTAAGTGGGCAACCATCAAGCACAAGAAGGGCGCAGCCGATGCCAAGCGCGGCAAGGCCTTCAGCAAGATAGCCAAGGAACTGATGGTCGAGGCCAAGCGCGGAGGCAGTAATCCGGATATGAACGCCGGACTGCGCGCGCTGATCCAGAAGGCCAAAAGCGTGAACATGCCGGGCGACAACATCGACCGCGCAATCAAGAAGGGCGCAGGCGAGCTTGAAGGCGCAACCTTCGAGGAAATCGTTTACGAAGGCTACGCTGGCGGCGGAGTGGGCATCGTGATCAAGGTGCTCACGGACAACCGCAACCGCGCGGCGGCCGAAATCCGCCACATACTCACGAAGCACGGGGCGAGCCTCGCCGGACAGGGCGCAGTCACCCGCGGGTTCGAGCGCAAGGGCCAGATATACGTCGGCGCCGACAAAGCGAAGGAAGAAAGCCTCATGGAGATCGTCCTCGAAGCCGGCGCGGAAGACATGCAGCCCGACGACGACAGCTTCGAGATACTGACCGACCCCGCCTCGTTCCTCGCGGTTACCGAAGCGCTGGACAAGGCGGGCATCAAGCCGGACAGCGCGGAAATCGCGATGATCCCCACACTCCAGGTCCCTGTCACGGACAAGGGAACAGCTTCCTCCGTCATGAAGCTTATCGGGGAGCTGGAGGATAACGACGACGTCCAGGATGTCTTCACGAACATGGACTTGTCGGACGAGATCCTCAAACAGATCGAGAACGCCGGCTGAGTGTCCGGCCGGCGCTGCCGCGCCGGAAACACGGCCGCCATACCGCATGCGCGTACTGGGCATTGACACCTCGCTCCGTTCGACGGGCGTGGGAGTCGTCGAGAGCGTCGGATCCAGCCTCAGGGCTGTCGACTTCCGCGTGCTCCGTACAGGAAGCGCGCTGCGGGTCTCCGCGTGCCTTCTGGCCATCGACCGCGGCATCCGTGAAATCATTGACTCAACCCGGCCCGACGCGGCGGCCATCGAAGGCGCTTTCTTCTGCAAGAACGCCCGCACTTCCATGGTTCTGGGCGAGGCGCGCGGCGTCGCCATCGCCGCCTGCGCCGCATCCGGCATCCCGGTCTTCGAGTATGCCCCGCGCCGCGTAAAGCAGGCGGTCGCCGGATTCGGAGCAGCGTCCAAAGAGCAGATCCAGGCGATGGTCTCGCGCCTGCTCGGGCTGGACAAGGCGCCGGCCGCCGATGCGGCCGACGCGCTCGCGCTCGCCGTATGCCACATAAACGGCCTGAGCACACGCGCCATCTACGGCGAAGAAGACGGCCGGGTCTGAACGCCCCGTCATCTTGACGACGTGTAGGGCCGGTACTCGCACCGCGCCCATTTGCGTCGCCCTTCGTGCGACGGCTACAGAACCGGACCTGTAGCAGCGCCACGAAGGGGCGCTCGGGGAAGCAACCCGGCCTCTGCAAGCAGAGGCCCTGCGCCAGGAAGAACAGAAAGGACTGTCGCCATACTGGCCGAGCCAGTGCTTGCTTCCGCCGCGTCGGCGGGTACTATTCACCCGTTCCGTCATCTGCTGGAGGTGGAATGATTTCCTTCTTGCGCGGCGTGCTGGTAGAGAAACAACCGACGCGTGTCGTCATTGACGCGCACGGAGTCGGCTACGAGATATTCATTCCTCTGAGCACCTACGACAAGCTCCCGGAAAAAGGCGCGGAGTGCATCCTCCTCACCCATGACCACGTGCGCGAGGACGCGCGCCTCCTCTACGGGTTCGCGACGGAACCCGAACGGGCCATGTTCAACCTCCTGATAGACGTCAGCGGAATCGGCCCGAAACTCGCCGTGACGGCGCTGAGCGGCCTGTCCGTGCGCGAAATCCAGGCGGCGATCGTGCAAGCCGATGTCAAGCGGCTGAGCGGAGTTTCCGGAATAGGCCGCAAGACGGCCGAACGCATCGTTGTTGAACTGAAAGACAGGATAACACCTGGCGCAGCCCTGGAAGCGGTTGCGGGCGCGACGGCGGACATCAGCAAGGACCACCGCCTCCGAGACGCGGCGCTCGCGCTGGCGGCACTCGGCTACAAGCAGGACGCCGCGGCCAAGCGAGTGATGGGTGTCGCGGACGCCGGGATACCCGACACGATGACCGTTGAAGACATAATCAAACGCGCTCTCGGCGGGCTGGGCTGACATGGACCGCACCGTTGACACGATGAACAAGCCGGACCGCGAGTTCGAAACAGGACTGCGCCCGCTCTCGTTCGAGGATTTCACCGGCCAGCGCAAGGTGCGCGAGCGGCTTGAGCTCGCAGTACAGGCGGCAAAAGCGCGCGGCGACGTGCTCGACCACGTCCTTCTTTCCGGACCGCCGGGCCTCGGCAAAACCACCCTCGCCCATATCATCGCCCAGGCGATGGGCGTGAACATCAAGGTCACATCCGGGCCCGTCGTGGACAAGCCGGGCGACCTCGCCGGCCTTCTCACCAGTATCGAGCGCGGCGACGTCCTCTTCATCGACGAGATACACCGGATGCAGAAGTCGGTCGAGGAGTACCTCTACGCCGCAATGGAGGACTTCGTTCTCGACATCATGATAGACCAAGGCCCCCATGCCCGTTCAGTGCGGCTGGAACTGCCGAGATTCACTCTGATCGGCGCCACGACCAGGAGCGGCCTCATCTCGTCGCCGCTTCGGTCGCGGTTCGGCCTGACAAACAGACTCGACTACTATGGAGTTGACGACCTCTGCAGGATCGTCGAACGATCCGCACGTATTCTGAATGTCGAAATAGAGGCCGACGGCACAAGCGAGATCGCCGCCCGGTCACGCGGCACACCACGCATAGTAAACAACCTACTGCGCCGCGTTCGCGATTTCGCGCAGGTCCGCGCCGACAACAAGATCACCCGCAGCGTTGCGGACCAGGCCCTCGCAATGCTCGAAATAGACAAGCACGGCCTCGACGAAATGGACAAGCGCATCCTCGAGAACCTCATCCATAAGTTCGCCGGCGGCCCGGTCGGGCTCAGTTCACTGGCCGTCTCCGCCGGAGAAGAGCCTGACACCATCGAGGAAGTCTACGAACCCTACCTGATCCAGGAAGGCTATATCGCCCGCACACCGAAAGGCCGCATCGCCACGGAGCTCTGCTACCGCCGCCTCGGCCTCCAACCCCGCCCAGACCGCCAAGGCGTGTTGGACCTGTGACAGCCGGTCTCTAACGCTCGTGCGTCAATCGACGACTTGCGCCACCCTGTCCCATGTCGCCGACGCAGACATTGCCGGCACAGACTCTTCACGATAGTTGTATCCCGTTGCATTGCCGCTCTTTGCGTGCGCGCCTGAGCCATGACAAAACAATTGGTGGCATGCATCGTGCTCAAGTACGGCGAGCAATTCTTGCGATTGGATAAGACCGCCGGAGGATGTGAACGATGTCAAAGGTACTTGGAATAGACTTGGGCACCACCAATTCGTGTATGGCGATCATGGAAGGTGGCGAGCCGGTTGTTATCCCGAATGCTGAAGGACAGCGTACAACTCCTTCGGTGGTGGCGTTTACGAAGTCCGGTGAGCGGCTTGTGGGGCAGGCCGCGAAGCGGCAGGCTGTGACCAACCCGAGGAACACGGTCTACTCGATCAAGCGGTTCATGGGCAGAAAGCACGGGGAGATAGGCCGCGAGACCACTCTTGTTCCCTACGAAGTGGTGCGCGCCAGCAACGGTGACGCGCACGTGAAGATCGGCGACAAGACCTATTCCCCACCCGAGATATCCTCGATGATCCTGCAGAAGCTCAAGGCGGACGCGGAAGCCTTTCTGGGTGAGAAGATCACGCAGGCCGTGATCACCGTGCCGGCCTATTTCAACGACAGCCAGCGGCAGGCCACGAAGGATGCCGGGAGAATCGCGGGATTCGATGTTCTCCGCATCATCAACGAGCCGACCGCGGCGTCGCTGGCTTACGGGCTGGACAAGAAGAAGGACGAGAAGATCGCGGTGTTCGACTACGGCGGGGGCACGTTCGACATATCCAT
>VGWI01000009.1 GCA_016873655.1 Lentisphaerota bacterium
TGACATGCGCGGCGAAGGCTGATCGGGGCGGCGCCCAGCGCGCCGGGGCGGTTGGCCATGTTCTGCGCGCTTACGACACATTCTGCTCACTGGCGCATCACCCGCGCCTTCTCTCCGGGGCACTGCTCCTTTCGGCGGCCAACCATGCCTTTGCCCTTGCCGGCGCGTGGATGTTCACCAAGGCTGTCGGGGCCGCCCTCCCGCCAATGGACTGCGCCACCGCGTTCCTTGTCATCAACGCCGTATCGGCGATACCTGTAACACCGGGAGGCCTTGGAACGCGGGAAACCGCCGCCGTCTACATGCTGGGCACAATGGGAGTTGAGCCGGCGCAGGCGGTTACAATCTCGCTCATGGTCTACGGATCAGCCACGCTCTGGAGCCTGGTCGGCGGCGCGGTGTATCTGGTCTACTCGCACCGGCGCGGCCGCGTGAGGGACATGCCGGAAGCCACCGACGCACGCAGTCCATGAACTTGGGCTAGCGCACATTATTCATGTTCTTCGTCGCGAGAGAGCGCAGGGTGCGTCAGATCAACGGCTTGCCGAAGAGGGCCGGATGGCGGCGTGTTGACACACGCCAAAGTCGGCCATCAAGGTAGGTCGCTGAGGTGACGTATCATGTGCACTCGTAGCAGAAGGTTCATGAATAATGTGCGCTAGATCCGCGCCGCGATACGGCGCAGGATTTCCCTGCACAGGCTGGGCAGCCCGGGGTCGCGCGCGCCCATCACGAGCACAACGTCGCCGTCCCGCGCTTCGTCCGCGGCCATCGCCGCCGCAACTGCCGGCTCCGCGACGCTCACGCGGTCCGCGCACGAAGCGGCCATGAGATCCATAACACATTCCGGCCGTATCGTGCGGTCCGCCGTTCCGCCGGCATCGTACACAGGAAGCAACCAGATGCGGTCTTCCGGCCCGCACAGCCGCCCGAACACGGCGGCGAGATCCGCCTTCATCTTTGCAAGCGGCCCGAACCCGTGCGGGCGCCACAACGCAAACACGCGGCGCCGCCCGGCCGCCGCGGTCTCCCATGCGGCGGCTATTTTGGCGGGATTATGGGCATAGTCGTCAATCACCAGAACACCGCGCTCCTCACCGACCTTCTCGAGCCGGCGGTGTATCCCGCGGAAAGTTGCCAGCCCCGCCCTGACCGGCCCCGGCGCTATTCCGAGCCGCAGACACAGATGAACAGCCATGAACGCGTTCTCTGCATTGTGCCGCCCGGGCACATGCACCTCATACTCCGCGCCGCCGATACTGACACTGCTCCCGAACGCCGTCCTGCCGAAACCGAACCCCTCGTACGGGTCCCCCCCGCCAGTGTCCCCCACCACGCCGGCCTTCACCTTCGCCCGGAACGCGGCAAAAAGCGCCCTGGTGTCCTCCATGTCGAAATGATCGGCGGACATGTTCGTCACAACTGCCCATTCGGGATTGTAGTTGAGGAGCGAACGGTCGCTTTCGTCGGCTTCAATCACCCACCAGTCCGACTTGCCGCCGCGCATGTTGCCCATTCGTCCGGGCCCGCGCCAGTTCAGCACGCAGGCCCCGTTCACCACAGTGGGATCAAGACCGGCATGCTCCATTATGACGCCGACCATGCCTGTGACCGTGCTCTTGCCCGAAGTGCCGGTCACCGCCACGCAGCGACGCCCCTCGCACAGGCGGGCAAGCATGACGGCCCGGTGCACTGTGGGACACCCTTGCCGTCCGGCGGCGACCAGGTCAGGGTTGCCGCTTTCTATGGCCGTGCTGACGACCAGTTCCGCGCCGGGCCGCACCCCGCTTCCGTCCTGCGGGAATACGCGCACTCCCGCGCTCTTGAGCGCCGCGAGCACTTCGGCCGACTCGCCGGAATCGAGAAGCCGGTCCGATCCGCTCACGTCGTAGCCGGCATGCAGCAGCGCCTGCGCGAGCGGGCTCATTCCGACGCCAGCCACACCGACCAGATGCGCCTTCCGCTCAACCTTGCCTGAAATCATGTGCCGCCCCCGCCCCAGCCGTCCCTGACTCGCATAACCGCTGGATTCAGGTGCTGGAGTATGCATAATGAGCCGTGGTGAAACCAATGCTTTATCTTGCGGCCGCCTCAGCCGCGCTGTTCTTTGCCCTGCAACCGCCGGCGGCAGCACAGGAAAGCGTCCCGGCGCAGTCCGTCGTATATGTCATACCGGTCAACGGCATGATAGAGCGCGCGCTGGTCTACATGATCCGCCGCGGCATCCGCGAGGCAACCGAGAAGAACGCCAGGGCGATAATACTGGATATGGACACGCCGGGCGGACGTCTCGACGCCGCGGAGGACATAATACGCGCCGTCGCGGCCCTGCCCATCCCGACATACACCTACGTTAACCCGAACTCGATCTCGGCAGGCGCGATCATCGCCATGGCAACCGACCACATCTACATGGCGCCAGGCAGCAAGATCGGCGACGCCATGCCGATAATGCTTTCGTTCATCGGCGGACCGCAGGAAATGCCCAAGTCCATCGAGGAGAAATCCGTTTCCTACGTCGCGGGACTCATCCGCACCACGGCGCAGAGGAAGGGACACGACGCCCAGCTCGCCGAGGCGATGGTGAGGGGCAGCGTCGAATACAGAATCGGCGAGGATACTATCAGCAAGGCCGGCGAATTACTGACACTCACGAACGTCGAGGCGGAGCGCATGGTTGACGACGGGAAGGGCGGCACGCGCTTCCTTCTCTCCGAGGGCACGCTCGCAGGGCTGCCCGACCTGGTCGAGCTCGCCGCCGGGCCGGGCGCAACGGTCGTGCGCATGAAACCGATGACCGAAGAACGTTTCGCACGCTGGATCGAAGCCATCTCGGCGCTGCTGCTGATCGGCGGCATCATCGGCATCTACATCGAATTCAAGACGCCGGGCTTCGGGCTCCCCGGCGCGACCGGGATCGCCTTGCTGGCGATCTGGTTCTGGGGCCACCACGTCGCCGGGCTTGCCGGCAGCGCGGAAATGCTCACATTCGTCCTCGGCGTGCTCCTGCTGGCAGTCGAGGTATTCCTGATCCCCGGCTTCGGCATAACCGGAGCCGCCGGCATCGCACTGATTGTGCTCTCCCTCTTCATGGCAATGATCCCGCGCTACCCCGGCATTCCGCCGTTCAGACTGCAGCCTGCGGACTTCAACCACGCCCTGGCGACGCTCGGCATTTCTTTCTCGTGCGCGGGCGTGGCGGCACTGCTCCTCGCCCGCTACCTGCCTGAATCCCGCGTCGTGCGCCGCATCGCACTTGGCTCCTCGCTGGATGCGCGAGACGGCTACACCGCCTTCCCGCTCCAGCCCGGTCTGATCGGCCGGACCGGCGTCGCGGAGACGCCGCTCCGCCCGTCCGGCATCGGCCATTTCGGCGACGAAAGGGTGGATGTGATCACCGACGGCACCTTCCTCGAGAAGGGCGAGCCGATTCGGGTTGTGGAGATTCACGGAAAACGTATAGTGGTCTCGCGCGCGCGGACAGAAAACCACCACTCGGCGGCAGGTTGACCTGGAGTTCCATATGACAGTTGCGCATGTTTTCGCGGTCCTGCTCATCGCTGGGCTCTTCCTGATCGGCGCGGAGATATTCGTGCCCGGCGGCATACTCGGTGTCTTCGGCGGGGTATCCCTGCTTGCCGCGATCGTCGTTGGCTTCAAGGCGTTCCCGGGCTACGGTGTTCCAGTGGCGGTCGGCATCACGCTTCTTGTCGCGCTGGCCATAGCGCTGTGGATGCGCGTCTTCCCCCATACGGCGCTGGGAAAGAAACTCACCGTCGCCCGCGACATGTCCGATGCAAAAGCGGCCGATCCCGACCTCGCCGGCCTTGTCGGGCAGCACGGCGCCACGATCACCGCCCTCAGGCCGGGCGGGTTCGCGGAGATTGACGGCCGCCGCATGGATGTTGTAACTGAAGGGGCGATGGTGGAGTCCGGCAAGCAGGTCCGCGTCGTCGCGGTCCACGGCAACAGGATTGTCGTCGCGCCGGTTTCCTGAACAGGTTGAAGCGGCGGCTCCCGCCCGCCGCACGGTGAAGAGGATACGCAGAAGGAGGAAGATATGCCGCCGTTACTGGTTGTTGGGCTGGTTGTATTCGGGATAGTCGTTCTCGTTTTCGCAGGCCTTTTCCTGAAGTTCATCGGCGTGTGGGTGCGCGCCCTCATGTCCGGGGCGAAAATATCGCTCTGGGCGCTTGTCGGAATGACGCTGCGCCGCGTTCCGCCGTCACTCATCGTTGACGCGCGAATCCGGGTCGTGAAGGCTGGCCTGATGCTCGACAGCGACTCGCTGGAAGCCCACTACCTCGCCGGCGGCGACGTGATAAACGTCGTCAACGCGCTGATCGCGGCCGACAAGGCGGGGATAGACCTTTCGTTCCAGCGTGCCGCGGCCATCAACCTTGCCGGGCGCGATGTTCTCGACGCCGTGCAGACAAGCGTCAACCCGAAGGTCATTGACTGCCCGGATTCCAAGAAGACCCCCCTGGGCATGCTCGATGCCGTCGCAAAGGACGGCATCCGTTTGCTGGTCAAGGCCCGCGTAACGGTGCGCGCGAACCTCGCGCGCCTCGTCGGCGGCGCCGGTGAAGAAACGATAATCGCCCGCGTAGGCCAGGGCATCGTCAGCGCCATCGGGTCCTCGCCCAGCTACAAACACGTGCTGGAAAACCCCGACCAGATAAGCCGCAAGGTGCTCGAAAGCGGCCTCGACGCCCAGACCGGGTTCGAGATCGTGTCCATCGATATTGCCGACATCAGCGTGGCCGGCACCCAGGAAGCCGCCAACGTCGGCGCCATGCTCGAAACCGAGCGCGCCGAGGCGGACAAGAAGCTGCGCCAGGCGGAAGCCGAAGGCCGCCGCGCTATGGCCGTGGCGTTCGAGCAGGAAATGCGCGCCAAGGTACAGGAGATGCAGGCGAAGGTCGTGGAAGCGCAGGCGGAGGTCCCGCGCGCAATCTCCGAGGCGCTGCGTGAAGGCAATATCGGCATCATGGACCTCTACAGGATGCAGAATATCGAGGCCGACACACGCATGCGCAAGTCGATCGCCGGCGAAGAAGGCGATGACAAACCCGGAACGCACTGAGATGCCGCAGGCGGCACGGGAGAGATGACGTGATGGGCCAGCAAACAGTTGCGCTTGCCGATATCGGTGGAGCGTTCTGGCTGCTCATCATCGTCGTCTCGATCGTGGCGCAGATCGTCAAGGCCGTCAGGCTTGCGGCAAAACAGCAGGGACCGCGACCGGAAGGCGAATCTTTCCCGGAAAGACCGTCCCCGCAGGTCGGAGAGCCGGTTGAGCCGTCGGAGGAGATACGCGAATTCCTCCGCCGGCTGTCCGGCGAACCGCCGGCACCGGCAAGCCCGCCGCCCCCGCGCCCCCCTCCTCCGCAGCAGGTGGTCGTAAAGGTCCGGCCTATGCCGGCACGCCCGAAAACGCCTGCGCCATCACCGGTGGTGCATCAGCCCGTCCCGCTCGTCTCCCTGGCAGCCCCGCCCCCGCCCGAACCGCCTGTCTTCATCGCCAAGGCAGCGTCGGCGAAACCGCGGAGGAGAGTCTCCGCCGCCGCACTGGCGCTGGCAGCCGACCTGAACACGCCGAGTACCGCACGGCGCGCAATCCTGATGCGCGAGGTCCTAGGACCCGCGCTGGCTCTGCGGCCGATGCGCCTGCCGCGCATCTGACGCGGCACCGCGCCGCGCCCCGGCGGCGGGCTTCCAGATTGAACTCGAACGCATGCCGGCGAGCTACGACGCGTTCGACGGCTGAGCGGGCCGCACGCCGCCAAGCGGCACTGACAGGGTCCCGTTGAAGAACTCTATGATGTGGCCTCTCTCGATAAGCCATGTCAGCGGAGAGAGTATCTCCGAGGCGGCCGGAGAATCCTCCGGCTCGCCCGGCTTCAACGCCTCGACAAGCTTGCTCCGCGTGGAACCCGGGTTCTCGCTCAGGTAGCGCAGAACCCCGCCTATCGACTCCACCGCACGGTCGGGATCGAGCGCGGATGGCTGGGTGTGCGTCACGAAGCTGATGCCCTTCCCCGCCCTGAACACGTGCAGGCGCATGTGCTTCAACGCCGCGCGCAATGCAAACAGCACCGACCTCGGGAAGCGCGTCTCGCGCTGCCATGCCTGACCGACCTCGCGCCGAAGCGCCGAATCCTCGATCCCCTGCGCGACCACCGCCGGAAGCACCACCCGACGTGAAAAGGCAATCAATCCCGGCGCCGCGTTCTCGCGGAAGTAAGCCTCCGCCCGGGTTCTGTCCATCTGTTCAGCGCCGTCCTGTCCCTTGGGCAGATACGTCTTCCGCACCTTGTTTTCGGACTTCCACTGCGCAACCAGCGCCTCGTCACGAACGGTCTCTATCCGCCTGCGGTATTCCTCAATCGGCATGGCGGGATACCTGGCGGCATGGACCTCGCGCACCTTTTCGGCATAGCTGTGATGGTTCGGCGGCCCAAGCAGAACCCCGCTCAGCCCGCACCTGGCAACACAGGGGAACTGGCCGGCCGGCTCGGGACTCTCTTCCTCTTTGACCTCAAAGAAGTCCGCCATGTGCTCGCGGAAGGCATGGACAATGATTGTCGACTCGTCGAGCGCAACCGTTCCGCAGACCTTGCACTGCACGATGTCAACGCCGCCCTGCCCCTTCGGCGACTCTATCTTCACCTGGTAATACTCGGGCTTTGACATGACCAGCGACGCCACTTCCAGCAGCGGATACGCTTTTCTGGAAGTGTGAATCTGCCTTGCGAGCGCCGCAAGCTGCCTGCGCTCGGGAAAGAAGGCGATCGAAACCGGCGGCGGAGCCGCCATTTCCCTGCGATCGACCTCGGATCCCTCACGCAGGCGGCCCCCCCCGGAGCGCCGATCGTCACGGTCACGGCTTGGACGGGCATCCCTGCGGCGCGGTCCGCCTTCGTCTCTGCGCCCGCGGGGAGGGTGGCCCCCACCTCGTCCTTCGCGGGGCGGCCGGTCACGCCTGCCGCCATCCCCGCCGTATCCCCGGTCTTCGCCGGATGCATAGTGATTCACGGACGGAGGCCTGCGAGCCCAGGCTGGAACGAAGTTCAGTTCCAGAACAAGATCCGAGGCCGATGTGGCGCCGTCTTCTTCGTTCCGGCCAGCGCCGGATTCATCCAGACTCATCTTTTACCGCCGTTCTGTCGGTTGCCGATCCGCTCACACTCCTTTGAAGGAGCAAGTGTCGGCGCCGATTTGTTCATCTCGTGACTCAGGATACGCGAAACCATTCCGTAGTAACAGGCCGTGACGGCGCGGATTCGAGGCTGCACGGGTCGTGGCACGGCGAAAGGTGGCTCTTGCCTATCATGTGGGTGAAGCAGCCCTCGCGCGCAAGCCGGTCGAGAGCGGGAGTCGATGTCGCGCGGTTGACCGAACCGAGACAGTCGTACCTCATCTGATCGGGCATGAGCAGCAGGATGTTCGGTCGAGCCAAGGCGCATTCACCCCGTTGAGATACCGCGGACGGGAATCAGGAGGGATTTCTCCCGGCCGCCGACGGCAAAAAACGCGTGCATGATAGGCCCTACCCGCCCCCGTGTAAAGCGTTCGACCGCAGTCAGCCCTTTCTTTTCCCCCGGCGGTTGCGTTCGCTGCGGACAGGGACTGCTCCGGCACATGCCGCATGCGGAGATGAACGCAGAACGGTTGGAGTCCGTCGGAACAAAAGTGGCTCAGGACAGCCGGGCTCCGGAAACGGACAGCAGCAGGCCGCTGGCGCCGACGCCACCGCAACGCCTCAGATGCGTGAATGACGCCGAACGAACAACGGCCATCACATCAGGCGAGTTCGCCCACACCCTCGCGCTCGCGGACAAACTCGATGCGCTTCTTCTGAAGATAGACCGAGCGGTACTGCCTCCAGGGATGATTCGCCGGCGGCTTCCGGCGTCGCCCGCCGTCAGCCTCTCCATTCACCACGCCACTGTCACGACGTACATCAGCGCCCTGTAACGTCAGATCTCCAGTTCCTGCCATGAGTCTGACTCCGTGCTTAATCCGCCGGCCCCATTGCCCGCAGAAGTGTGCCTCATGGAGTTAGCACAGCACGTGCCAGACACACCGCAAACACCGCATGACACTGCGCAACAGCCTTCCGCCCAATCACATGCAAGGCGCCACCAACTCAACCGTAATGCCTCGACATACAAGCCGGATCGGACCGGCACAGCACAACAGGCCGTTGGATGAATACTTCCGTATGCACTTGAAGGGCAGCGGCAGGCTATTGAATCAGAAGCTGCTTGTCGCCCTGGTATTTTCTGATTTCGTCGGCTCTCTTGGCGTCCATCAGCCCGAGATCCTTTATCTTGAGGGCCTTCCCCGTCACCCGAACGCGCTTCTCGCGGTAAAGGCATCCAAGAACGCTTATACGGTCCCATTCCGAAGTGACCTTGTAGAATCCGTCCCCGTTCAGGCTCTTCGCCGCGCGATAGCAGGCAATCCGCTCAAGCGGGTCGCTCACAAGAATACCCGGCAACAGAACGTCCACGGACACCTTGTCGCCGTCCAGCACGAACCACAGGAACTGCTTCGTGTATGCCTCGCCCGAGGCATCTCCGAGCGTCTCCAAACCGTATTCGAGAGGACGGGACAGGACGGTCATGGACTCGTCACGCAAGCCGCCGGTCGAGTTGATGTGAGCGTTCTTCAACCCCGTCGCACAGCCGGATGCAAACATGACCGCAAGAAGCATGACCAATGCAGCAAACATACTCCCCTTCATCTTCACTCCTCCCTTCGTCAACATCCCCGCGTGTTGCTCCAGTTTCCGGAGCAACCATCAACTCGCTTCTTCTGCTTCAACAGGTTTGTCACGGCGCCCCGGCGCCGTCAGCCACCTCCTTCCCTTCCTGGCGCACTCCCAGACGGAGCTCGCGATTGGACTCAACCCCATACCCGCGGATGATGATCCTGTCAGGGTGGACCTCAACACGGCAGTACGCATTCCCGCCGGCCGCCACCAGGGAACCGTCCGGATGGAACGCCACACCGGCCAGCCATTCCGTGCCCGGTCGGCCAAGGCATGTCGCCGCTACCGGGGTCGCCGTGCCGGGCGCCGTCTTGTAATTGGCGCTATGCTCGCGGAAACGTGCAGCTTCCGCACGAAACACAGGTACGGCGGCAAGAAGCGCAAAGCACACCAGAACAGATACGGAATGTTTCGCGGACATCGTCGACTGACCATTCGCGCGAGGTCGGTTCACCGGGGCGTATACCGGCCTCGCTCTGGACATGTAGTCGCGTTTCCGATAAAAGCCAAGGCAAATCACGCCGCACGGACTGGACTCCCTGTTCGACTGAAGCACTGAGACTGATTTCCCGGAAGGAGAACATCTGAACACATGAGCAGTGACGCTGATATCAATGCGGTGGTGGCAAGGCGGCGGCGCAATGTAAGGGGCAAGTTCCGCGGCATCGCCTCCTTCGAAGAGCGTGCCCAGCTCAGGTTCGACGTGATCAAGGCGATGACCCACCGGAAACGCGTGCCGGCGCCAGAGTGGGAAATCCGCTACGCCCGCTACCTTGCCCCGGACAAGTACGAGTTCCTCGACGACTGGCGGCCCATCCCCGTCGGCGGCGCCTGGGGCGGCGAGGATATCACCGCTTTCTTCAGGCAGACCGTTACGATGCCCGACGAACTGGACGGCGAGAAGGTTGCGCTGAATATCTTCGTCGGCGGTGATTCCATGTTCCGCCTGAACGGCGAGCCGCATCACGGCATGGATATCTTCCGCGGCGAGGTGCCGCTCACCCCGAAGGCGAGGGCCGGCGAAACAATGCTCCTCGAGATCGAGTCCTATATGAACTTCCATGGCATCAGCGCGAAGCAGAACGAACTGCTTGCCTCGGACCTCGTCGCCATAGACCAGGAAGTGACCGACGCGTACTGGGACCTGTGGTGCGCGGCGAAAGTTCTCCAGATTCCCCAAATTGACGCGAAACTCAAGGACTACATCGAATCCAACCTGTGGGAAGCCATGTCGCTCGTGCCCCTCGGGGAGAACGACCCGGCAGTTGTCCGCGATGCCATTCTCGCCGCGCGGGAGGCGATCCGGAAAACCGTCTATTCGACCGACCGCTTCAAGGGCGAAGGCTGCATGAACCTGGTAGGGCATTCGCACTTGGACGTGGTCTTCATGTGGCCCTACAAGGAGTTCGTCCGCAAGGTGGGCCGCACACACGCGACGATGCTGCGCCTCATGGAGGAATACCCGCAGTTCATCTTTGCCCAGAGCCAGGCAAAAATCTACGCGGATATGAAGACGCACCACCCGGAAATCTTCGAGCAGGTGAAACAGCGCGTCGCGGAAGGGCGTTGGGAGCCGATCGGCGCCTTCTGGGTTGAACCGGACTGCAACCTGATCTCCGGCGAATCGTTCGTGCGCCAGATTATGCACGGGCAGCGCTTCTTTCAGGACAACTTCGGCATGACCAGCCGCACCTGCTGGCAGCCCGACGTCTTCGGCCTGAGCTGGGCCATGCCGCAGATACTCCGCCGCAGCGGCGTGGAATACTTCATCTCCAACAAGATGGTTTCGTGGAACGACACGAATCCGTGGACGATGAACACGTTCTGGTGGGAAGGCACGGATGGGTCGCGCATCCTTGGCGTCGTCCCCCCGGGCCACTTCATCGGAACGGTCGATCCGGACGTCCTCGACAGGCAGTGGCGCGCCTTCTCCGACAGGGACACCATAGGCAGAACGCTTCACGTGTACGGCTGGGGCGACGGCGGGGGCGGCGTGGATCCGGAAATGATCGAGTCCGCGAAACGCTACGGCGATTTCCCCGGGCTCGTGAAAACGGAGTTCTCCACCGTTGAGTCGGCGCTCGACAAGATCGCCGAGAAGGCCGCGGCCGCCCGGCTGCCCGTGCTGCGCGACGAGATATACCTCGAGGCGCACCGCGGAACCTACACGCACCGCGCCCGGCTGAAGAAGCTGAACCGCCGGGCCGAGCTCCTCTACCGCGAGACCGAGATGCTTGCCGCGCTGGCCTGGACCGGCGGCGCCGAATACCCGGAGAAGGAACTCGACGCCGGATGGAAGGACCTTCTGACCACGCAGTCCCACAATTCATTGCCCGGCACACACGTGCCGCCGGTTTACCAGGATCTCCTGCGCGATTACGACCGCATATACGCCGTGGCGGAGCAACTGCGCGACGAGTCCGTCGCGCAACTGCTGTCCGTGCAGCGGCGCGCCGACGCGGACTCGGTCGTGCTGTTCAACTCGCTGTCATTCGAACGCGCCGACACCGTCTGCCTGCCGGCTGACCTGGTCGCCGGCCGCGCCGTGACCGACGCGCGCGGCACGGTTCTGCCGCAGCAGGACGTGAAGTCGCTCGACGACAGCGCGCAGCGCCTGGTCCGTGGCCCGGCAGTGCCTGCCTGCGGGTTTTCGATACTGCGTTTCGGGAGTGGAAGGTCGCCGAAATCCTCCTCCGGCCTCCGCTCCGGCGACCACTGGATCGAGAACGAGTTTCTTCACGCGGAGTTCAACGATGACGGCGAACTGGTCTCTCTCCTCGACCGGCAGCACGACCGCCAGGTGCTCGCGAACGGCGATGCCGGCAACAGGTTCCAGCTTTTCGAGGACACGCCCGGCGAGTACGACGCGTGGGATATCGTGGAAACCTACAGCGACCATCCCGTGCCCATACCCCCCGACGGCACTCTGAAGCTGGAGGAGAAAGGCCCGGTACGAGCTTCACTGCGTCTTGAGAAATCCTTCGGCTCGTCCCGCATGGTCCAGAGAATCTCGCTCTATGCCGGAAGCCCCTCGCTCTACTTCGAAACTGCGATAGACTGGGAGGAACGCCAGCGCCTTCTGAAGGTTGCATTCCCCGTGGCGGTTAACACCAGCCAGTGCGCGTACGACATGGCTTTCGGCCACATCGCGCGCGCAACACACCGCAACACATCCTTCGACCGCGCCAAGTTCGAGGTGCCCGCGCACCAGTGGATGGACCTGTCACAGGCCGACTACGGCGTCAGCCTGCTGAACGACTGCAAGTACGGGTGCGACGCGGCGGGCAAGGTCATGCGGCTGACGCTGCTGAAGGGCTCGATACATCCGGACCCTGAGGCCGATGTCGAACGCCACTTTTTCACCTACGCCATCTTCCCGCACCCGGGCGACTGGCGTCAGGCAGGGACCATGCGCGAGGCGATGATGCTCAACCATCCCCACTTCGTCTTCCCCGCGAACATCCAGCCGCACAAACTGCCGGCCTCGCTCATCGAGTGCTCAGCGCCCAACGTGACGATAGAAGCCGTGAAGCGCAGCGAGGACGGCAAGAACCTCGTCATCCGCCTCGTCGAACGGCACAACGCGACGTCACCAGTCTCGCTCTCCGTGAGAGGCGAGGTCAAGCGCGCGTGGGCCTGCGATCTCATGGAGCGCAACGAGCGCAAGTTGGGAATCGAGGACGGAGCGGTACGGATGGAACTTGCCCCGTGCGAGATAGCCACCGTTCGGCTGGATATGGCCGAGTAGCCCCCTCACAACCGCATCCCTAATGGACAAATTCCGACACACTCCCTGTCTCAGCATCGGCCGAACGTGTCTCATTACCGTGTCCGGAAGACACATGCCGACCACTGTCAGGGAGCCGTCGACGTAAAGCCGCCCTGCCGTAATAGGCTGAATTGAAGGAACATAGGGATCAGTATCTACCGCGCCGTGCTAACTGGCATGGAAGTAGCATATGAACACGGCGATGAAGAGAAGCACAAAGTACTGACTCCCGGGTGGCGTGGCGGAGAAATCGCCGCGTCACATTCCTCCCAACCAGGGCCGGTCACGCATCAGCGTGGCCGGCCCACCTTATATTGTCGTCCGGCGGCTACAGGAAGAACAACCGCGCCTCTCCTGTAGCAGCGCCACGGAGGGGCGCTTACTCGACTATGGTCACCTTCGTTCCGACGGGCAGCAGGAGGAACAGCTCCTCGACCTCCGGGTTGCGCATGCGGATGCAGCCGGCGCTTTCGGCCTTCCCGATGCTTTCCGGTTCCCATGTGCCGTGTATGCCGTAACCGCGCACATCGGGTGTTTCGCCAATGGCGCGAAGCGTCATCCAGCGCGTGCCGAGAATGTTCTCCGGATCGCCGTACTTCACCGCCTTGCCGTCCGGCCTCCACCAGGTCGGTTCCGGGATGCGCTCGGTTATCTGGAAAGTGCCCACAGGCGTCTTGCCGAACTTGCCGGTGCCAACTTGGTAGCGCTTGAAGAACCTGTCCCCGATCCTCAGGATCATATCGTTGCGCGACTTGGAGATCTCCACCACGATGCCGCCGGTGAAAACCCGCAGCACGTCCCCGGCTCGTATCCGGTCAGGTCTCGATATGTTGTTCGAAGCCTGCAGAAGTTCCACCGTTGTGTTGTTCTGCTTCGCGATCCTGTCGAGCGAGTCGCCGGTCTTCACAATGTACTCCAGCTTCTCCGGCATGCGCCGCTGGGTTGTGACAAGCAGCACATTGATCCGCCCGAGTCTCGATTCCACCTGCGCCCGCTCCGAGGAGCGCAGCAGTGAACCGTACAGTCCGTAGTAGATATCCCGCGCTTCGAGAAAACGTCCGGCTTTCTCCAGGTTCTCTCCGAGCAGAAGCGACTCCACAAGGTTGGCGGGAGGCTGGAGCGATTCCTGGCCGGCTTGAGTCACAGTGGCCGCGCCGGCGACATCCGCGGACACAACCGCTGGAGCTTCCGGGCTTCTCACGGACCGCACAGGCTCAGACGCTTCCACTTCGCGACGTCCCATGCCGAGTTTGGCGCCAACGACCGCGATGGCTATCAGAAGCACCACCACAAGCAACCACGGCCACCGCACCGGCCCCTTGAAATCGCTCATGTCTTGAATCTGCGTCGGCATCCTCGTATTCCCGTCTGCCCGACCGATAGCGACGCATCGCCGCCGATCCACCCGGCACGGTCGAGCACGTATTCAAAAGCCGGAGGAAACGAAAAAGAAGCCCCACACACTCGCGAGGCGGGCACCCGGAACACTCCCCCGCTTCAGCCCTGCTGTGTCGTGTCGGTCGTAGTGGTGGGAGTTACGGAGTTACGTTGACACTCTCTTCAGCAGCGCCTCGAATGTCTCCTGTCTTGCCACCGTCCTCAACCCAAGTCCCGTTTATCACACGTCCACTGAGAGTGCCGTATACGAGATCGCCTGCCGGAGCCGTGTAGTATCCCTGCAACGCACCCGTGATCGTCACGTCAATACCGGCGGCGCTGGTCCCCTTGACCTGGAAGTTGGCGATCACGTCGCCGGAGGTGGTTCCAGTTGAGTCGCCACCTGCTGTCTGAACACCCCAAACCTGGCCCGAGAACGTGCTTCCCTGACTGTCGACTATCGTCAGAACATTTCCGTTCTGCGCTATAGTGAAAGCGAATATTGGCGCTCCGGTATTCCCCGGAGGAAGATCGTCAATGACGGGATCTGACGGACTGACGGTGTACGTCCAACTCAGGAAGACATTCACCGGTTCGAGAAAGCCAGGGCTATCCAGAAAGAGCGCCCAAGTGCCTGTCTCATAGTCTATCGTTCCAGTCGCGGTCTTGGTGGGCGCGTCTATTCCGACCAAGTTGAACCTGCCGCTCAGACCGCCACTTCCGTCGTCTCTGAATGAACCACCCGAAGAAGCGCCCTGCATGACAATTGTTACAGACCCAGGCACTATGGGAAGTTTGGCCGTTGGAAAACCACCGGACAGTGACGTCTGAGTCGCCGGCAAGGAACCCGCCGGTTCATTCTGAACGGCCACTTCAGTCGGATCTTCATCGGTGGAGCCGCCTGGTGTGGGCTTACTCACAATGTATCCCCTCGGTCCCGTCCCGCGGTAGATGCCGGAGAAATTCACCCACGGCGCAACGTTGTCATTCCAGCTTTCTTCGTCGTCGGTCGCCTCCCATTCGCATCCGGCAAGAAAGACTGCAACCGGTACGAGCGCAAGCATGATGGCAAGAAGCTTCTTCATCGTCATTTCACTCCGTTTTTCGGTCATACCCACGCGGCGAAAATAGACTTGCCCACACAGCCAGTCAAACGTTTTCGCGGAGCGGGCGGCACCTCGCCGCCCCGCGCCGCAGGCCGTCTCTCAATCGTCAGAGCACTATTACCCTGTAGAACCTGAGCCCACCCGTGCCCGGGTTCCGCTCGGTATGGCTCAACCCGACTCCGGCGCCCGTCATGCGGCCGTTGGGCACGTTCAGCCATGTCCGCAGATCGGCGCTGAACTGCACCTGGTAGGCCACGCCGGGCTTCCCGTCCCACTCAAGTCTGAACACCTCCGGCGCTGACGGGTCGCAAGGCATGACCTTGATGAACCTGAGCACATCGGCCCCGCTCCTCGGATCCGTCTTGGTCCGCAGTATTTCCACGGCGTCTATTATCCCGTCGCCGTCGTAGTCGCCCAGAGCATTGCGGGCATCGAGGCCAAGCGCCACTTCAACGCCGTCTGCTATGCCGTCGCCGTCGGTGTCGGCAACGTGCGTCAGCAGGCCAAGCCGCAGCTCGTCGCCGTCAGACACCCCGTCGCCGTCGGTGTCGTATTTCAGCGGATCGGAGTCTATCCATGTATCCTCGTACTCCTGCAGGTTCGAGGCGCCGTCGCCGTCAGGATCCTGTCCGGCATCGTACCCGAGCGTCCCGCCTAGAGCACTGTACTCCCATCCGTCCGGCAGTCCGTCATCGTCCGTATCACGGTCGCGGATCACGATGCGTACGTCGTTCACCGCCACGCTGCCGGACCCTGTCAGGTGTATCGAGCGAGGCTGGTACTCCCAGTCTGTCTGGTACTGCACCGCGAAGCCGTACGGCTCGAAGAAATCAAGCGCCCTGTTGCCGTTCAGATCAAGGAACGCTCTCACGTAGTGCACGCCGGTGTGCAGCCCCATAAGCTTGTACGCGCCCTTGCGGGTCGCAGGGTTGTTCGTATTGCACACATACCCGAACTCAACCTGGCTGTCCGGTCTGCCGCTGAACCCGGCGGATGTGAACGACTGGACTATGATGCGCAGGTCGTTCGTCAACCCCGGTCCGTAGCCGCGCGCGGTCTTGCCGAAGTAGTAGACGTCGCCCGTGATCATGGACTTGCCGCCTGCCTGCGGTTCCCTGACATTCAGGTTGAAGGACTGCTCCCGCCACGGCGACGGCGTAACGCCCGGTATCTCCGCCCGCACACGAACACGGTATGTGCCGTTCGTCAGCTTGAACGATCTGTTCACGGTGTCGCCGCCATACACCGGCAGCTCGGCGCGATACGAACCCGAGACCGATCGGTACGGGGCAGGAGCGACGCGGCTGGCGATCGCCGGCCCGTTGTTCGTTCTGGCCACCTCTATCCTGTAGGACGTCGCGCCGGCAACCATGCTCCACTCTATCTCGTTTCTCGCATAGTCGTAGGTGAAGCCATGGCTGGTGATGAACGACGGCTGAGACAAGGTCACCAGGTCAACCAGCGAGAACATTCCCGTCTGAGGATGCGGGTTCAAGTACTTGTGGCCGCTGACATCCTCCTCGTACGAGATCGTAAGAACATACGTGCTGAACGGGGAAACACCGCTCAAGCCCATCACCCCGGCCGCCAGGTAGTCGCCTTCATGCAGGTAGTTCCTGGCGCGGTTGGCAATGTAACGATTGTTGATGATCGTCGTGGTTCCGCGCTTCAACGTCACATAGTAGCCGCTGGCGGTCGGGATCTGCGTCCATGTGAACCGCGGGTAGCCCTGCCTGAAGTCGGTCAACCCGATCTCCACGCTGTTGATGTCGCCCCAGCCGATCACAGGCTGCGGATCGGCGATTCCGGCTGGTTCGCCCGCGCCCGGCGTCGGGCTCCAGTCCCAGATGCCGTTGTTGTTCATGTCGAGGAACCCGAACACATAGTTCGTCCCCTCGATCATGTGGCCCGTTGTCAGGGCATCGACCGTCATCACGTCCTGATCCATCGTCAGCGTGCCCCAGGGCGTGCCGTCCATCGCCGGGGTGCCGTAGAAGTTCAGTCGAACCGTCGCGCCTCCTGCGAGGACATCCCTGATATCTGCGCCGCGCATGCCGAAGTACCGCGCCCTGACTTCAATGATCGGCATCGGGTAGTTGGTCGGACTGAGCGGATTGCTGCTGCGAACCCGTGCAGGCGGAATGAGATTCATGTCCGTCCAGTACCCCATGTACTCGGCGTAGTTGCTCCAGCCGTCCTCGTCCGGGTCGAGATGGGCATCGTAGTACGCCGGATCGAGCCCGCGCTGGCCGGTTGTGGGCGCGTACCCGCGGTACATGATCTCCCAACCGTCCGGGATACGGTCGCCATCGTCATAGCGCTCTCCGGCCGTGCGGCCGTTCCCCGCGCCGTCAACGCCGCTGTCATAGTCAACAAACCCGTTGTTGTCGGTGTCGGCGACCCTCGGGTTCGACCTGCCGGGATATGCGTCGGTGTCCGCGTAGTACTCGTAAATGTTGTTCAACTCGTCACGGTCCACGTCGCCGTAGGGCCCGTTCTCGCCGCTCGGGTCGTACGGGTTCAGCCCGTTCCCGATCTCCCACCAGTCCGGCATCTGGTCGCCGTCGCTGTCGCGGTCGAGCGGCGGAGTGTCGAGAGAGAACACCGCGCCGTTCGGAATGGCGGCGGACGCCCACCCGGTGAGCCAGTCGGCATCAGTGCTGAAGTCCTCAGCAGAGAGACCGCCGTCATCAAACCTGAACTCGGCCCTGCCGGTTCCCTGGGCGCTGGCGTAAAGGGCCTGGATGCCGTCTATGTCGTCGGCCTGCAGGACCGGGTCTTCGTTCGACCCGCTGTAGAACGGAAACATGACCGCAGTAGGGTCGTCAGAGTGCCCCATTCCGAGACAGTGCCCGAACTCGTGGAGCGAGACGAAGCGCAGGTCTATTCCGGTGCCGGCGATGGTCCAGGTCTCGTCCTCGTCGTAGTAGCAGTCGCCGGCGATGGGCTCCGGGTTGATGTCGTTGGGGAAGTACCCGTACGCAAGGACGCCGAACGGCCCGTCAAATGCCCCTGCCGGGTCCATGCCGAACCCTATGTCAAACGAGTACTCCCGTCCGGGTGTCGCAGACTCGGAGAAGTACAGCGCCGCGTACGTCGCCCACTTGGCAAGCTGGTCCGTCATTGACCGCCTGCACAGCGTGGCGTCGAGGTCCGGAGTCGTGTTGTAGAAGTAGTACGTAAGGTAAGCTTCGCCCAGCCCCGGGCCGTCCCACCCTTCGCCCACAAGCGCGTACGGGGCAACCTTGGTCCCGTTGATCCGCGCCTCATGCGGGCAGTACCTCACGGGTCTGCCGTCGGTCAGCCACGACGGACACGGTATGATCCGCGCCACCGCATCGCGCGAGGCAAGGGCCTGGACCTGCGCGTCGGACGCGCTCGCCACCACGTACTTGCCCGCGATGAATCCCGTGCCGACAGCCTGCGCTCCGGCGCCCTGAACGGTCGAGACCGCCACGCCGGACTGGATGTCGTCGTGGAACATGACGAGCACGTTTCTGGGCGGCTTCGAACCGGTAAAGCCCAGCTTGCCGGATATCTTGTCCTTCGCCTCCAGAGTGCCCGCCCACCTGACACGTGAACCCACGCTCTGGAGCTGCGCAGGCGTCATCACGACCGTCCTGGTGTTGGGCGAGACGGCGTTCAACACCACGCCGCCGGCCTGCTGCACGGCCGCAAAGTCTTCCTCCGGCTTGTCCGAATCGGCCTGGATCAGCATGTGGACGGACTGGTCTGAGGGCACTCCCGCCAGCGACTGGCTGATCCCGCGCACAGGGTTCAGATAGCGCGACTTCAGGCGCAGCCGTTCATTGGCGAAATCGGACGGCACGCCTTCGGGCGCATTGTACCGGTCGAATATCTCGTCGGCAGAACGCGCTCCGCGCCATATCCGGACTTCGTCAATCCAGCCGCGGAATCCGAGGATCACCGGGCCGGTCGAACGCCAGGCGCCTATCGTCACTTCGTCGTCGCCGTGCTCCTGCTTGAACCCGAACACGGTCGGCGGCACAAGCGAGGCATCGGTCCTGTACGCGGCAAGCTTGCCGTTCACGTACAGTGACAGGGTGAGACTGGCCTGGTCGTACGTGCCGGCAAGATGCGACCACTTGTCAACCGGGATCAGCAACGGCGCCAGTCCGCCTGTAATCTCCGTCAGCCCGGTCCCGTTCACACGCACTTCCTGTCCGTCCGATGCGCGGTAGCGTATGTACGGCCTGTTCGTGATTGCCGACTCGGCGACGAGTCCGAGCTCGTAATTGATTCCGTAGTCGGTCGGGTTCGCGGCGCCTTCCATGCGACGGCAGACGATCACGCCGCCGACCCCGCCCGCTTCCGGCTTAACCCACGCCTCGACCGTCCAAGTCGGCGCCATGAGCTTGTTCTGTGGCGGAACGATCACGCGCGCATTGCCGTTGAAGTACATCGAGCGCTGGACCCCCGGCTCGAGGGAATCGAGCGGATCGGTCCTGCCGCTCGGAGGCAGGCTCGTCGCCGGGCGGGTAAGGTTGAACACTGGATCGGTCGAGCCGGTCACTTCCTCCCAGTCCGACAGGCCGTCATCATCGCTGTCAGGCATGTGCGGCATCGTCCCGAGAGCGAACTCGGTCTTGTTGACGAGCCCGTCGGCATCGAGATCCTCGTCCGGATCGCGCCGGTCGTCGCCATCGGTGTTCGGGTCGGTCGGGTCGTTTTGAGTGTAGTACTCATAGAGGTTGGAGAGCCCGTCGTTGTCCAGGTCGCCGTCCGGCCCGTGATCCCCGTTCGGATCCCTCGGATCGAGGCCGAACCGCTCCTCCCAGGAGTCCGGCAGGCCGTCGAAGTCGCTGTCATAGGGATCGGTCCCGAGCGTGCCGTTGTCCCACATCTCCACGTCCTCATCCGCCTCCGCCCAGCGCAGCGGCAGCAAGTCAGACAGGTGCGCGCCGGCATCGTCACGGAACGAGGAACTGGACAGACGGCCGAAACTTTCGGCGCCGTAGCGCGAGGCCGTGAAATAGCCGAAGACATACGGGTTTGCCGTGTTCGGGTACTGCAGGCCGTCGGGGTTCGGAACACGCGAGTCAACGGGCGGATCCAGCGGATTGTGAACCGCAAGGTTGTCTATCCACGGCACGTACAGGTAGTCAGTGTATATCCGCGACCTGTCGGAGGCGGAAGCCCACCACGGGATCGTGTTCACTCCCATCGGCCTCCCGTTCAGCGTCTGGAAGCCGTCGGGGGAAACCGGCCCGTGGTCCGGATCCGGCAGGTCATCGAACGTGTAGGCGAAGAACAGCAGCGCGCCCTTCGCGCCCTGCCGAACCGTCTTGGCGTTGAACGTCTGCCGGCGGGTCCAGCGGGTTCTCATGGTCGAACGGATTTCCTCGCGCGTCCTCGGTCCGTCCCAGACGAGTACATTGTCAATCCAGCCCGTGAAGTACTCCCTGAGCACCGGCTGACCGAATACGTTGCAAGCGGGCCATCCCACGTAGAACGTGCCGCCGTCCACCACCCCGTTAGGGTTGTCGTCGCCGGCGCCAATGACCGCCGGCATCCCGAGCCCGAGAATGTAGCCGATTGCCGGGGCATTGCTGCTCTGTATGCCGCCGAACCAGCCGTTCCAGGGGATCTCGGACGACGGAGTAACCGACACAATTTCGCCGTCTACGTAGAGCTTGAGCAGACCGACGAAATGGCCGTCGGCCATGTACGACCCGTCGTAAGTGGTCGCGACGTGGTACCAGCGGTCGTTCAGGAACGAGCCGCCGGGCGATGCCTTGGCCTCGACGAATTGGATGTCGGCGGCGCTGCCATGATACCCGGCGAACGGCCGCCCGTCTGGATCAATGCCCACCTTGTAGTTGGCGCGGTAGGCGGAGGGCCACCCCATCACGTTGCCCTGCGGCACAATGCCGCCCTTTTCAGTCACGACCTGCGTGCGGCCGCTGCGGGAATTCTGCGGGCGCGCCCAGGCTTCAACCGTGAACGTCCTCAACTCGCGATAGTCGTCTAGAAAGTGCGAAACCCTCGTCCGGGCCGCGGCATTGCCGTTCAGGTAGAGCGCCCTGCGCTTGATGGGGCTCTGGCTCTCCAGCCAGTCAGTCACGCCCGGGCTTTGCGCCTGGTCGGTCAGTTCGGCCACATCGGACAGTCCGTCCGTATCCGTGTCGAACCCTTCGTGGTTCTCGAAGGAGAACGCATAGGTGGGCGGGGCGTCGAACAAGTAGAGCACCATTAGATCCCAATACCATTCCCACGCGCCGCCGGCGCAAGTGCACATGGGACCATGACACCCGAAACGCATCCCGAGCCAGTAGTACAGGTTTACCCATGACTGGTCTGAGCTGGTGTCAGTTACCCAGTGCGGACTGGGGTCGGTATGGTAGTAGGGCGCGTCATACGGCGGACGCAGAAGATTCGGGGTCAGTTGTACCGACTCGAATATGTTCTGCAATTCGTCCTGGTCACCGTCATGGAAGTCGGTCCCGGAAATCCACGGATAGACCCGCATGTCCATGGACGCCAGCGCCTGCAAGTGTATCAGCAGACCGGGGAACGGAACAGGCTGAAACAGGACTTTGCTGGCAACAACATCCAAGGTGCCCATCAGGGGGTCGAGCCCGTGGAAGGTCTCCCAGTAGTCGTCCATGTTGTCCCAGTCTGTATCCGGATCCCGCGGATCGGTGCCTGAGAACATCCAGACCACGGCCGGGAAAACCTCTGTGCCGGTGATGTAGTGCCACTCGACCCGGTTGAACGGCGGATCGGCGTAGTAGTTCGGGTCCCAGGTGTAGGGCTGACGGCCGCCCGGCCCCACATACCAGAGATTGCCGGAAAGCTCGTCATCGAAGAAATCGAACGGCTCATAGCCGTAGAGCCCCCGGCCCGGCGCCCACGCCATCGTGCCGTCGTTGTAAAGCCACTGCCAGTGATAGACAGCCCCCGCGAAGTACTCCTGATACGCCATCAGGCCGTCGCCATCGTAGTCTGCGTACATGTCGCCAGTCGTGCCGTCCTGGCCGCCGGCCCAATTCACCACCTCCGCGACGCCCTGGGCATTGATCTGCACATCGCCGGCGCCGGGATACTCCGCCTCCCAACCGTCGGGCAGGTAGTCCTTGTCGGTATCTGCCGTTGTGGGACACAGCCCGCCGCCGATGAACCATTCGTAGGTTATCTCGCCGGATATTTCATCGAAAATCGCTATGCCTGCGCCGTTGTTCTGCGTGAAATTGAAGTGGCCGCGCTCGGCGCTGTCGGAAGTCTGATCATAGTCGGTATCCCAGTCATAGATGTCAGTCGGGAACCGTTTGTTCTGCCAGCCCGGCACCGCCGTCCTGGCCGCCATGATATTGGTGGAAGTGGCCCAGCTTTGGAACTCCTCGAAGTTGCTCAAACCATCAAACGGAGCGTCATAGTTCTCGTTTGCGTCAAGCGGATCCTGAGCGTCGAGGGCCATGTAGTATTCCCACCCGTCCCAGATGCCGTCGTCGTCGGAATCCAGTTTGAACGGATGCGTGGCCCTGTCATCCGGATCATCCTCGGTTATGGCGGCCAGACCTCGATCGCCTATCAGCTCCTCGTAGTTGATGTAGGCCGCGGTGTTCGGGCCGGCAGGCCCATACCTGGTAAGGTACCCGTACCCCGTCCCCGGGTGGAACCCGTAGGTCAGGTACACATTGAAGTGCCGGTTGGATGGCAGCAGGGCGTCCTGGGCAAACCAGTCGCCATCGGGATTCTCGTTCCCGTCACGCGTGCCGTCGTTGTCGGTGTCGGCATCCCACGGATCATACGCGAAGGCCATTTCCCATCCGTCCGGCATCTGGTCACGGTCCACATCCCAGTAGAACGGATGCGAACAACGCGGTCTCCCAGGGAACTCCTGCCTGAGTATCACTCCGTTCGACGTGCCGGCGAACGGAAGCCGCCACGCGGCATACTCCATCTCGTCCGTCAGCCACTTGCCCGATCCGCCGCTGACAGGATCGTACATGACGTCGTAGTCAGGCCGACCTGCATCGGGCGGTGTCTTGTGAACCTGGGCGGGATTGTACCGCCGGTCCGCTATCCGCGCTGAACAATCGTAGTTGCCGTTCTGGAAAAACGATCCGTCGCCCCGGCCGAAGTACACATAGACTGAATCGGTATTCCGGTTGACGACCACAAAGTCGTCGAGCTGGTCGTTATTGATCCGTCCGACCGCCACCCACATTGGGCTGTCGCCCACGTCAACCGTCGTGCCTGAGGCGAAAGACGCGTCATCCTTGCTGCCGAGAAGAACCGCCACCGTGTCGTTCAACTCGTTGACAACCACCAGATCCATCGTGTTGTTCGGCACGGGAAAGATGGCGTCGAACTGGCCCCTGGCCAGATGTCTTGGACCGGCGCCGATCGGCAGCCCCTTGGTGAAGCCCGGCGTCAGGAACGACCCGTCGCCGTTTCCGTGCCTGCTGCGCACGTTGTTGTCGCCATATTCAACCCATGCGAGGTCGTTGTACATGTCGCCGCTGAATTCGCCGATCTCCACGGCCTTCGGCCTGCTGCCGACCCCGAACTCGGACTTGATCGCGAAAGTGCCTGTGCCGTTGTTCGTGATAACCGTTATCGAGTCGTTGCCCTCGTTGGCGACAACGAGGTCGAGGAGCACGCCGCCCAGCACCACCGTGTTGGTGGGCGCACGCAGGATTCCGGCCGCGATGTACGCCGGACGCCTGCCGGCGCCGATCGGGATCGTCTGCTGCAGCGTCAGGCCGCCAAGTCCGTCGCCCTGGAAGATGACCACGTTCCCGTTGGTGACGGACACGGCGACATCCATGGTGCCGTTCCGGTTGAAGTCGCCCACCGCCACGCATGAAGGGCCGTAACCGGCCGTGTAGTGGCTGACGTTGAAGCCGTTCCCGGCCCGCAAGAGCACCGAGATCGTGTTCGTCCCCATGTTGGCGGTAACGAGATCGCTGACGGCCCCGCCCGTAACAAGGTCCGCGCTTGCGATCGCAACCGGCAGTCGGCCGACACCCCACTCGTCCCGCGGGTCCGGCGGGTTAAAGATGCCGTTGGCGCCGTTGCGTCCATAGAGGACCGACACCGAATCGTGGCCGGCATTCGCTATGGCCAGATCCTGCGGACCGCCGTTGAAGTTCGCTATGACAACCGACATCGGCAAAGCGGCATTGACGCTACGGTACGGCACAAAATGGTTCAGCGGATCGCCGACCGGGTCCCCGCCATGCACCGACTGCCACTCGTCCCACGAATACTCGTAGCCGTCGTCGAATCCGTCGCCCTGCACGCTGCCGCCGACTATTTCAGAGTCGATGGCGTCCGCAAAACTCTGGTCGCCGGTATCGGCCCAGTTGACCTGGTACCGGTACACGGGTTTCGTGATGCCGGCGACAGCTACGGCGGAGGTCCAGGTTCCGGGGACGATCGAATCGGGGCCCACGTACTCCTCGTAGGCCCTGAGACCGACGTCTGTCCGGTAACCCGTGGTAGTGTTCCAACGGAAATCCTGGTCGGCATTGTTGTCTCTGCCGTTTACACCTATCGCGCTGACAACGGCAGCGGCGTTTCGCTGGTCCCCGACACGGGCGCTGACGTTGGTGCCGCTGGGCAAGTGGTAGAACTCATACCCGTCATCCATGCCGTCGCCGTCGCTGTCGGCATTGATCGGGCTGGCTTCGAATAACGCGGCGCCGTTCGTGATCAGGACATGCGATATGATGTACTCCTGGATGTTGGCAAGGAGGTCGTTGTCGGGGTCTCCGAAAGCGCCGTTTACGCCGACCGCGCTGTTCGGATTGAGACCGAACTTGATCTCCCAGAGGTCGGGCAAACCGTCGCCGTCATTGTCAAGCTGGGAACTGCCGAACACTGCCTTGATCTTGCGGACCCCGTTCATGGTTACGCTGTTGGTTGTCGTGACCTTCCCGTCATCCCACGCGAGGAAATAGTTCCCGGCGATGGCATACGCAGTGAGGAATACCGACTCCCCGTTCGTGTACCAATCCTTGCTCGGATTGCGGGTGACGGCCCCGCCCCCCTCGATCTCGACAATCAGCTTGTACTCGTCCGTCCAGTTCCACTTGATCGTGGACGAATTGGTGATCGACAGGAGGTCGGTCTGATTGCCGCTCCCGGAAGGCGTGATGCTGCCAGTGCCTGTCCAGCCGCTGACAAGCGTCCTGTAGTTCACCGGATCAATAGGCATTGGGAACGGCGAGGTGACGGTGAAACGCTGTTGGTCCCCGACATTGTAGTAGTTTATGCCGGACCCGGGCACCGGACTGCCAACGGTTCCGGTCGTGTTGGTCGAAGTGACACGCACACCAACCAGGAACGTGGCCTTGATGTAGACATCGTTCGTGCCGCCATAGACGAAGAGAGTGCGCTTGTTTATCGGCTGACTGATCGTCCCGCCACCGTAGACCAGCTCCCATCGAAGGAACTTCGAGAGCGGCTTCTCCGCGGCCTCAATCCAGATATTGGGCGTAGTCACAACGAAAGGCAGATTCGAGGCATAGGTGCCGTAGTCCGTCACGTTCGTCGGCGCCACAATGTAACCCAGGCTGCCGTCACCCGGCTCAGGATAGATATAGAGATTGTACGCCGCCTTCGCCTGCCCGGCTCCGAGGAGCAGCAGACCAAGAGCGGCAAGCCAGCCCAGCACAGATCCACCCGAGTGCGTCAACTTGCGCTTTGTCATATCTCTTCCAATGCCTCCCGAGGCTTGATCATCCATCCATTCAACGATTGTCACACCACAAATCAACAACAGACATGGCAACATACATGCCAGCACAGGCTGGGCTCCAGCAACATTCTGCCCTACAGTCTGTTACACGTACTCGCCCGCCATTTCTCCCGCGTACTGCATCACGGATTGCGCTCATGCAGCGCACATCCTGACGTCATGAATCCAACGAGTCCAGCTTCAAACGTGCGGTCATTCGGCAACGGCGCTCGTATCTTCGTCTGAACTTGTCCTGACCTTTGCCTGCAACTCTTTGAACTCCTTCTTGAGGGCATCGAACTTGGCCTGCATTTCTGCCAATTCCGGCGCCTTTCTTGCCAGGCGGGCCTCAAATTCCGCGCCCATGTTGCCGGCCTGCGCCAACGCACTCAGGTCCCTGTCCTGCTTGATCGCCCTGTCACGTATCTGGCTCATCCACTTGTTCAGTTCAATCATCTCGGCCAGTACCGTTCGCTGCCTGGCAAATGCGTCTGCAACTGAGTCGTCGGCCGGTGCGGAGACCGACTCGGCAGAACCGTCCGCAGCCACTTCCCCTGCCCCGCGAACGCCCGATGCCCCCGCCAACACAACGCCTGCGCACAAGATTGCCAGCAGCTTTTTCACATCGTTCTCCCGCCGTCTGTTCTACGGGTTCAGCCTCAGAACCCTGAAGAACTGGTTCGGCTCGCTCCTCGGAATCGTGTTTGTCCAGACGAATACCCCGTCGGCATGGACTGTCACCGAAGGCCCGTTCGACCATGGCACGTTGATCATGTCGCGCGTGAACTGGATCTGATAGATGCCGCCGGATACCGCGTTCCAGTTCAGAATATCCGGAACGCCCCCGACATCGCGGATGGCAAGCAGCCCCATCCCCGAGTCCACGGCATGGAAGCCCATGGCCGCCTCATCGCCGTCATCCACACCGTTGTTGTTTGTGTCCGCTTCCATCGGATTGGTCCTGATCCGGTATTCGCCGATGTTCAGGAGCCCGTCTCCGTCCGGGTCGTCGTCCCAGTCGTTCGGATCACTGCTGTTCAAACCGTTCAGGTCTTCCCAGACATCGTCCATGCCGTCGCGATCGGAATCAATAATGACCCTCATCAACTGCACGCGCTCGTTGCGGGTATCCGCCACGTAGACAAGATTGTCGTCCGGGGCGGGAACCGCGCCCTGCGGGACCCTCAACTGCCCGGCCAGACTTCCCATGCTCCCGAAACTGCCCAGCAGCTTGGCCGTGCCGTAAGTGCGCATGTCGAAAACCTGTATCCGGTGCGCGCCCGAGTCGGCAACGTATGCCCGGTTCGATACGCCGAACTGGATGTCGGACGGCAGCACGAAGTGGTTTGTTCCGCCGTCAAATCCCCACAGCTCCGCCCCGCCGCTCATTGAATAGCACCCGATCCTGTTGCGGAAGGTGTCAACGGCGTACATCAGCCCGCTGCTGTCGACCCCGACGCCCTGCGGCCGGTCAAGCCCTCCTACCGACGCGTTGAGCACGTAACCCGCCCCGCTCGGCCTGTGGATCTGCACGCGGTTGTTATCCCTGTCGGCAACCATTATCCAGCCGTTGTTCTTGAACACGGCAACCGCATACGGCGACCAGAACTGGTTCGCCCCGCTGCCGCGCGAGCCGCCTATCTGGGTCCTGAACGCAACCTTCGCCGTCGCATAGTCGGTCAGTCTGAATATGCTGATCCTGTGATTGCCGGTATCGGCGACAACGAGTTCCCTGCGCTTGGCGTCAAACGCCAGGCCTTGCGGGCTAATGAACTGGTTCGACGCGCTGCCGTTTGAACCGAACTTGTTCACCAGCGTCGTGAGCGCCCTGTTCCATACCTGGATCTGGTAGTTTGCCGTGTCAGCCACAAACACGAGGTTGCTGTAGATCGCCACCCGGCCCGGGCGGGAAAAGATCGAGGGCGGATCGGGATCGCCCACAACGCGCACCGGCGACCATGAGTTCGGTAGCGGCCCTATCGGGTCTCGCACCTCGTAGCCGAACCGGACCATGTACCCGTCAGGCACGGAGTCGTAGTCCCAGTCCCTCATCTCGCCAAGAGATCTTCCAGGATAGCCCGGCACACGGTTGACGACCCAGCGCACGAAGTCAGATGCCTCTGCAACCGTGAACGCCGTCGAGTAAAGCGGCGAATCGCCGTACACAACCGCGGCGGCGACGGAAGAGGCGTCCCATGCGCGAACGTAGACCTTCGTGCCCTTCTCCATGCCTTGCATGTCGAACGTCTGGCGGAACCTGCCGAAGTCGGGCTCGAGTTCATAACCGTGCCCGAACCGCCCGAACGGCAACCCGTCGGCCAGCGTCACAAGAACCTTGTCATCGCCGCCGGCCGAGCCGTCGTCGTTCGGCGCGTCAGCCGCGCCGTTGGTGCCAGCGCTGAGCACCTGGTACATGCAGGAGTCGCTTCCGCCATCCCCGCGCAGCGACCGGCCAAGCCAGTCGACAACGCCGTCGCTCGCCTCCACCGTGACTGCCGGCGGCCAGACGAGGAAACTGACCTGCAGCGGCACGTCCTGCCCGCTTGGGAGCGCGCCGACAAACAACACCGTGGCCCTGACGTTCATGACGTCCACGATCTTCGGCGGCGCCGTCATCGTTATCGGCACAAACACGCCGCCTATCGGCGGAACACTGACCGGGCTGGCGGCGCCGACGCTGAGCCAGCTTATGTCCGTTGTCAGCGCGTCAAGAACCGCGTTGCGGAAGAGGTCGCGGAGCACGCCCGGATTCCGCCACTCGGCTCCGTCGCGGTTGCCCGTCCACAGCACCACGCTGCCGTTCCCCATCCTGCGCCGCATTATCTTCGAAGCCTCGCCTGTCTTGAGCAGCGCCACGGCCGCGAGGTTGGTATCGGGCCTGGCATCGTCGTAACGCTGACCGCTCACGACCACCTGATCGCCGGCATTGAGAGCGGCATACGGGCCCTGCAGGAGAGGATCGGGGACTGAGCCGGTGACGCCCTTCGTCGCAAGAGCCTGCTGGACGCCGGTCCTTGTCGAACCCACCATTGCGCTCAAGTTGACGTTGTCGGGGCTGCCCAGAAGGTTGGGGCCGGTCAGCAGCAGCACTCCGCCCGCCCTGACGTAGGCGTCAAGGACCAGCACCTCGTCATCAAGTATCTTCCTGCCCGTGCTCTCGGCGCCGGAAAGATCTGCGACGACAAGGCCGTACTGGGCGAGCAGAGTGCCGTTCAACGAGTGCGCGTGAACGAGGTTGTTTTCCAGCAGATCGCACCGCACGCCCATTGCGCGAACGGTCCCTTCTATGCCGGTCAACTGCATCACGTCAGACAGCAGGGCCACCTTCGTCGGTTTGAGTTCCCTGATCCGGCTTACCCACGGCGCGCTGCCCTCGTTGGCGAGTTCAACGGTGATGTTCGTGCTCATCCCGACAAGGACGCTGCCGGTCACGGCCGTCGGCAGAACCCGGCCGCTCGGACGCATCATGCTGAAATCGAGCCGCACGTCCGACCCCGCCACGGGCGCGGCATTGAAATCGGTCACCGCGAAACTCGCCGCTCTCGCCCTTACCTGGTAAGAGCCCGGCTTGAGGCCGAGTATCCTGTAGCCCCCGTTGGCTGATGTGAGAAGGCTGCCCGCGGCAGGGCCGACATATTCCACCGTCGCGTCTGCAACACCGATCCCGGAAACGGCGTCGTAAACCCGCCCGGTTATCGATTGCACACCCCCGATGCTTACCGAGAAAACGAGACCTGTCCACGGCCCCTTGAAGCCCTCGCTTACGTTCATCCGGAATACCACGTTCGTGGGCGCGGCGCCCGAGAATGCAACCCTGAGCGGGGTCGAGGGCTCAACCGTTTCCTGGCTGGCCGCGCCGTCAGTCCACCGCGGGTGCTGCAGTATCGTAACGCCGGCGGCGGCCGTGGCAACATGACCTGTCACAGGATCGAGATACCCGGTGCCGCGGTTGATGAGCTGGATGTACAGGTTGACGGTTTCGCCGGGTTCGGCATAGCCGTCACGGTCGCCGACAACCGAGTCGTCCACCCTCACCCCCTCCACTGCAGGCGAAGGCGCCGGGACAACGTTCATGATTACGGACACGGAGTTGGTCCCGCCGCATCCGACGTCCGCCGTGATCTGAGCCTTGTGAGTGCCTGGCCGCGCAAGGCCGCGGTAATTGAACGTGACCGTGACGTTCTTCTTCTGGCCCACGGCGAGGCTGAACGCCTCCTCGCTCAGTTTCAGCCAGTGAGCCTGCATCATCCTTGCCGCGCGATAAGCGCTGAGATGCCCGCCGGTCGTCATGCGCCCTTCCAGCGACGGGTCCGGAATCGCGCTCGAGATGATTGCCGACTTCAGGACGCTCCACGAAGCCTTCGGCGCCATCGCCATGAGCAGCGCACCGACACCGGTAACGTGCGGCGTGGCCATCGAGGTCCCGTCAAGGAAGGCGTAGGAACCGCCGTAGGACCAGCTCGGATAGGTGCTCAGTATCTCAACCCCTGGAGCCGCGATGTCCACGCTCTTGTTGCCGTAGCATGAGAACGACGCAAGCAGGTCGTCGCGGTCGGTTGCTGCAACGGCGATTATGTTCTCGTTCGGGTACGAGGACGGGTAGTGCGGGATGGCATCGTTGTCGGTGCCGCTGTTGCCCGCCGCACACACCATCAGCAGGCCGTTGGTCTTCGCCTGCTCAAGCAGGTTGTACATCGAAATGCTGAACCCGCCGCCGCCCCAACTGTTGTTGGCGATCTTCACGCCCTTGTCCATCGCGTATTCGATCGCGGCCATCGCGGCATCCAGGGAGCCGCCGTAGTCGCCGATGAACTTGAGCCCCATCACCTTCACATTCCAGCAGACGCCGGCGACACCGACGCCGTTGCTGCCCACCGCCCCGATCGTGCCTGCAACGTGGGTTCCATGGCCGTCCGTGTCCATCGGGTCGCCCGTAACCCCTCCGTATGGCAGCATCGAGAAATCGGCGCCGTGCACGTCATCAACGTAGCCGTTGCCGTCGTCGTCGCGCCCGTTGGACGCCTTATCCCTTCCCCATGCATCCAGGCCGGACTCGCCGGGATTCACCCACATGTTCCCCGCGAGATCATCGTGGTTGTAGTCAACGCCCGTATCGATCACCGCCACAATCACGTTCGAGCAGCCGCGCGAGATCGCCCACGCTTCCGGGGCGTCAATATCCGCGCCTGCCGTGCCGGAACTCTGGCCGAAGTTGTCCATACCCCACATGTAACCGTACTCGTACCACGTGTCGTTCGGCTCGACGCGCGAAGCGGAAAGCACCTCGTCCTTATAGACGCGATAGTTCGGCTCGACATACAGAACGTTGGGGTCTGCCTGCAGCCGCGCGGCAGTCTCGGCCAGGCTGGAGCCTCTGCCCACGCCCAGCACGGTCACCGGAACCGCCCGGAACCGGCGCAGCTCCCGCGCCCCGGCGGCGGCGGCCGTGCGCGCGACCGACGCGGCGCCTGCAATCCCGTCCCTGTACCCGACAAGCAGCGTGCCAAGGTCCGCTTCCTTTTCGGTCAACGCGCTCCAGTTCACTGGCGCGACAACTGGCGCCGGCGGCGTGACAAACCCCTGCTCAAGCTGCGTGCCAAGCTTCACATCGAGAGTCTTCGCCGAGGCGTTCGACACGACCAGCGTCCTGAACGCCTCGCGCCCCTCGTCAACAGTCACATTGAAGGAGGCGGGCGATAGACTCAGGTCCGGCGAGATGCCGACGGTCAGGTCGAACGTGTTGCTCCATGCTCCGCCAGCAGGCGTTTCCTCGAACACGACTTTGAAGGGGATAACGTCGCCTTCAACCGCGGCCGGGGATATTTGTATCTGCGCGTTAACCACGCTGTCAGCCTGGGCGCCGGGCATGACGAACGCCGGGTAAACGGCAACCGGCTGCGTCACGGATGCCAGCGCGCTGGGCGTGCTGACGGTGCCGCGAAGCCCGTATGCCGTCCCGTACCCCGTGTTCTTGACACGCATCGAGAGCCCTGCGGTCTCGTTCGGCTCAAGGTAACCGTCGCCGTCCTGGTCAAGAGTCTTTGCGCTGACAAACTCGATGAACGGGATGTTTGCCCCCACAACATTCACCTGCAACGCGACCATCAACGGGTCCGCGCCCACCTGGTTGCCGTCAACAGAGACGTACCCGTAGTAAACCCCGGTCTGCACCGCGCCGGCCTTAGCCGTAACCGTTACCGCCGAGGAGCCAAACGGCGCCGTCGTGATATTGGTCGGCGTCACGCTCACCGTCAGCCTGTCCACCGGCACCGCGGCCGAAACCGCAGCCTGGAGGTTGATCGTCGGGGGATTCGTCACGGCCGTGTTCCGGACCAGCAGCGTGGCGTTGCTGGCCGCGCCGCCCGGCTCAACGGTAATGATAAGCACATTCGTGCCGGTAGCAATGACAAGCGCATTCGTGTCGTGGACCGCGTAGGCCCGGCCAAGAGTGAAATCCACGCCGGCCGCGTCGGGCACGACAGTCACGTTTGTGGACGGGGAATACTCGCCGGCTTTCACGGCCATCACGCTGTACGAGGCGCCCGGGGCAACGCCGACTATCGAGTAGGTCCCGTCGTCAAACGTCAGCGCGGACATCTCCGGCAGCAGCGGATGGCTGGCGCGCACGAGCGCGGAGGTGATCGCGACCCCGTACGTGTCCCGCACCGTGCCGCTGATTTCCGCGCTGTCCATCGTGATCATGACCGGAATGACCACTGTCCCTCCCACGTACTCGCCGTCCAGCACGATACCGCCGGAGAACGCGCCGGGCAGGGCCGATGAACTCATCGTGATGGAAATCTGCAGGTTGGTGGTCGCGCCAGGAATCACCGTCACCCGGTTTGTCCCGCTCGAAACCGCTATCCCAAGGTCAGGCGAATACGAGTATGTCACCGCCTCGAACACCAGGTTCGTGTCGACAGGCGCCGGCCCGGTGTTGGAAACCGTGAGTCCGAAGTTCAGAACCTGGCCGCCGACCATGTTTGTCGCGATGGAAACCGGCGCTGCCACGGCAAACGCGCGCTTGAGAACAAAGTCAATGTTGTTCGCCGGCGCAAGGACCGGCCGCGTCGCGGAGTCAAGATACTCGCCGGACTTGGACGCCTTCACCATGTAGGTCCGGCCACGCGCCATGCCGTTCATCACGTACCGGCCCGTCACGTCAGTGGTCGCGTAAACGGTCGGGAACTGACCGGTCGTCACGGCCGTGACAGTCGCGCCCGCTATCCCCGTCCCGAGGGTGTTGCGCACCATGCCGGTCGCGCTGTCGTAGCTGCCGATCTGAAGCGTCAGCGACGACAGCCAGGAGTTGTGATCCCTGTCCATCATCGTGTGCAGGACCGGCGCTTCCGCGCCCTTCGGCGGAATGACGTTGGTGATGGAGACTGCGATCGGCGGGGCGCTTGTTCTGGAATCGCCGATGTTCATGGCGCCGTAGGACAGCACGTTGGTCGGCCCAACGAGTTTCGTGTATTGAGACGGCAGAGCGACAATGGCGGAAAGGTTCGACCTGGCGGCCGCATCAACGTTGTAGACGATGAACTTCAGATTCACGGTTTCGCCTGCTTCCGGATAACCGTCGCCGTCGTTCACCTCCGGGTTGTTCGCAGTGGCATCATCGAACGGGCGGTCGAAGTCGAAAACCCATACCCCGGGCTTGATGATCTCCGTCAATTCAACGTCGTCAACGTACCAGCCGGGCCCGATATCGCTCCATCCGCCGCTATAGGGCACGGCCTCGAGCCGGAACCTGATTCTAATGACCCTGTCGGCAAATCGCGACAGGTCGTACTCGGCCATTTCCCAGCCGGCGGAGGCGCCGATGTAGTTGGTCTGTCCGGTCGCTTCGTTCGGAAGGTTGATCCACCCGGCGCCACCGTCAACCTGCACCACGCAGAAATCGTACGGCACCCCGAATGGATTCCCCAACCCCATGCTGTACCAGTGGCGGAATCTCAGGCGCGGCAGCGAGCCGACACGTATCGGCTCCGACTCCAGCCAGGACTGCGTTACGTAGTCGTAATTCCCCGCAAGCGCCGTGCCCCAGCAGTTAAGGCCCGAATAGGCGGATGGCGGCCCGTATGTCGGCACGCCGTACTCCCACTGCGTGCCGATCCCGCCCGGCTGCCACCGGCGCACGCCGTCTTCCATGTCATCGACTAACACGCTCCGCGCCCACAACGTGGAAAACTTCGGATAGTCCGCCGGGTCTGCGCTGGCCGTGTTGGCAGGCACGGTTGAAACGTTGCCGGCCGCGTCCTCCGACCGCACCGACGAGTAGTACACAGTCCTCTGCGTCAGACCGGTCACACGGACCCGGTGAGCCACCGGCCCGGGCCTGCCCCATCCGACTATCGCGTCCGATCCCTGCCACGGGTCTGTCATCGGAACGCTGGTGGCGCAGCGGGCGTGTTCGCTGGACGGTTCGTCCGTCGTCCACACGATGTAGGCGCTGGTGTCGCTGACATCCTCGACGTGTATCGCCGAAATGACGGGCGGCACGTCGTCAACCGGCGCATTGGTAACGATCGCGACCGGGGCGCCGGTCAGAAAATCGTTGTCCATGTACGTGAAGACCAGCATGTCGCCGTGCTCGGGATCGGGCTCAAGCAGCCCGGCGATCGAGAAAGTGTTTGTAAACAGCGGCCCGAAGCCCTGTATCGCCAGGACAACCGTGTTGCTGGCCATGAGCGTGCCGGGATTGGCGATGGATACGAAGTCGCTGGAGTAACAACGCACCGCCACGTCAACGGAGGGCGGCAGCCCGTCGCCGTCGTCCACGCTGACCGACACCGTGGCGTCGGAGCGGTAGGCCAGACGGTCCAGGGACAACTCTGCCCTGGGCGCGTTCACCCCGACGGCGCGCCAGGCCGCGCTGACGCTCGGCACCCATGTCGGGTCCAGGTCCATCGCCGCCGATACCCAGGCAAGCCTCGCGCCCTGGTGGTCGGTGTCGGAGGTGAAGTAAACGGTGAGAGCGCGGTATGCGACCTTCTCCGCGTTGGCGATGCCGATGCCCGTAACGTTGTAGTTGATCCCTTCGTTATTGCCCGTGCCGCCTTCGCAAAGGAGGTAGAAAAAGAAGTTCTGCACGCCGGAGTTCTGGTGGACCCCGCCGTTGTCCATCGGCCCGCTGTACCAGAAGTTGCCGAGATAGCGTGTCGGCTGCTCGTTCCCCGCGCCGACGGTCGCCGCATTCGCCGGGTTGCGCATGTCGCGCAGGGCGGTGGAAGACAGCCAGCAATCCTCGCCCAACAGCCAATCCGACCTGCCCCGTGAAACACCCGGATATGCCCCGCGGCCGTCGGGCTGCCCGTAGAACTCAACGCAGGCGCCGAAAATGTCGGAGAACGACTCGTTCAACGCGCCGGACTCGTAGGCGTAGGTAAGATTCGCACTGTACTCGGTGACGGCATGAGTGAACTCGTGACCCGCGACATCAAGTACTCCAAGCGCTGTGGCGGTAACGTTGTCGCCGTCGCCGAAACTGAAGTCGTAGCCGTTCCAGTACGCATTGACGTAGTTGATCCCGAGGTGAACGTTTGCCCGCGCCAGAGCCCCCGCGTCGTCAAAACTGTTCCGACCGTGAACGTTCATGAAGTAAGCCTGGACGGCGTCGAACCCGACGCCCAGCGACATCTCAGCCGGATCGCTGCTGCCCCACGCGTTGTTGTAGCGGAAGGCGTATGTGCCGTTGTCGGCGTATCCCGATGACGCCACGTTGTACACCTGCCAGCGCAAACCGGCGCTGTGCAGGTAATAAATGCCTGTGTTCTCGCGCCAGCCGACCACGCTCCTGGACCCGCCACCCTCGCCCGCCAGCACGTTGCCGGTTATGGTCGAAGGACCGCCGTTGCTCGTCGGCGGGGCTATGTCGTGGATATCGTTGTAACGAAGCAGTACAGCCCCGTTGGAGGCGTCGATCCAGTAGCGCCACCGGCCCGCTCCGCTGCCTGTGTCGGCGTAGACGATGGTCAACGCATATGCAAGCCGCGGGGCCGCTCCACGCGCGTAGACGACGAGTTCCGGAGCCTTCTCGATCGAACCAGCGGGCTTGCCGAGCGCCACAAGATCCTGGAACGCCATACGCCCGGCATCCGCCGCTCCTATCCCGGGAACGACGTCAACGTCGATGTCCGGCACGTACTGGCCGTTTACCTCGTAGGCATTGCCATCCTTGTCGAAATGCACGATCAGGCCGCCGCCGACAACATCCAACCCCTCGTGCATCTGCTTCACGCGCACATGAGTGAAGCCCAGGGAGTCGGACTGGGCCTTGCCGGCCTTGAATTCCTTCTCCGCATCCTTGACGCGGAACACGGAAGAGAGGTTGTCCAGTACAGCTATGGCCTGCTCGCGATTGGTCTTCGACCCGCGTCCGGCCAGCCCCTTGCCCCCGCCAAATACAGCGGGCTGCCTCAGGTCCACGCCGCGAACGGATGCGGGCGTGCCGAGCCTTGAATGCCAGTCAACCCGCGCCCCGGCCTTGCCGCCCTTTGCGGCAGCCTTCATCTGGCCGGAGGAAGGCGTTCGCTTCTGCTGCGTTTGTTCGGACTGGAGCGACGGACCGTCCTTGAGCCTGGTTTCGCTCCGGAGAGCGAACGCACTTTGGGCGGCCATCGCCGCCGCGAGAATGAAAGGGAGATACGGAACGCTGCCGCGGAAGAAGCCGCGGCCGACGCAGCGGTTGTTTTTGGCCATTCGACACACCCTCCAACAGTCAATCCCGGCCATGCAAGACAAGGCAGGGAACAGAATCTCTTTCAACGGCTACGGAAAGAAGAGTCCGGTCAGGGAGTCGCCTGTATGCTTTCCCGCTCCTTCTCCCTGCGCAGCAGCAACGCCACACGTTCCCTCTCAAGCTCCCTGAGCTCGGCGGTGATCTTGGCCTTGGCCATCATCAGCTCGCCCTTGTCTTTGCGGGCCTTCATGACCTCTGCGTTGGCGTCCTGAAGCGCAAGGCGGCTGCTTACAAACTCCGCGTTCTGCTCAAGCCTGCCCTGGAGCTTCTCCCGCAGAAGCTTTATCTGGTCCTCCATCTCGGCAATCTGCCTGTTCAGCGCAACAACTTCCGCATCCGCGGAATCACTGTTCGCATGAACAAGCGACAGCATCTTCGCGGAATTCTCCCGCGCCATCTCGCGGAGCAAGCGCTCTTTCTGCTCAAATTCCTTGATCCGGCGATCCGTGTCGTCAGCCCTCGCCGCGGCTTCAGCCTTCTTGGCTTCAACCTCAGCCAGAAGCTGCTCAACACTCTTCTCCTCGCCTGGAACAACCCGGCCGGCGACAGAGTCGGCAGCAAGCAGAACCCCGTTCCCGGACACCACGGCGGACACCGTCAACACACATGCGGACAAGATAAGATTGCGCGGCAGCATGGCAGTGAATTTCCCCCTGTTAACACTTACTCCAGAATCCATGAAACACCTCCAACTAGTCAACCTAAAACCTGCTTCTCGCAACGTGTTAGAACAGACGAACCACCACCGCAGATGTCATCACACAACCCACCCCCGACAGCACTGCGGAAGAGCCACGTCAAACACGTCTGTTTCCACCGACAGCAATAAAGATGTCCCATTCAGCGTGCCATTTCATCTCCCGCCCTGTAACATGCTGCATGCCAACACTTTCCACATTACCATCGTGTCCGCATGTCCACCCGAAACCGTTTGACCTATGCTCTTGATATGCTCATACTGCGCTCATAGTTGACTGATAAGGGAATTGGGCCGGTTCATTCCGGCTGGTTCTCGAGAGATGCCGTGGAGGCGCCCGGAAATGGCTGACAACGAAGACGCGCCTGTGCCTGGTTCTCACAGGGCCGATGCGCTCGTGGACCGGTATGTCACGAGCGATCTGCCGCTGCGCGCGATAGTCGACGGGCTTCCCGGCACAAGGGCGCCTGTCGTCGAGGCCATCGTCTACCTGCAGGACTGTCTTGACGGACGCGTGCTGGCGCGCGATGCGATGGGCCTCGCAGAGACGGTGGATCTGCACGGAAACGATCCAGAGCTCGCCGCGATCTTCCTGGCCCTCTGGGCCGACGTCTCATGCAGGATATCGCGCCCGACCGAGGCGGTTGCCCTGCTGCACCGGGCAAAGGCCGTTATTGGGGCGGAAACTCACCCCGAGATCCGAGCGATGGTTGATGCCGTGGATGCGCGTCTGGCCGATGCCCGCGGCGACAAGGCCGACTCCGAAAGGATTCTCCGCTCGGTTCTGGGCGTCGTTTCTCCGCACTCGCCGCGGCGTAAGTTCCACACCTGGGAACTGGCGGCTCTGCTGGCAATGCAGGGGCGCGCTTCCGAGATCGAGGCCGAACTGAAGGACCTCGCGTGGCGATGCAACGAACACTTCCCTCTTGAACGTGTCCTGTCCGTGAGATTCGTCAATGCCGTCGAGACCGGGCAGGCGAGGGACGCATCACACCTGCTTGCCCAGATCACTTCATCCCCGCTCGCGGCGCGCGAACTAAAGACACACCGATTCCGGGGTTACCCCGCTCTCCTCCGCCTGATGCACACCGCCGAGAACGCCATGCCGCCGCAACCGGACCCGACCGACCCGGAATGGGTGAAGGTGCCGACGGCTCTTCTCGCCAGGGACCATGCAAAGGCGCTGGCCTTTGCGAGGGCCGACGTGGACAGGACGCTCGGCGCAATCATGCAGTCCGGCTTCGCCTCCTGCAACCTGGTGCGCGCCGAACTGGCAAACGGCACATGGGAAAGTCCCAGACGTGTCATCGAAATGCGGCGGGCGCGCGGAAACCCGCACTACCTTGACGACCTGTTCCTTGCGCGGGTCGAGCTTCTCGCCGGAAACCGCAGGAAGGCCAGCGAACACTTCGCCGCGACACTCGATGCCGTGCGCAGGTACAGCGCCCAGGGCAGGCTGGATTTTGAACTGCGCCTGGCAACGGAAATTTCACGCGCCGACCTTGTCCACCTCTCCAGGACAGCGCCGGTGACCCGGCCGACGCCCCCGCCCCAAATGCAGTCGCAACGGAAGGAACCGGCGGCGTCGGCGCGCGGCCTCGCCGCCATCGAGGGCAACTCCGCGGCAATCAAGGCCGTCAAGGACTCCATCTCCAGGTTCGCGCCGCTGGATGCGCCGGTGCTGATAACCGGCGAAACCGGCGTCGGGAAAGAACTGGTGGCACGTGCAATCCACGACCTGAGTCCCCGCAGGGAACAGCCCTTCATAGCGGTCAACTGCGGGACCATATCCGACTCCCTGCTGGAGTCGGAGCTGTTCGGTCATGAGCGCGGCGCCTTCACGGGGGCCGAAAAAGCAACCCGCGGCATTCTCGACGATGCGGGCCGCGGCACCGTGTTCCTCGACGAAATAGGCAACATCTCCCCCAGGCTGCAGGGCGCGTTGCTCCGCGTGCTGGAAAACAGCGAAATACGCGCCGTCGGCAGTCCCCGCCCGCGCACCGTGTCGTGCCGCATCATAGCCGCCACGAACGCGCCGCTGGAAAGGCTGGCCGACGAGAAGTCATTCCGCCAGGACCTCCTCTTCCGACTGAAGAGGCTGGAAATCACCGTGCCTCCGCTGCGGGAGAGAAGGGAAGACATACCGATCCTTGTCCGCGCATTCCTTGATTCAGGCCGGCCGATAGGTCAGCACGCCGTGACGACGCGGCCCCTCTCGGCCGTTCTGCGTGACTACGACTGGCCCGGCAACGTCCGCGAACTGCGCAACGTCATCGAACGCATGAGGCTGATGCATTCTGATAAGCTCGGATACGATGTTGCCGACGCCGACCTGAAGATAAGGGCGGCCAGAGAGACGCCTGTACCCGATGATGAGGCGCACGAAACTTCCGCCTCTTCATCCGCACTCCCGGCGGCTGACCCCATCCCGCGCCGGCCAGTCCCGCGCAACGCACACATGGTCCTTGCATCGAGCAACTCCCCGCTGAGACGCATGGAACGTCTGCGGTCCCTGTTCGATCAGCATGCAAGGTTGACGCGCAGCGAGGTCATCCAGATTCTCGGCGTGTCGCCGAACACCGCAACGAAGGATTTGAAGACGCTTTGCGGCGAAGGCTACGTAGTGAGGGTGGAACCAAGCGCTTCTTCCCGTTCGTACTACTTCGAGAAAACCGGCCCCGGCGGCCCGTCCGGCGACTCGAACGGCGCGCCGCCGTCGGATTCGCCCGCGGGCTAGCGCACATTATTCATGTTCTTCGTCGCGAGAGGGCGCAGGGTGCGTCAGATCAACGGCTTGCCGAGGAGGGCCGGATGGCGGCGTGTTGACACACGCCAAAGTCGGCCATCAAGGTAAGTCGATGAGATGACGTATCATGTGCACTCGCAGCAGAAGGTTCATGAATAATGCGCGCTAGCTGCGGCGTCCGCCTGCCGGTTTGCGGGTGCTTTTCAGCGACGGCGGGGAGACGGAACACAGGCCCGGCCGCATGCAGTCAGGACCTCCCCCCTCGGTGTCCGCGTGGAGGGAAAATGGTCTTGCATTCCATTCCGATTCGGCTAACCTGCGCGCCTGCTGCAACCGGGCGAGCGTAGCTCAGTGGTAGAGCTCCACCTTGCCAAGGTGGATGTCGAGGGTTCGAATCCCTTCGCTCGCTCCATTCCTTTCATGGATATGCCGGTTGCCGAAGAGGGGAACGCCAGCCCCCATGCACGGCCGTCGAGCCGGGCATACCGCGTGGAGGTGTAGCTCAATTGGCAGAGCAGCGGACTCTTAATCCGCGGGTTCAGGGTTCAAGTCCCTGCACCTCTACCAACCGTCACTGAGGCATTTCGCGAGCCGACATCTTGAACTTGCGGTAGAAGACTGTGGTGGGCGAGGCGGGACTCGAACCCGCAAGCCTTGCGGCACAGGATCCTAAGTCCTGCGTGTCTGCCAGTTCCACCACTCGCCCAGCCGGAACAAGCCGGGCCGTGATCTCAGCCCGGCGTCAGCGGCATCATAGAGACTTGACGAAGCGTTCGAAAGCCTCCGCCCCGGCGCGGATGTCCTCCATGCTGCATGCGTAGGAGAAACGGATGTTCCCGTCTGCGCCGAACGGGGCGCCGGGCACCGCGGCAACGCCTTCCTTCTCAAGAAGACCCGCGATGAAGTCACCGGAAGTCATGCCGAAGGACGAAATGTTGGGGAAGATGTAGAACGCGCCCATCGGCTTCACGCACTTCACGCCTTTGACCGAGGAGAGTTTCCCGTGCAGATAGGTCCGCCTCTCGTCGAAAACCTTCACCATGTTCGCGGTGAAGTCCGGCGGCTGCTTCAACGCCTCGATCGCGCCGAACTGAGCGAATGTATTCGGGCCTGAAGTCGAGTGACTCTGCAGTGCCGTGACACCCTTGACCACTTCCGGCGGACCGGCGAAGTATCCAAGCCGCCAGCCGGTCATTGAGGCTGCTTTGCTGAACCCGTTGACGGTGATGGTCTTCTCGAAGATCTTCGGGGAAAGCTGCCGATTGCTCACATGCTTCGTGCCGTCGTACACGATGTTCTCGTATATCTCGTCGGAAACCACGTATATGCCTCGCGCGGCGATAACATCGGCCAGGGCGCGCAGTTCCTCGCCCGAGTAAACGCACCCCACCGGATTGGACGGGCTGTTGATGATCACGGCGCGTGTCTTCGGCGTAATCGCGGCCTCGAGCTGCGCCGGAGTCATCTTGTAGTCGTTCTCCTCGGCACATTCCACGAACACGGGCGTGCCACCCGAAATGCGAACCATCTCTGGGTAGCTCAGCCAGTACGGAGACGGAATTATCACTTCGTCGCCGGCGTCACAGATGGTCATGAAGATGTTGAAGAGCGAATGCTTGCCGCCGTTGCTTACGACAACCTGGTCTGGCCTGTAGTCGAGCCCGTTGTCGTTCTTCAACTTTGACGCAATCGCCTTGCGCAGGTCCGGCACGCCGGCCACCGGCGCGTATTTCGTCTGCCCCTTCTTCAGGGCATCCCAGGCCGCGGCCTTGATGGCGTCAGGCGTATCGAAATCCGGCTCTCCCGCCGCAAACGACCACACCTTGCGGCCCGCGGCCCGCAGTTCCGCGCTCTTCGCCGTAATAGCCAGTGTTTCGGATGGTGCAATTCCCGCCACGCGCCTGTTCATCAGCCGGCCATCTCCTTGCCTTGCGACGCGCCGCCGCCGTTCCCGTAGTACTTCGCTATCGTGCCGCTCACTGAATCGTCCTGCGGCCGGACGATCCCGAGTTCCCGAACAGCGTTCTCCGGCGAGTCTGAAGCGTGCGCGGCGTTCACCATTATGTCGCGCCCATACTCCCTCCGCACCGATCCGGGCCTCGCCTTGGTCGGGTCAGTCGTCCCGAGTATGTCGCGTATCTTGGACACCGCATTCTCACCTTCGTACACGAGAGCCAGGCACTCTTCGCGGGAAAGCGTAGCCTTCTCCCCGGCGCTGTGCTGCGACGGACGGAAACCCGTCATGAATTCGACGATGGACTCGAACTGCGTTTCAGCGAAGGCAGGCCCGATCCCCCTGCACAGTTCCCGGACGGGTCCTTCGGGAATCTGGAAGGCGAACTCGCGCGTAAGCGCATCGGACGCGCGCCTGAAGCCAATCCCCTCGAATTTCTCCGCCAGGGCGTCTCGGACCGGCCCGTAGAATTCCTCCGCCTGCGCAACCGTCATCGAGAACTTCCGCGCGGCCACTATCCTTAGGTTCGAAGTGGAGAGCGTGTCGACTATGTGCCCCGCGCGCTGGCTGGGAATGCGGAAATTGTCGGGTTTCAGCAGCACGAGCGTCCGCTCCACCCCAGCGCCCACCGGCACATCCGCCGCCGTTGATATCATCCCGCCGTCATCCGCGGAATACCTTGCCCACAACTTAAGCGCCTCGCCGCAACGCTCGACACATGTTCCGACAAGCACGGCCGGCTCGAAGTAGCGAACGTCGCCGTGGTCGTCGAGAACGTAGTCACCGTAAGTGTCGCGCACGGTCTCGCCGCTTCCCCACCTGAGCGTTATGCTGCCCGTAACCCGCCATATCTTCTCAACCGCCTGCTCGCCTTCAAACAGCAGCAGCATCACGCGCCGCCGGCGCCCTGTCGTGGAATCGGGCGAATAGTTCCGCAGCACGTAGTCCGCGAGAAGGTCGCGCGTGGCCTGATTCTTCGGGTCAGAACGCCGTATCTGGTCGGCATACTCCTCGGCAAGTCCATGCGACGGTCCGAACATCCGTGCGCCGACAAAGTGAAGATCAGTCCTGCCGCAATACCGCGCTATGACGCCGCCTGTCCGCGATTTCGCAATCGTGTAGGGGTTTATGAAGACAAAGGCGAGTTCCTGAGCCATTGGGAAAATCACCATCCGGTTAGTACCGCCCCACGCCGGGCGGCGACTCGCGAGGATATAGAGAAACATTCCCCGCTTGTATAGCCCAAACTGCCGACAGCCCAAACTGTCGCAGGAGCACAAATGCGGTTGGCACCGGCGGCGAGGTCCGGTAGATTCCATTCCACGTTCCGGCGGACCCGGGGAGGACTGAGCAATGGGCGAGTTCGCTGACAAGGCGAAAGCCGTTCTGGACCTTGAGATAGAGGGGCTCGAGAAGGTGCGCAACCTGATCGGACCGGCCTTCGAGGCCGCTGTCGGCATCTTCCTTGAGGCACTGGCCGGCAAAGGCAAGATCGTCGTTACCGGCATCGGCAAGAACCTCCATATCGGAGAGAAGATTTCCGCCTCCTTCGCCAGCACGGGCGCAACAAGCATCTTCCTGAACCCTACCCAGGCCCCGCACGGCGATCTCGGCGTGCTGAGCGAGGGGGATGTTCTCCTGGCAATAAGTTACTCGGGCGAGTCGGAGGAACTGCTGATGCTCATACCGATCGTCCGCCGCTTCGGCGTCCGAATAGTCTCCATCACCGGCGCCCCGGACTCGCGCCTTGCCGGACTTAGCGACGTCTCGATCCCCGCCACCGTGGACCGCGAAGCCTGCCCGTTCAACATGGCCCCCACCGCCAGCACAACGGCCACGCTCGCCATCGGCGACGCTCTGGCGATGGTCCTCCTGGATGCCCGGGGATTCAGGAAGGAAGACTACGCCAAGCTTCACCCGGGCGGCACAATCGGGCGCTCACTACTGCTGAAGGCCGGCGATATCATGAGGTCCGGCGACAGGCTGGCCTCGCTGCACGCGGACGCAACCGTGAAGGAAGCCTTGCTGGCAATGACCAGTGCCCGTTCCGGCTCGGCCGTTATCGTCGATTCTGAAGGCACGCTCGCCGGCATCTTCACCGACGGCGACTTGCGCCGCCAGATAGCGTCGGGCCACCAGGTGCTCGATCAGCCTGTCAGTGAGTTCATGACACGCAACCCGATCCGGGTGCGGGCCGACCAGCTTGCCGTCAGCGTCCTCAGCATCTTCGAGACACACGCTGTGGATGACCTGCCCGTGGTCGACGGGGCGGACCGGCTGCTCGGCGCGATAGACATCCAGGACCTGCCAAAGTTCAAGGTGATGTAGAAGCGCCGGCTCCAGGCTCCGCCTGACGATTGAGGGGCCGCCCCAGTCAATGTTACTTAACCTGAACCGGAAGAATTGGCGGGAGCGACGGGACTCGAACCCGCAACAACCAGATCGACAATCTGGGACTCTAACCAATTGAGCTACGCCCCCGCGGAAAGAGTGGGCGGCATGTTACCCGCAACGCGCGCGAGTTCAAGCAAAATAAAGAAACCCGTCATTACGCCGCGCCGGCCCGCGATCCGCCCCTGCCTGAACCAGCAACAACCGGATAGAAAACCGTCCTCGGCAGCACGTTAACAACCAGCACCGCGAGCCCGACATTCATGCCGGTCTTGCTTGCGATGTCCATCCCGCCGGCCCCGCACGCGGTCAGAACCGCCAGCCCGAAGATCATCCAAGCATCCAGAATGTAAGGCATCCTCGGTCTCGCCCATGCGCCGAAAATGCGGGGCCGGTTGTAGAACCAGTCGAACACGAAATGCTCCAGCAACGCCCCCTTCTCCCCGAACACCGGCATGATGTTCACCGCGCTGCGCGCCCATCTGCTGGCAATGAACCTCGAGAGCACTGGGAAGGCCGTCGCCATCTGCAGCGGGAAAGCCAGGTATCCGATGTACTTCACGAACGAAAGCGGCGCCGCAAGAACGTAGTCACGCCAGTCACGGTCCTTCAGCATCAGGTACACAACGTACAGACCACGGCAGATCGAGCCCGGCGAGATCGGCACAAGCTGGAATGCCACGACCACCGCGGTGAACGCGGCAAGCGCGTTGTCCCAGCTTCGTTCTCCTGGACCGGCGGACAGCAATATCCTCAGCGCGATTGCCGTGCCGACGGCGCCGGAGACAAGCTGCGTGACCGGCAGCGTGGCAAAGTGAACCGCAACCGATTTCAGGTACTTGACGATGAAGGGATCCCTGATGCGCGACATGATCAGGTCGTGCTCATTCGGATCGAGGGACCCGTCCTCGCGCCCCGCCCGCACAATCCCCGCCAACCACTCAACCCGCGCGGCCTCGTCACGGCAAAACCGGAGCATGAACCGCCACCCGTCCCTCACTCTACCCCAAACATAGCCTGGTTCGGCGATCGCCCTGTGAAGAACAGGCGGCAACAGCCCCACAGTCAAACGCTGTGCCCAGAATGCGCCGGGGCGAGTGAGAAGCTGTTTCGTCCGCTCCTCACCGGTTCTCCCCGCACGGTGCCATCGCGCGAGACACGACGAGATCCCGGCCCGGGCAAAGACCCTGAAGTATGCGCGGCCGGTGATCAGCCTGAAGACGTGCCTTCTTGCCGGCGACGACATCCACGCCAACCGTATCAGACGCCCGGCGACAGGAAGAAGTCCCAGAGCCCAGAACAGCGCGCAACGGCACGGTCCTTCGGCAAGTCTTCGCGCCGACGCGTCGTCGGCAAGCCCTTCCAGCCGCCATGCCTCGGCCAGGCCCGCGCGAACGTCCGCGCGGAGAGCCCGGTCGGTGAACAGGCGCAGCCCCTGGTGCGCGAAGTCGGGCATCCGCCGCCGGTAGGCCGCGTCCAGTTCCAGCAGCCGGTCAACCATCGCCGGCGCTTCCGGCATTTCGCCGCGCCGCGCATTGAAGAACGTCCTCAGGCGCACGGCATCAAACCGGTCAAACTGGACAAGCGACCCGCGCCGCGCCCCTTGTGCGATCAGCACAAAGTCCGCGGGGCTCATGGGCAAGAAAGGCAACAGCGTCAGCCCGGCCCTGAAATCAACCGCGCAGAGACCGTCCGCCGGACCGGACCCGGCGCGCGTCCGCTTCAGCACGTTCGGCTGGCTCTTCATCGTCCACCACTCGTACTGCCGGGCCAGCTCCCACGCGCCCATCTGGTGGAGAAGCTGCACAAGACGCATCATGAACTGACGCTTCGCCACGTATTCCGGGCTGCCGGTATCTTCGGGCCGGACAGTGCGCCACCGGCGCCTCAGTCGCGGGCGCGTGTCCGGCTCGAGCCGCCAGGCCCGCCCCTCCACCCACTCTCGCACTTCGCCGAATGCACGCAGCTCGGAATCGAAGAACGAGGCGTACACCTCGGCCACGGCGCCGTCACGCCCGAACGCCCGACCTGCCGCCATCCCGACCAGCTTCTGCATCAGAAGTCCGGCGCGGCAGGACTGCTCGTTGAGCTGCGGACTGAACGGGGACTGAAATCCGATCGCGTAGAGCATATCCCTGAACCGGCGCGAGAATCTGGAAGCCGGCAACTGGATCTTCACCGCGTACACCCCGCCTTCACGCAAGGCCGGAACACGGGAAGCGTCGCCGCGGACGGACTCAAGCACGCACCGGTACACCTGCCCCGCAAACCCGCCGCCCACGAACTTCTGGACACGGAAAGCGGCGCCGAACCGGCCTTCCGGCCAGACCGCTGTGCAGTCCAGATTCAGGATATCTCCTGGCTCATACCGCCGGCGCCTGAACGGCAACTCCAGGCGGGCTGACCCGGCCTCCGCATCGAGCGTCCGGCACAATTGAACCGAATACGACCCCAGGAACGACATACCGATTATTCCTCCGGCCCCACAGCCTTGCGCGTGCGCTTGATATCCGCGCGCCGGCGCTTGCCTTCAAGCATTCTGCGCTTCTGACGCTCGCTACGGCGTCGTTTCCGCCTGCGAATCTTCTCTATCTCCGCGCGACGGCGGCTTGCGGCGCCGTCGCGCTTCTCCTCAAGCTTGTCGCAAAGCTCCCGCCGCGCAAGAAACCTGTTCAGCGACCGTGACCTCGCCCTCTGACACTTGATCTCAATGCCGCTCGGCTCGTGCTTCAGGTACACGCAGGACGACGTCTTGTTGATTTTCTGTCCGCCCGGCCCGGACCCGAGGATGAACTTCTCCACGAGGTCCGAGGCCTTCACGCCAAGCGCGGCAAGCCTCGCCTCGATCTCCTTTGCCTTCGAATCACCAACCGCCGCTTCGCTCACCGGATCCCCCCCCTGCTCAGCGACTTCGCCGCAGACAACCCCGGTGGGCTCGCCCCGCCGCGGCTGCAGGAAGACGCCTGCCCTCATCCGTACCACACAGAGGAGGGTAACCGCCGATGAACGCCGACCCACACCGACAGATGCGGACAGGATGCATTAGAAGCTGGCGTCTCCTTCTGTAGCCGCGCCACGCAGGGGCGCGCTCTTCGGGCAACGCGGCCCTGCGTGCCGCGGCTGCAGACAAAACCCATCCGCGTCCATCGGCGTTCATCGGCGGTTACGTTCTATTCCATTCCCCGCCCACCCACGCAACCCTGCAAGCTTCTTGGCCTCGCCGGCATGACGGCTCTTTTGGGGTTTGCCGCCAACGTGCGTGTTGCTAGACTTGCGCCTAATACCAGATGTACGCAAACATCGGGAGAAAAAACGGCAATGTCTCTTGAAGTCGGATATCTCGGACCGATGGGCACCTACTCGCACCTCGTCGCCGAAAAGCGCTTCGGCCGGCGCGCGCGCCTTGTTCCTCTGCCGTCCGTTCTCGACGTCTGCTCGTTCGTCTCGCGGCACCCGCAACGCCGGGGAATCGTTCCGATAGAGAACTCGTCCGGCGGCGCGATATACGAGACCGTCGACATACTCCTTGCCAACCGCCCCAGGATCGGCATCGAGGAGGAACTCTCTCTCAACGTCTCGCTCGCGCTGCTCGGCAGACGCGGCGAGAAAGTATCCGTCCTCTACTCGCATTTCGCGCCGCTTGAACACAGCCAGGTGTGGCTGAAGAAACACCTGCCAAAGGCAACGCACCGCGTCGTCGCAAGCACGGCCGCGGCCGCCGTTCACGCCGCGAGCGAAATGAACGCGGCCGCGCTCGGCAACAGGCGCCTTGCAAGAATGTACGGCCTCGACGTCCTGGCCTACCCGGTGCAGAGCGATGTGCCAAACCTGACCGTCTTCTACGTAATCAACGGCGGGCGGGCGGCGTCCGGAACGCCCGAAAAGACAACCCTGGCGGTGAAACTCCCGAACACGCCGGGCAGCCTGTGCTCGTTCCTGGACAGGTTCCGGAACGAGGATGTCAACCTGTCGCGGCTTCTCTCAAGACCGATACGCGGATGTCCGCGGGAATACGCATTCCTGATAGACCTCGTCGGGGGCACAAGCGAACAGCACGTCAGGCGCGCAATGCGGGCTGCACGCAGAACCGTCGCCGAAATGAGAACCGTGGGATCCTACCCGACCCGCTCGCCATACTCTTCCTGAAACGAGACCGGAACGCAGGCCGCAGACCTACTGCTCGATGACGTAAATGTAGCCTTCGCTGCGCTGCCTGAACATTCCCGATGCCAGGCTGCCGTCGTCAAAACGCTTGTCTATCTTGGCCATGTCGTCGTCCGTCCTGTCGGGACGATACACCGAAACACCCGCCTTGACGCCAAACCGCTGGTAGTCCCAGTCCCACAGGCCGCCTATCGAGGTGCGTGCCGTCCAGTCCATCCTGGGCAGGTAACCGGCCATTTCCGGCGGGGGAACGCCAGGCACTTGATCTGCAGGATACGTGGCGTTCAACATGCTGTACTGCTCGAAGGACTGGACGGCAGTCCTAATATCGCTCACGAACTTCATGTCACGCGCACTCTTGCGCGACTTCTGAACGGACGGGATCGCTATGCCCGACAACAGCCCGATGATCGCCACAACGATCATCACGTCCAGCAGCGACAAACCAGCTCGCGGGTCACGCTTCACGGCCATATTGTACCCCGGCCCGTGAGATCCGCAAACACGTTTTTCGCTTTTCTGAGAATGGCGGAAAGAGAATCCATCGTGTATCCACACACCAATGTGTATGCAGGAAAGCATATTCGGCCCCTCTTACACCTCCAGTGTAATACTGAGCATGGCTTGTGCCAGCACCCTTGGAACAATGGCTCTGCTTTGGACGGACGACCGCGAGAAGCAGGCATCGTGCTCTCTGTCATCTCATAGGAATCCTGATCGTAATCGTAATCATCTGTTACAGAGAGGATTATGAGTAGGATTACGATTAGGATTACGAAGGGAAGTTCAAGAATCACAATCTCGCAAACTATTCCAAAACATCAGCAAATACGGGGTTTTGTGATCGTGAAACGTTGCCTGTGGGATGACAGTGCATCATGCTCTTGAAATGCATCGCGCGTTCCAGCACTCTTCGCGAATGCACTCAAGTGTTGCCGGCAGGTGGCCGGCCCGATGGCGATGGACGATACTCGCTCTCTTCGCGCTGATGTCGGCCGTGACCTGCCTGCAAGTTGTGGTCAAGGCGGCGGAGGGCCGGTCCGCCTTCGTCCGCTGGATGAGCGACACGTCGTCTCTCGTTGAAGGCGAATCGATATACCAGGTCGGGGAAGAAGGATTCCCCACCCCACCCATCGTCGCGCTGCTGCTGCTTCCGCTGCACATGCTGGGACCCGTGTGGGGGGCTCTCGTCTGGTGGGCGCTGAAATGCCTCGCGATGGGCGTCATACTCAGGACCATCCTCGTCGCATCCGACTCTTCGGAGAACCCGCTGCCGCCATGGGCGTTTCTTGTGGTGGTCGCGCTTTCCGCCTACCCGCTGACAGGCGACATGACGCACGGCAACATGAACCTGATCACCGGCGCCCTCGTCGCCATCTCCCTGCTAGCGCTGCGCGACTCGAGGGATTTCCTGTCGGGATTCCTCGCCGGCGCGGCGGCTGTCTTCAAGGTGACTCCGGGCCTGTTCGGCCTGTACTTTCTCTACAAGCGCCGATGGGCGGCGTTGGCGGGGATGGCTGCAGCCGGTTTCGCCTTCTTCGTTCTCATCCCCGGAACAGCACTCGGATTCCAGCAGGCCTTCAAGACGACTTCATCGTGGACGCGCCAGATGATCGTGCCGTTTGTCTCCGCCGCCGCGCCCGGCTACATGCAGGCGCGCCATGACAACCAGTCGCTTACCGGAGCGGCCTACAGGCTGCTCCATGACACTCCCGCAATCCGCGTCAAGTCCATGGACTGGGAAGACGGCATAAGGGTCAACATCGCGGCACTGCCACACCGAACGGTCGCCGGCCTGCTCAGGGCTGCGTTCGTGGCCATCCTTGCCGCGGCCGCCATTTCCATGCGGGCGCCGGAACACGACCGACGCAACATCGCGCACCTCGGCGAGTAT
>VGWI01000010.1 GCA_016873655.1 Lentisphaerota bacterium
CTGGTGGATGCGCCCTGCACAAATACCGGTGTGCTGGCGCGCAGGCCGGACGCCCGCTGGCGTTTCTCCCTGGAATCGCTGGAGGCGTGCAAAGAGCTCCAGGCCCGATTGCTCGACGCCGCGGCAGGCCGCCTGAAAGCGGACGGCCTGCTCGTATACAGCACATGCAGCATGGAGACGGATGAGAATTCCGGTCTCGTTTCGGCATGGCTCGGCTCCCACCCGGACTTCAGACTCGAGAAATCGGTTTCCATCTTCCCGCCGGACACGCAGACGGACGGCGCGTTTGCCGCCGCCCTGCGGCGGTCCGGCGGAGCATGACACAAGCGGAGGCAGGACGTGACGGCGAAACAGGAACAGACGGCGATAACCCCCACAAGGGCGCAGGACTATCCCGAGTGGTACCAGCAGGTGATACGAGCGGCGGACCTCGCGGAGACGAGCCCGGTCCGCGGCTGCATGGTCATCAAGCCATGGGGCTTTTCCCTGTGGGAGAACATCCGCGCCGCGCTGGACCGGATGTTCCGCGAAACCGGCCACGTAAACGCCTACTTCCCGCTCTTCATCCCGCTGAGCTTCCTCGAGAAGGAGGCGGAACACGTCGAGGGTTTCGCGAAGGAGTGCGCGGTCGTTACGCATCACCGCCTTGAGGCGGGACCGGACGGCAAACTTGTTCCGGCAGGCGAGCTGGAAGAGCCGCTGGTTGTCCGCCCGACCTCGGAAACCATCATAGGCGCCACCTACGCGAAGTGGGTGCAGAGCTACCGCGATCTCCCGCTGCTGATAAACCAGTGGGCAAACGTGGTGCGCTGGGAAATGCGAACGCGCCTGTTCCTGCGCACAACCGAGTTCCTGTGGCAGGAGGGCCACACCGCGCACGAAACAAAGCAGGAAGCATGGGACGAAACCGTCCGCATGCTCGAAGTGTACCGCAAGTTCGCGCATGACTACATGGCCATGCCGGTCATCGCCGGTGAAAAGACGCCGTGCCAGCGCTTCCCGGGCGCGGTGAACACGTTCTGCATCGAGGCGATGATGCAGGACCGCAAGGCGCTGCAGGCTGGCACCAGCCATTTCCTCGGCCAGAACTTCGCCAAGGCCTCGGAAATCATCTTCCAGAACCGCGCCGGCGAACGCGAGTTCGCCTGGACAACCTCGTGGGGCGTCTCCACCCGCCTGATTGGCGGCATTCTGATGACCCACGGCGACGACAACGGCATGGTCATGCCACCACGCCTGGCGCCGAGCCACGTGGTCATCCTCCCGATCCTGAGGTCCGACTCCGACCGCGCCGCGGTGCTGGCATACTGCGAAGAACTCGCCGCCGCGCTGCGCGCCGCGCAGTACGACGGCGCCCCTGTCCGTGTCGAGCTCGACGCCCGCGACCAGAACGCCGGCGAGAAGAGCTGGCAGTGGATCAAGAAGGGCATCCCCGTCCGCGTCGAAGTCGGCCCGCGCGATATCGCGTCGAACTCCGTCTTCGTCGGCCGCCGCGACAAGGCCCCGCGTGAGCGCTACGGCCAGAACCGCGCCGAGTTCGTCGCCGGCATCGGCGCGCTGCTTGAAGACATCCAGAACAGCCTCTTCGCGAAAGCGGACGCGTTCCGCGCAGAGAACACTGTTGATATCGGAGGCATGGACGATTTCCGCGCGTTCTTCACCCCGGCCAACGCCGGGAAGCCGGAAATACACGGCGGGTTCGCCCGCGCGCACTGGTGCGGCGGCGCGGAATGCGAGAACAGCGTGACGAACGAGCTTTCGGTGACGATCCGCTGCGTTCCTTCAGGGGAAGCGGATGAGACCGGGAAATGCGTGGTTTGCGGATCGCCTTCACCGCGCCGCGTCATCTTTGCAAAGGCGTACTGAGCTGGAGCTGTTACGACCATGCCAACCAAGCCGTTGCCGTTCACCCCGGAGCAGGCGGAGTCCTGGACCGGGCAGCATCCCACGCCGTTCCACGTCTATGCCGAACAGCCGATGCGCGAGAACGCGCGCGCGCTGAAGGCGGCTTTCTCCTGGAACCCGGGCTTCCACGAGTTCTTCGCGGTGAAAGCCGCGCCGAACCCGTACCTCCTGAAGATCCTGGCCGCGGAGGGGTTCGGCGCGGATTGCAGCTCCATGACCGAGCTGCTGCTGGCCGAACGCTGCGGCGTCACCGGCGAAAACATCATGTTCACGTCGAACGATACGCCCGCCGACGAGTTCCGCAAGGCGCGGCAGCTCGGCGCGGTCATCAACCTCGACGACATAACCCACCTTCCCTTCATCGAGCGCGAGGCCGGGCTGCCTGAACTCCTGTGCTTCCGCTACAACCCGGGGCCGCTGAAGAGCGGCAACGCCATCATCGGCCACCCCGAACAGGCGAAGTACGGCCTCACGCGCGAACAGCTCTTCGACGCCTACCGCGCCGCGAAGGCGAAGGGCGTGAAAAGGTTCGGGATACACACGATGGTTGCGTCGAACGAACTGAACCCGGCCTATTTCGTGGAGACGGCCGAACTCCTCTTCAAGCTGGTCGGCGATATCTCGCGCGAGGCGGGAATCACGTTCGAGTTCGCGAACATAGGCGGCGGCATCGGGATTCCGTACAGGCCCGAACAGAAGCCGGTTGACCTCGCAGCCGTGGGCAACGGCATACGCGCCGGGTACGACAAACTTATCGGCAGGGCGGGACTCGCCCCGCTCAAGGTCTTCATGGAGTGCGGGCGCATGGTCACCGGGCCTTACGGCTTCCTGCTCTCGCGCGTTCTGCACATCAAGCGCACATACAAGAACTTCGCCGGCCTCGACGCGTGCATGGCGAACCTCATGCGCCCGGCGCTTTACGGCGCCTACCACCACATCACCGTCCTCGGCAAGAACGCGGCGGACGGAACCGGGACCTACGACGTGACCGGGTCGCTCTGCGAGAACAACGACAAGTTCGCCATAGACCGCGAACTGCCCGCTCTCGCGCCCGGCGACCTCGTCGCCATCCACGACGCCGGCGCGCACGGCCACGCCATGGGCTTCAACTACAACGGCAAGCTGCGCTCGGCCGAGTACCTGCTCCGGCCGGACGGGGAACTGCTGCCGATCCGCCGCGCAGAGACGCCGGAGGACCTGTTCGCCACGCTCGATTTCGGAAAACTGGCGGCTTTCAGGCCGTAACCGGCGGACTGCGGCGCTCATGAAGATTGTCTGCGACCACAACATGCCGATGGCGAAGGAGGCCTTTGCCACCCTCGGTGACGTGACGGTTCTCGACGGGCGCTCCATCACCCCGGCCGACGTGGCCGACGCGGAAGTCCTGGCAATACGCTCAACCACGAAAGTCAACAGGTCGCTTCTCGACGGCTCCCGAGTCCGGTTCGTCGGCACCGCCACGATCGGCACAGACCACATGGATATCCCGCACCTCGAGGAGCGGGGAATACGCTGGTGCTCCGCGGCAGGATGCAACGCGAACAGCGTTTCGGAGTACCTGGTCTCGGCGCTGCTCCATCTCGCGTGCAGGCACGGGTTCGAACTGCGGGGCAGGACGATCGGAATCGTCGGGGTCGGCAATGTCGGCCGGCGCGTCGCGGCAAAGGCCGAGGCGCTGGGCATGCGCGCGCTGCTGAACGATCCGCCGCGCCGGCGCGCGGAGGATACGGCGGGAGAGATATTCGTCCCGCTCGCGCGTCTCGCGGCGGAATCCGACATCGTCACCTTCCACGTTCCCCTCACGAAGTCAGGAGTCGACCGCACAGTCGGAATGGCGGATTCCGCCTTCCTCGCCTCGCTGAAACCCGGCTGTATCCTCATCAATGCCGCGCGCGGCCCGGTGCTCGAGGGCGAAGCCCTCCTTGCCGCGCTCGCCTCCCGCCGCGTCGCGCACGCCGTGCTCGACACGTGGGAGGGCGAGCCCGGGTTCAGATCCGACCTCCTTGCGGCGGTTGATATCGGCACACCGCACATCGCCGGCCATTCCTACGAAGGCAAGGTGATGGGCACGGTGATGGTCTATCGCGAGGCGTGCGCCTTTCTGGGCGTGTCGCCGGCGTGGAGCCATGAACCGGCAATGCCGGCCCCGCCCGTGCCCCGGCTGCGCTGCGATGCGGCAGGCAGACCGGAGCGCGAGTCGCTCTGGGAAATCGTACGCGCCGTGTACGATGTGCGCGAAGATGACCGGCTACTGCGCGCCGCGCCGCCCGACCCGGCGGAACGCGCGCGCTATTTCGACAAGCTCCGCAAGGACTACCCCGTCAGGCGCGAGTTCACCTGCACCACGGTGGAACTGCAAGGCGCGACTGCGGACCTTGCCCGCACCGTGACAGGCATTGGTTTCGCTCTTGCCGGACCACCGGGCGCCGCGGTGACGGCATGATACGCGCCGTAATCCTCGACCTCGATGGAACCGTGTACACGGGACACGTGCCTGTTCCCGGGGCCGCAGACTTCGTCAGCTTCGCGCGCGACAACTCAATTCGCCCCCTGTTCGTGACAAACCGCAGCAACCGGCTTCCGGCGGAGATTGTCAGGCACCTTGGCGAGTGCGGGATTCCATGCGGCGAACCCGACGTGCTCACCACTTCCGAGGCGACAGCGAGCCACCTTCAGCCAGGCCGGGCCTTCTGCATCGGCGAGAAGGGCCTTACGGAGACACTCGCGGCGGCGGGCTTCTCGCTGACGGACGAGAACCCGGACTACGTGATCGTCAGTTTCGACCGCCATTTCGACTACGCGAAACTGGAGAAGGCAAGCCGCCTCATTGAAGGGGGAGCTGATTTCATAGCCACCAACCCGGACTGCGGGCTGAAAACGGACAAAGGCATCGTGCCCGGCACCGGCGCAATCGTCGCCGCCGTGCGCGCAGCCACGGGCCGCGAGCCGGTGATGATTGGAAAGCCCGCGCGGATCATCATGGACATGGCGCTGAAGCGCCTCCGAATGCCAGCCGTGGATGTTATATGCGTCGGTGACAATGTCACGACTGACATACCCTCCGGCGCCGCCGCCGGCATGCGGACCGCACTCCTGCTCACGGGCGTAAGCCGCCGCGAAGACGCGGACTCGTCGCCCGTCAAGCCCGACTGGATTCTCGATTCATTCGCCGGCCTCGTATCGCTCGTGGCGCGAGAGAACGGCATCCAACCCGTCGGGCAGCCATGAAGCCGGGCGACATCCTGCCGCTTGAGATATCCTCCATCGCCTACGGCGGCGACGGCGTTGGACGCGTCGAGGGCCGTGTCTTCTTCGTGCCCGGCGCCATTCAAGGCGAGACTGTGTCCGTTCGTTGTCTTTCCCTGCGCAGGAACTTCGCCCGCGGCGAGATCGTCAAGGTGCTGTCCCCTTCCCCGCACCGGATAGAACCGGCGTGTCCGCTGTACGGGCGTTGTCCGGGATGCAGCTACCAGCATGCGGACTACGCGGCCGAGCTGGCCGCAAAACAGCAGCAGTTGCTCGATCTGTTGCGCCGCATCGGCCGCCTTGAACCGCCCGTGGCGGGCGAACCCTTCGCGGCCCCCGCGCGCTTCGGCTACAGAAACAAGCTGGTGCTGCATGCGGGCGGGCGGACGGGGCACGGCCCGCCCGCGCTCGGATACTACGGCGCCGATAACCGCACAGTGCTCGACGTGCCCGAATGCCCTCTCGCACATCCGGAAATAAATGCCGCCCTTGCGGCTGCACGCGCAGACAACGGATTCATGCGCCGCCTGCGGGAAGGGGCGTCCGTGACACTCCGCCGCACCGGCGCCGACGGCGTAATGGCGTGGACCGACAGCGACACGCCGCGCGGCCGGATGGTGACCGACACGTGCGCCGGGATGGACCTTCTAGTGCCGGCGGCCTCGTTCTTCCAGGTGAACCCGGAGGCGGCCTCGGCAATGGTCCGTCATGTCGAGGCGATCCTGCGCGAGTTCCTACCGGGGTTCGTCTGCGACGCTTATTCCGGCTCAGGACTCCTCGCCTTCGCGGCCACACGCGCCGGCGCGGATCGTTGCGTGTGTATCGAAGAAGACTCCGCGTCCGCGGCGGCCGGCGCGGAGAATGCGCGGCGGCTTGGATTCGGCGACCGCGTCAGCTTCATCGCCGGCCGGACCGAGGATGCGCTGCCTGAGACGCTGAGCGCGACACAGGCGGAAACCTCGGTTCTCATCATGGACCCCCCGCGCACGGGCCTCGGCCCGGCTGTGGCGGCCGCCGTCTGCGAGTCCGGCCCTGTGCGCGTGGTCTATGTGTCCTGCGCCGCCGATACACTGGCGCGCGATGCTGCCCGCATGAAGGAAGGCGGATACTCACTGACCGGCATCCGTCTCTTCGACATGTTTCCCGCCACGGCGCATTTCGAAACCGTTGCGGTGTTCGAAAGACCAGACCGCGGCCGCGCTTGACCGTCCCGCGGCGCGGACGGAGACATTCAGCCGCTCGCCGGCTTCGGCACACGCGGTTTGAGGGTCTGCATCGAGGGTTTCTGCAGGGAATGAGCCTCAGCCCACGGGCGTGAACCACCCGTGGCTGTCCTCCGCGCGCCCCTCGACGATCGCGAAGAACTGCGACTGTATCTTCTCGGTTATCGGCCCGCGCTTGCCGGCGCCGATGGCGATGTTGTCTATCTTCGTAACCGGCGTTATCTCTGCCGCCGTTCCGGAAAAGAAGACCTCATCGGCAATGTACAGCGCCTCGCGCGGTATCACCTGCTGGTGTATGCGCATGTTGAGGTCGCGCGCCAGGGTGAACACGCAATGGCGCGTAATGCCGGGCAGTATCGAGGAACTCGACGGCGGCGTGTAGATCACGCCGTTGCGCACGATGAATATGTTCTCGCCGGAGCCTTCCGACACGAAGCCGTAGTGGTCGAGCGCTATACCCTCGTCAAAGCCGTCCTGGAGCGCTTCGACCTTTATGAGCTGGGAATTGAGGTAGTTTCCGCCGGCTTTCGCGAGCGTCGGAAACGTGTCGGGCGCGGCACGGCGCCAGGATGAGATGCGGACGGAGACGCCCTGTTCCATCGCCTCTTCGCCGAGGTACTTGCCCCAGTTCCATGCCGCTATGACGCAGTGAACCGGACACTTCAGGGGGTTGACGCCCATCGAGCCGTATCCGCGGAACACGATCGGCCGGATGTAACAGGAGTCGAGCTTGTTAACCCGGACGGTGTCCAGGATCGCCTGCGAGAACTCCTCTTTGGAATACGGGATCCCGCAGCGGTATATCTTGCAGGAGTCATAGAGGCGATCGACGTGATCCTTCAAGCGGAACACGGCCGGCCCGCCCGGAAGTCCGTAGCAGCGTATCCCCTCGAAGAAGCTGGTCCCGTAATGGACAACGTGGCTGAGCACATGACATGTTGCGTCAGCCCACTCGACCATCTTGCCGTCGTACCATATCCTGCCCTGGCCGAAAGTCATTGCCTGATCTCCCGCGTCGTCGCGCGCGCCCTTACGCATGTTTCCAAGTTGGGGTGGAGAATAGGCAGTTATCCCCGTGCGCGTCAAGGTGAGGACGGCCGGCGCGCTTCCCGCAAACCGGCCCGCAGGCCCGGGCGCCCACGACGCGATCAGCTCATCCGCCGCGTTCGAGCACGAGGTGCTTCACCCGGAACCCGCCGATCTCCGCTTCTTCCCTCGAAACAACCCGGTCGAAGCCCTCGTACTCGGGGAAGAACGTATCCGCCGCCGGCTCATCCTCGACCAGCGTGAGGTACAACCGCTGCGCCAGCGGCAGGGCGCTGCGATATACCTCCGCCCCGCCGATCACGAATACCTCGCCCGGCCCGGCGGCGGAGAGGGCTTCCTGCAGAGATGCGGCCATGTCGCAGCCGGCGGCGCGGAACCCGGGATTGCGGCTGATTACAATATTCCGGCGGCCGGGCAGAGGACGCCCGATGGACTCGAACGTTTTCCGCCCCATGACAAGCGTATGCCCCATCGTCAAGCGCTTGAACCGCTTCAGATCCTCAGGCAGACGCCACGGCAGCCGGTTTCCAACCCCTATCCCGCGGTTTCTGCCCATCGCGCAGATGATGGAGATCATCGGACAACTCCTCCTGCCCGGGCAGAACCCGGGCGGAATCAGAATCCGCCCACGTTCACGATCTCCGCCTTGATCGCCGGGTGCGGATCGTATCCCTCGAGACGGATGTCGTCTTCGCTGAAATCGTCTATCTCTTTCACCGCCGGGTTCAGGCGGACTACCGGGAACGGGCGCGGAGTTCGCGAGAGCTGCTCGCGTATCTGGGGAACGTGGTTCGAGTATGCGTGCACGTCGCCGAACGTGTGAACAAGTTCGCCTGCCTTCAGCCCGGTTGCCTGCGCCACCATCAGCAGCAGCAACGCGTAACTCGCAATGTTGAACGGGACTCCCAGAAACACGTCGGCGCTTCTCTGGTACAGGCCGAGGTTCAGACGGTCTCCGCCGGTGACCGAGAACTGGAACATCGTGTGGCAGAATGGCGGCACCTCGTTCGCGTTCCCTTCCGAGGCCATCTCGTAGATGAAGTCCGGGTTCCACGCCGAGACCACGTACGACTTGCGGAAGGGGCGGCGGCGCAGTCCCTTTATCACCCACCCGAGCTGGTCTATCTCCCGGCCGTCGCTCGCGGGCCACCGCCGCCACATCCTGCCGTATATGGTCACCAGCTCCCCCCATTTCCGGACAAACTCGCTGTCGGCCGGCTCCTCCTTCACGCGGCAGACAAACTCCTCCTGGCTGACCGGCTCGCCGCCGGAAGCCAGAACGCTCTTGCGGTACCGCTTGTAGGCCCACTCGTCCCAGATGTGCACGTTGCGGTCCACCAGGTACTTGATGTTGGAGTCACCCTTCAGGAACCACAGCAGTTCCGCGATGATCCCGCGCATGAAAGTGCGCTTGGTTGTCAGCAGCGGAAATCCTGCGGCAAGATCGAAACGGATCTGGCGCCCGAAGACGGAGAGAATGCTTGGGAGCTCCTCGCCGCGTTCACGGTATTGCGCCTGCACTTCGGGGGTAAGGAACACTTCCTTGCGGCTGCCGTTGGCGAGTATGTCCTCGAGAAGATGCAGATACTGGTATTCGGGGTGTTCAGCGTTCATACGGGCGAAGAATACCCGCACACGGGATGAGTCGTCCAAGCCAAAACCGGGAACAGACACCTGGCGGCGACGAAACGCAATCGGGATCAGCCCGAGAGAATTTCTTTCATCGTACGGGCGAGAATGGCCGGCTCGGAAGAGCACACCCACTCGACCACTCCGTCCGGCAACTGGCGCGTCACGTCCCTGCCGGGCATCTTCATCGCCGGCAGGTTGTCGTGAAGAACTATCGGCAGGCCGCACACGCTCGGCATCTTCGCGATAAGCGGCGCAAGCAGCGTACCGCTCAGACCGCCGATCGTCTCCTTGATCAGCACGGCATCCGGGTTGCACGAGAGCGTCGCCTCGACTATCTCAGATCCGCTGCTGACTATCTCCACATCCATTCCTTCATCCGCAAAAGCCTGCCTCATCCGGGCTGCGGCGGCTATGTCGTCTTCCCCCACGAGAACGCGATACCGCTTTCCTGTCCCCATGTTCCTCCTGTACGCCCTGCGGGCGAGGATCTCGCTGATGGCGGCAACAAGCTCTTCGCACGAGCATGTCTTGGAAAGGAATCCGTCCACCTGCATGTCGCGGAAGAACGGCTCCATGCTTGACCGCGCCGTGAGAACCAGCACCGAGATCCTCGACTTCGCGCCTTCCTCGTTGATGCGCTTCAGGAACCCGAGACCTCCGATTCCCGGCATCATGACGTCGAGTATCACGAGGTCCGGCTCCTTGCGGGATACGGAGTCCAGCGCCTTCTCCGCCGAGTTGGCCAGTTCGACATCGAACCCGCGGGAAACGAGAAAGTCGCCAAGCGCATGCAGAAGATGTTCCTCGTCGTCAACGAGAAGCAGCCTGTATTTCTTCATCGCCCATTCACCGCCTTCCGCACCGCGTTCAGGAGCAGGCGCCAGTTCCTGCCGGGAACGAATGACCTGTTCCTGCCTTGCAGGTTGGGTTCAGGCACGTCCAGATGCTCGTCATACACAATCACCGGCACGGCGCCGGCATGGCTCATTCCCGCCAGCACCGACGCCACGTGATCGCCGTTCATACCCGGAAGGATTCTCTTCACCGCCACGGCATCGGGCAACTCCGCCACTGTCTTTTCGATCAGGTCGGGTCCGCTTTCCACCGTTTCGACGCAAAACCCCTCGTGTTCGAACTTGTGGCGGACAAGCGCGGCGAAGTGCGGATCATCCTCTCCGAGAAGAACCCGATGGGTTTTCAGTGAAGCCGACTGGTTGTCCTCACAGGAGGCGACAGGCGCCGTCTTGTTGGCCATGCTGCATGGAAGTATGGCGGCTATGGAGTCGAGCAGTTCGTCGCATGTGCAGCCTTTCTGCAGAACTCCGTTAGCCTTGAGCCCGGAGAAGAAGGCACCCATGCCGGAACGCGCCGTGAGAATCAGAACAGGCCTGCTCGGCTTGCCGCTGTGGTCGCATATGCGCCTGAAGAACCCGAGCCCGCCCATGCCCGGCATGCTTATGTCCAGCAGTATCAGGTCGGGCTCATTGTGCTTCATTATCTCCAGGGCTTCCTCGCCGCTTCCCGCGGTTGTCACTTCGTAGCCGCGCGCGGCGATGAGGTCCGACAAAGCAACGCGCAGGGAACGCTCGTCATCAACGAGAAGGATCCGTGACGGCCTGCTCATCAGCTTCCCCCTTTCGATCCCTGGCGCGCTCCGTCCTGGGAGGCGCCGGCGACATATGCATGCCCCCACCCCGCTTCGTGCAGCATCGCAAGCAGCTCGTCCGCCTTCCACGGTTTCCCGAGTATCGGGATGCCGAACCCCTCAAGCACCTCCCGCTTCGCCAGGCTCAGGTTGCCGCCGGTTATGGCTATCACCGGGATGGAACGCCAGCGGCTGTCGCACTTGACGCGCGCGATTGCCTGTACGCCGTCCATTCCCGGCATGAAGATGTCCATGACGATTATGTCGGGCCTGTTCCCTTCCATGGCCTCCAGCGCCTCGTCTCCGCTGCCGCATCCGATGGCCCTGTAGCCCATCCGTGTCACCTGCAGTTCGAGGAGATGCCGGCACTCGGTGTCGTCTTCCGCTATCATCACCAGCGGCGGTTCCGCCACAGGCAGAACCGCCGTAACCTGCGTTCCGCCGTTCGTTCCCGGAACCGGGCTCACCACGATGATGCGGCCGCCGTGCGCTTCGAGCATCTCTCTGCACAGGGACAGGCCGAGCCCCGTTCCCGACACCTCTTCGCAGGCGCGGTAGTACCGCTTCGTGATGTGGGGGAGATGCTCTGGAGCTATGCCGACGCCCGTATCGGTAACCCTGAGGAGGGCCTCCCCGCGGGCTCCACGCGCGTCGGAACGGACAAGCTCCACCAGCACATTGCCGCCGGGCGGAGTGAATTTGATCGCGTTGCCCGCGAGATTGGTCAGCACACGTTCAATCTTGCCGGGGTCGCAGCGGACAAAGGCATTCATCTTCTCCACGTAGTCCAGCTTCAGCCCGCGCACGGCCGCATGCTTGCGAAGCGGCGCAAGCGACCGGCCAATGAACCAGCCGAACGGCACCGTCGCCATGTTCAGCCGGAGCCGGTTCATCTCTATGCGGCTCATGTCGAGGATGTCGTTGACGGTCCCTATGAGGCGCTCGCAGTCTTCACGCATCATCTCAACGTAGTCCCGGACACGCCCCTCAACCGGCCCGGCGACACCGGAGAGAAGGTTGTCGGCCGAATACCTGAGCGATGCAAGCGGCGTTCTGAGCTCGTGCGACACGTTGAACACAAACTCCGATTTGGCGCGGTTGTTGTCCTCTATCTTGCGAAGCGCTTCGCGGAGTTCACTCTCCGTCTCGCGGCGAATCACCACTTCCTTGCCGAGACTCTCGTTGGAACTGGTCATCTCGGCGGTCCGCGCCGCAACCTTCTTCTCGAGTTCCGCGTTGAGCACCCTCAGATCCTCCGTTGCGGCGTCACGCACGGCCTCTATGCGCCGAACCGCGCGCGCCACAACAAACGTCACCACAGTCAACAGCAGGATCCTCACCACAGTGAACAGGGTCCCTCCGTAAGCGGAGTCGTACCAGTGGTCCCTTTCGCCATGGAGCTTCACCCAGCCGAGCGCGGTCATCAGCACCGCGAACCCCGGCACAAGCGTACGGACAAGAAACCCCGCCGCGCCTTCGGTGCACAACAGCGCAACCCAGCCGCAGCCCGGCCTGGCGAACACGATTCCGAGCCCGAGAATGATCATGCCCACGGAGGTGTGAACGGCCATCAGCGTGTACCTGCCGAACCCCGTCATGGCCTGCACCCCGAACAGGTGGCCGGTGAACGCGCACACCCCGAACATGATGGTTGCCGCACCCAGCCAGGAGGAGTAGCGAGTCAGCCTCTCGCGCAGCCCGAGTACTGCCAGCGCCGTGCCCGCGCAAAGGAACGCCAGGGCGGTGTTGGGAGCCATCCTGCCGGGATGCGATGTGCCCTGAAGGCCCGAGACCTCCCTGAAAAGAAACTGGTCAATGCGGAAATCCAGCCCGGTCGCATACTCCAGCAGCGTCAGAAGCCCGAGCAGCGCCACCCCGGCGCCAAGCGCGCGTCCCCACGCGAAACGGCGTTTGTCCGGTCTTCCTTCCCGCAGCAGCCATGCCGCGACGCCGCTCGCGAGAAATCCGAGGGCGGTGTTGGCCTTCATGCTGACCTGGCCGGGAAGGACCGTCTTGAGCAACGGCAGATCCGCCAGCCATCCGACAAGCACGACGGCGCCGATGCTCGCACCCGTCAAGCCGCATGCGGCGGATACCGCACGCCACCGCGCACACCACGCTCCGCCACCGGGGCTGCCCATCACATCCTCCCGAGGCCCGAACGGGGCCGCCAGCCACGACAACAAGAACAGGAATGTCTGACGGCCCTGCCTTCAGGTATACAGCGAGAAGGAATATCTGTCCTGTAGGTTTTGCCCTACAGGCCCCGATCACTCAACTATGCGGTTCTCCATGCAGAACCGCACGAGGTCAGCCCTGTTAAGGATTCCGAGCTTGCGCATCAGGCGCGCCCTGTAGGTGGTTACGGTCTTTACGTTGATGCCCATGCGCAGGCCGGCTTCCTTCAGCATCATGCCCTGCGCAAGGTAACTCAGCGTAACGAACTCCCTTTCTGACAGGCAGGCAAGCGGATCACGGACCGCCTTCTTCCTGCGCTTCTGCTTGCCCTTCTCCTTGCCCTTCTCCCTGCGCGGAATGATGCAGACCGCGCCTGCCCCGTCCTTGCGCACGCTCTCTATCGCCTTCATCAGCCCTTCGAGCGATTCGCTCTTCGCCACATACCCGTGCGCGCCCGCGGCAAGGGCGCGACGCGCCCACCGCTCGTGTTCGTACATGCTGAGAACCGCTATCCGCATGGAAGGAAACTGCTTCCTGAATCTGCCGATCAGAAGGATGCCGTCTTCCTGGTCCAGCTTGAGATCAAGGATGCAGGCATCAGGCCTGTGTTTCGCGGCCTTTCGCACGGCCTCGGCCGATGACCCGCAGCAGGAAACGACTTCATAGCCGGGAAGCTCGTTGATGGACTTGCGAAGCACATCACACAGCACGGCGTGATCGTCAACTATCATCAGCCGGTACTTGCCGTCGGCAGCGCGCCCTGTTGTGCCCACCATACCAGTCCCCCGCGCGGACCGCCGAAAGGCATGGCACAGCAGCAACCATGTCCCCCGGGCCGGGCTCACGATACCCACAGCTTTCATAAACTTCAAGCCGCGAAAAACGACGTTTGAATCCGGTCGGGCGCCGGACCGAGGCGCCTTTCAGAACGAAACCGGCTCAGTCCCGGTTCCGGCGCCGATGCAGACGAACCAGGAGTCGCGGTCGCCGTCGGCGGAGCTCCAGAAGTGGCGCACCGAAAGCTCAACCATTCTCCAGCGCCCGCCTGTGTTCAGGCGCATGCCGGCCTCGACATGGCCGGACCAGTAGGAGTCGCCGTAGGACTCCTCCCCGCCGTCTTCAGGAGTATCCGCGGATGGCTGGCCGAACGAGTGGTTGTAGGAGCCGCCGACGCCGGCAAATGGCGCGAAACGCCAGTGCGGCATCAGCCTTATGCTCAAACCCAACCCGGCATACAGGGAGTCCTCCAGCCCGTTCCAGAACAGGTCGATGAAGTAGTTCCCGAATACGGGGGTGTCGCGGATCCACACACCGGACTGCCCGCTCACGCCGAACATGTCGTCCGCCGGACCCACGATGAATGCGAAGCTCTCGCCGGCCGGCTGCTCGGAGTCGTTCATTGCCTGGGCGCGCGGCACAGCGGCAAGGATAAACGCCGACAGCGCGACGATCGTCACACGGGCAGAAGCATGATCAGGCAAGGAAGTCTATCTCCAGTCCGCTCCCTGCAGCGCGCATGTCGGCAACGCCACGGACGTCGGCGCCGACCGGCATGCACACGATCGCGTATTCGAACTCCGCCCGGCCAAGCGCCGGCAGCCACCTGAACGTCGGAAGACCGTGAAACGCGCCCAGCGCAACGGCCGACTTGAGCCCGCGCGGGAACGGTGTGTTCGCGAACTCCATTCCACGCGTCAGAGACTTGCCGGCCCACGGCGGCGTGTCGCGCCCGAAATTCTCCTCCCAGTTGCCCACCCACGGGAAATCGTCCCTGCGCCAGCAGTAGGCCAGCATAAGGCCGCACTTCGGGTTCACCGCCGAGAACCACGCGTCCGGCTTGGATGGGTCCATCAACTGCGTGCTGAAATCGGACGACACCCGGTTCCGCCTGTGGATTGTGCGCAGGTCCACCGTCCCGCCCTTTGCGCCCGGAGCCTCGGGCCACTTGAATGCGGCATCGGTCTTCAGCCGCGGGTGTTGTTCGAACGATACCGGGAACGTGTGCCCGCGCGTGGCAGGCATGTCGAAAACGGTGACGCCCTTCTCGAGAAACGGCGGGCCGAATGTCACATGCTCGCACATCGTGTACGGCACGTCCCGCCGCAGCCGGTTGGTTACAGTCTCGCGCACGCGCACGACGGCGGAACCGGGCGACGTCATGAACCGGCGCGTGATGCCCATCCCGGCCGCGGGCAGTTCACACCCGACCGTCATGGCGAGCGTCCGCCTGGAAGCGCGCTTCGACAGCAGGCGCCAGCGGGCAACCGGCGCCTCGCCGTGGCACCCCAGCCCGAGCCGCTGCTCCTCGGGTGATGCGTCGCCGAACCAGCCGAGACAGAGATTGTGCCCGCAGATGGCAGCCAGCAGTTTCGTGCCGTGCGTGGCCCTGTGCCGGACAGGCCGCCACTCCCACGGCTCGACGGGACGCCAGACCGGATCCCACAGCGGGTTCACGCCGGGCGCTGACTCGTGGCATATCGAGGCTATGTGCCCGCCGCCGCGGGTGACCGTCAGTTTCACGGCGCCATTGTCGAATTCCCAGGCTTTCCGTCCCTTCCACGTGGCGTTGGCTATGCGCATGGCTGGCCTCCTCAGTCGCTCACAAGCTTCACGAGCGCCGGCTCATCCTCCTCTATCCTGCTGAACCTGCCGACTTCGCGCTAGCGTGTTTCCCACACCCTCAAACCGTGCCTGCTCAGGTACAGCGGTATATGCCTCACTCCCTGCCCCATGCCCTCTATCTCCGCGATCATCGCGCGGCGGCGCGTGCGCGAGCTGTCGCTGAGTATCGTGAGGGACCCTCCGTCGCCGCCGGCGCCGTTCACCTTGCACCCAAGCGCGCCATGCTTCCGGGCGATGGCGATGACTTCCCGCGCCGTCTCCCCGACGAGCGACGGGTGCAACGCCTCCTGCGCGGCGGTGTTCTCGTCCATCGCCGCACCGAAGGCCGCTATATCGCCGGCATAGAGCGCGTTCTTCCCCTTCACCGGCGGCGCGCGAAGCGCCTCGAGCTTCGGGCATTCCGGCCCGGCGCCCTCGAGATCGCGTATAACCCGCTGGTGTATCTCGGACGACTTGTGCGATTTCCCGAGGAACACCAGCGTAAGCCGGGACTCCAATTCCCACCAGACGGAATCGGGAATGAATACGTTGGAGACGCGCGCGGCCGGGTATCCGGTCATCTCTATGTAGCAAATGCCGCCGTAGGCGGACGCAAGCTGGTCCTGTATGCCGCACTGCAGTTTCAGGTACTCCGTCTCTATCTCGTGCGCCCTGGCAGCCACCTCGCCCGGCGTCATGCGCCCGTCGGTAAGCGCGTCAAGGGCGCCGATCAGGGCGACCGAAACGGCGGCCGATGTGCCGGTGGAACATCCGCCCGGCGCCTCGGAGTAGAGGCTCACTTCGATGTCCAGGTCCCGCGGTATGTCCATCGCGTCAACCGCCGCCTCCAGCAACGGGTGCTTGTCATAGACAACCGCCCCCGGATCGACGGTGTAACGGTCGCCGTAATTCTCAGCATGGATCGTCACCGCGCCCCGCCCGGACGACTTCGCCTTCTCCACCCGCATCTGGCATTGGACGTACGGATAAACCGCAATGTTGAGTATCCGCCCGTGCACTGCAAACCAGGTGTCCGTCCAGCCGCCGAGGTCACAGACGCGGATGGGCGCCACAGAATTGACTATTCTCATTTACCCTGCCCCCCGTGAGTGTTCCGGGCAACACTCTGTGCCACACCCGCCCGGCAAGTCAACACGTTCCCGAGGCGCCGCCACGGGAACGTTTTTTTCTTCATGCCCACGGCATGCCGTGTACAATCGCCTCCTTTTCCAGATTCCACGGCACGGGAAGGAAGAACACCTTATGTCAGTTGTTTTTAAGGATGGGGCAACGGTTCTCTTCCAGGGCGACAGCATCACCGACGCCAGCAGATCCCGTCAGGACGCCTCGAACATGGGCCACGGCTACGCGGCCATGGCATCGGCGTGGTTCTCGGCGGAGTTTCCGGAAAAACGCGTGCGTTTCATCAACCGCGGCATAAGCGGCAACCGCGCCGCCGACCTCGTGCACAGGTGGGAGGAAGACTGCATAGCGCTCAAGCCGACCTGGGTCTCCATTCTGATCGGCGTTAACGACACGTGGCGCGGATTCGACAGGAATGACCCGACTTCCGTCGAGTCCTTCGAAGCGTCGTACCGGACCATCCTGGAAGCCACCAACAAGACGCTCCGAGCCGGCATCATCATGCTGGAGCCGTTTCTGCTGCCCATCCCCGACAACCGCCGCCAGTGGCGCGCCGATCTCGACCCAAAGCTCCACGCCGTGCGCGCCCTCGCCCGTGAGTTCGGCGCCCGGCTGGTCCCAACCGATGGCATCTTCGCGGCCGCCGCCGCACGGCGCGAAATGGAGTTCTGGGCGCCGGACGGCATCCACCCTACTCCGGCCGGCCACGCGCTGATCGCACAGGCATGGCTCAGGACAGTCGGGGCAATCCGGTGACCGGCATGCCTGAAACACCTTCCTCCGGATTCGAAGTCCGTTCACTCGGACACTGCGCGTTCGATTCGCCGGTGCCGGTCCGTCACTTCGTTGACGAGTCCCGGCGCGTCCTCGCCAATCCCGAGGTGGGCCCCGGCGGCATCCCGCCGTCCGCACCCACCCTCGAAGCTGCCGGACCGCGCCGCAGACTGTTCTTCGATCCCGCCGCAACGCGAGCCGCAATCGTGACCTGCGGCGGGCTTTGCCCGGGCCTGAACGATGTCGTGCGCGCCGTGACAATGGTTCTCTGGCACCGTTACGGAGTCCGCGAGGTGCTCGGCATCCGCTACGGCTATGCCGGCATGGTGCCCGGCACCGCGCATCCGCCGCTCCAGCTCACTCCCGAGAGGGTGGAAGACATTCACCAGAACGGCGGCACGATCCTCGGTTCCTCGCGCGGACCTCAGAAGGAGGAAGCGATGCTCGAATTCCTCGCCGCCCACCGGGTCGACATCCTCTTCACAATAGGCGGCGACGGGACACTGCGCGGAGCGCTTGCGCTGGAACAGGAAGCAGCGCGCCGGGGCCGGACTCTCTCCGTGATCGGCATTCCGAAGACGATAGACAACGACATATCCTGGACCGACCGCACGTTCGGGTTCGAAACGGCTGTTGAAATGAGCCGCCTGCCGATCCGCGGCGCGCACATGGAAGCCAAGGGCGTGGATAACGGCATCGGCCTCGTCAAACTCATGGGCCGCGAGTCCGGGTTCGTGGCCGCCTGCGCCTCGCTGGCATCGAGCGACGTCAACCTGGTGCTCGTCCCGGAAGTCCCGTTCTCCGCGGCCCGCATCCTGGCGTGGCTGGAGGGACGCCTCGAGCGGAAAGCGCACGCGGTGATAGTCGTCGCCGAAGGCGCAGGCCAGGACATGGTCGCCGCGGCAGGCAGGGATGCTTCGGGCAACGCGAACCTTGGCGACATCGGCCCGCACCTGAGGGACCTCATCTCGCGCCATTTCAGGGGTGACCGCCCGAAGGCGTCGGTAAAGTACATAGACCCCTCGTACACGATCCGCAGCGCCCCGGCAAACGCCGACGATTCGGTCTTCTGCTTCGAACTGGCCGAACGCGCGGTGCACGCGGGTATGGCCGGCAGGAGCGGGATGCTCGTCTCGCACCTGAACGGCCGATACGTGCACGTGCCGATCGCCATGGCCGTCGCCGCGCGCAAGAAGATAGACCCCGCCGGTTCGCTGTGGCAGAGCGTGCTGAACAACACCGGCCAGCCGGCGGAACTGGTTTGATAACCGGTTGCGTCCGGCGTACCATCACCGCGCAATGAAAGTGGAACTTCTGGCCATAACACCCGACCCCGAACGGCTGATAGAACTTGCCGCCCGCACCTGCTACCAGAGCGCCGGCGGCGAGAGCTCCACGCCGCTTCTGCCGCGCCTGCTGGCCTCCGGCCACCTGTCCCCGTTCGAACACGCTTCAGCGACATTCCGCATCTCAGGCTGCTCGCGCGCGATGACCCACCAGCTCGTCCGCCACCGTCTCATGTCCGTCTGCCAGAAAAGCCAGCGCTACGTGCGCGAGGACAGTTTCGACTACGTGGTTCCGCCGGACATGGCCGGGCCGCTGCGCGAGGAGTTCGCCGCCGACATGGAGACAATCAGAAGCATGTACTGCAAGTGGCGGGAACGCGGGGTCAAGAAGGAGGACGCGCGCTACGTGCTCCCCAACGCCTGCGCAACGGAGATAGTCATCACCGCGAACTTCCGCGAGTTCCGCCACATTTTCACCATGCGCTGCGCCCCGGCGGCGCAGTGGGAAATCCGCGAAGCGTGCATGCTGATGCTCTCCGAATTGAACAGGCTCGCGCCGGGAGTCTTCGCCGACCTCGCCCGCGAGTTCGGCGCACAGAACAGGGGAGAGAAGGAATGAGCGAGGACGCAAACAAGCTGCGCGACGCCCTGCTGGAACGCATCGTCATCTTCGACGGCGCGATCGGGACGGAAATCTACAAGCGCCACTTCTTCATCAATCAGTCTTTCGAAAGCCTCTCCCTCTCCAACCCGGAAGTGATCCTCGAAATCCACTCTTCCTACCGCGACGCCGGCGCGGAAGTGCTGACGACCAACAGCTACGGCGCGAACTACGTCTCCCTCTCCAGGTTCGGGCTCGGCGAACGCGTCCGCGAAATCAACCAGCGCGCCGTGGAACTGGCCCGCATGGCCGGTGGCGCCGATACGCTCATCGCCGGCTCCGCCGGGCCGATAGGCGATACGCCCCACGATACCGGGATGGACGAGGATCGGCGCACTGACATGCTCACGGAACAGGTGGAGGTCCTTCGCGCGGCCGGGGCCGATTTCATCATCTTCGAAACCCTCGCATCTGTGCGCGACGTGAAGACCGCGGCCGAGGCCGCGGCCCGCGTTCGGGCCCCTTACGTCCTCAGTCTCTCGGTTGACCGCCTCGGCGAATCGTCGCGCGGCGAGACGATGGCCCAGCTCCTTCAACCGGTCCGCGCCGCCGCTTTCGCCCCGACCGCACTCGGCATCAACTGCGGCGAAGGCCCGGAAAGTTCCCTGGCGGCGCTGGAAATCCTCGTCAGGCAGGCGGACCTGCCGATCATTGTCCAGCCGAACGCCGGCGTGCCGAAGCATGTGGAGGGACGCACACTCTACATGACCAGCCCGGAGTACTTCTCCACCTACGCCATGCGCTATGCCGACCTCGGCGCGCGCGGCGTCGGCGGCTGCTGCGGAACCGGGCCTGACCACATACGCAGCCTCGCGGCGGGAATCCGGCCGAAACGCGCTGGCGGTTTCTCGGGCAGGATCAAGGCGCCGGACTCGGGGGAGAAAGCCGCCCTAAAACCAGCCGCCCCGACAGCGGAGAAATCCGCCCTGGGCGCGAAGCTCGCCGCGCGCGAATGGATCGCGACGGTCGAGATTGTCCCGCCGCGCGGATACGACCTGTCGGACGTCCTTGCCAAATCGGCCGCCTGCCGCGAGGCAGGCGTGGACGCGATCAATATCCCGGACGGCCCGCGCGCAAGCTCACGCATCTCCCCGATCGTCACCGCCGCCCGGATTCTCGATGCCGGCATCGAGCCGATCCTTCATTTCTGCTGCCGCGACAAGAACCTTATCGGCATGCAGGCGGACCTGCTCGGCTGCGCCGCGCTCGGCATCCGCAACATCCTGTTCATCACCGGCGATCCGCCGAAACTCGGCGACTACCCGTTCGCATCGGGCGTGTTCGACGCGGACTCCGTGGATATGGCGGGCATTCAGGCCCGGCTGAACCGCGGCGTCGACCTCGGGGGAAAACCGATTGATCCGCCCACGATGACCCTCATAGGCGTCGGCGCGGACCCGAACGCGATAGACATGGAGCGCGAAATACGGCGGACGCGCGCAAAGGTCGAGGCGGGCGCGGAGTTCATCATCACGCAGCCTGTCTTCGCTCCGGAGGCGCTGCTGCGTTTTCTGGAAGCCATTTCGGCCTTCCGCGTGCCGGTCATCGCCGGTATCTGGCCGCTGGCCAGCTACCGTAACGCGGAATTCATGAAGAACGAGGTGCCGGGCGTCACGGTGCCCGACACGATCATGCGGCGAATGGCCGCCGCCAAGTCACGCGAGGACCAGAAGGCCGAGGGCATCACTATCGCCAGGGAATGCGTAACCGCGATACGGCCCCACCTGCAGGGCGTACAGGTCAGCGCGCCGTTCGGCAACGTGCAGACGGCGCTCGCGGTGCTGGCCGGCTGAAACCGGGATTTGAAAATGACCCACCCTTCACAGACCGCAGAGGCCGCGTTTCACCACAACGTCGCCGCCGACTACCCCGATTGCCTGCGCGACGAATCACGCATGGCTGGCCGGGCGGATTCAGTCTCATTCCCGACTGACGAGGCGGAACTTGCCGACCACCTCGCGGCCGCACACGCGGCCGGAATGCAGGTCACCGTCCAGGGGGCCAGAACCGGCATAGCCGGCGGCTCGGTCCCGAACGGCGGCCACGTGATCAATCTCGCCGGCATGAATCGCGTGATGGGCGTGCGCCCGAACCCGCACGGGAAGAGCTGGCTGCTGACGGTTGAGCCGGGCGTGGCGCTCTCGGTGCTCCGCGACGGCGTTCGCCGCCGCGAGTTCGACACCGCAGGCTGGCCCGCCGATTCCATCCGGCACCTCGATGCATTCCGCGCCGAACAGGAACATTTCTTCGCGCCGGACCCGACCGAGACATCGGCTTCGGCAGGCGGCATGGCAGCATGCAACGCTTCGGGCGCCCAGTCGCTGCTTTACGGCCCCACCCGCGCACATATCCATGCCGCGCGCGTGGTCCTCGCGCGCGGACACGTTCTGGACCTGGCGCGCGGCCGCGAACGCTGCCGCGGCCGGGCTTTCAATGTCGTCTCCACCTGCGGTTCGCACTACGCAGGCGCCGCGCCGCAATACCGAATGCCTGCCGTCAAGAACGCCGCCGGCTACTACGCAAGCGACGACATGGACCTGCTGGATATCTTCATCGGAAGCGATGGGACCCTCGGCGTCTTTTCCATGCTCACGCTGAACCTCCTGCCCGCTCCGCGCGTGCGCTGGGGCGTAACGGCGTTTCTCGGCGATGACTCGAGGCTGTGCGACCTGGTGACAAGGCTGCGCGGGGTGTCGCCGCGCCCCGCGGCGATCGAGTACTTCGACGGCCGCGCGCTTGACCTCTTGCGCCGCCGGATCTCCGCCGGCTCGGTCTCGGATATCCCCGCCCCGCCCGCCGGCGCCGCGGCGGCGCTCTATACAGAGTTCCACGGCGCGACGGAGGCCGAGGCCGAGGCCGGAGCACTCGCCTTCGCAGGACTCCTTCCGGACCACGGCGGAAGCGAGGATGCAACATGGTTCGCGGAGGACATTGCGGAGATGGAGAAATTGAAAGCGTTCCGCCACGCGGTGCCGGAATCCGTGAACTCGGAGATAGACGCACGGCGGAAATCGGACCCCGGCATCACCAAGCTGGGAACGGATCTCGCGGTTCCCGATGCGTACCTCGGCGAAATGCTGGCGTTGTACCGGAACGACCTCGGGAAGACCGGGCTCGACCACGTGAGCTTCGGCCACATCGGGAACAACCACGTCCACGTGAACATTCTTCCCGGCAGCATGGACGACTACCGGCGCGGCAAGGAACTGTACCTGCGCTGGGCGCGGAAAGCGGTCTCAGTCGGCGGCACGGTCTCGGCTGAACACGGTATCGGCAAGCTCAAGAAGGATATGCTTCACATAATGTACGGCGATTCCGGCATCGCCGAAATGCGCCGCGTCCGCCGCATCTTCGATCCCGACCACACCCTCAACCACGGCAACCTGTTCGATTGAGCGGCGGTTCGACCCGAGACTCTCTCTGTTGAGCGGCAAGTCCAGCCGCGCACTGGCGCGTCATCTCCTGATCAGCAGACCCTCTCCGGCTTCCTCGATCTCGACAAAGACCGGGCGCTCCTCAGGCGTGTTGTTGGGAGCGTGAAAGGTAAGCATCAGGCGACCGTCAAACGTCTTGAAGACCATGCCGTGACCGCCATCCTCGGCCCACAAGGGCTTGTCTTCCTGCTTCCAGGGGCCCGTGACATTTCCGGTTTCAGATCGGGCCAGCCCCATTGCGTATCCCCTGGCGCCCATGCTGGACCACAACATGACCAGTGTCCCTCCGGCCAAACGATGGAGAAACGGGCCGTCTGTGACGTATGTCGGGAAGCGGTACTTTGAGCCTTCATCAGGCCAGTCCGACTGCTTGACCCAGGGCCCTTCCGACGCATTGAACAGAAAGACCGGCAAGCCGGCCGGTTGCTTCAGGTCCGGAGACAACCGCAAGGCGTAGATGGCGCCGTTGTGCACCTGAACCCACTCGTGGCAGAAAACGATCCACGGATGCCCATCACGGTCCACGTGGAGTGTGCCGTCGAGACATTGCCAGTCAGCCGGCGTGATCGGGCGGTCCGTCAGGGGTTCGTACGGACCGGAAACGCAGGCCGACACGAGAATCTGGGTTCCCCGATATCGTTTTTCGGTCTTGAACGAAGCGAACATGTAGAAACGGTCATTGAAGCGATGCACTTCCGGCGCCCAGAAATTCGTTGTACCCCAGAATCCCGCCGGAGGTCTGAATGCCGCCACGGGCCCAGCCCATTCGGAAAGGTCGCGGCTCCTGTAACAGTCGAACCCGGTTCCTTTTCCCCGCCAGCAGTTGGCGTCCGTCGTTCCGAAAAGGTAATACAAGCCTTCGTCTGCCATCGGAACAACGAACGGATCCCTGATTTGTATTTCTCCTATCTTCATCGTCTCCCCTCCCAAAGCGGATCTACTCGGTCACAGTCCGCTACAGATCGCCGAATCACATCTCGCGCCCTGACAAAGCTCTCTGCCATCCTATTGTCCAACGAGGCTCCCGCCGCTCAATCGACCCGGATCAGTGGCGTCTGTTTGTCGTCGCCCGCAACCGGCCTGCCGGGAGTTCCCTGGCTGGCGCCGTACAGGAAACGCCGGCGGAATGCCTCAATGCCGATTTCACCGAGACCCAGAATGTGCATGAGTTCTCCAGTATCAGAGAAGTCCAGCCGCTGCCGGGGATTGTAGTACGTGAAGGCGGCCTTCCACGCCGGGCCGAAGATGGGGTGCGCGAGGGCGGCGTCCTCAAATGCCGCGTCTCCTCCCTTGACGGTGAGATAGGCATTGGCGTCACGGATCTTGACGTAATGTGTCTGCCGTTTGGTGTACGCAAGGGCCTCGCCGGTGGTCTGGTTCTCGTTCCAGTCGCTGTGCTGCACAACGTGGATCCGCTTGACCGTGTCGACATTGAGAGCTTCGTCCTTGATCCTCCTCACAACTGCGGCCGTGATGTCGGATTGTCCGCCCTCCTTTACCCATACATCACCGCCGGCCGCCAGAACGGCGCTCCAGCGCCTGGCCAGATCTGCCGCCGCCTGCTCACGATTCGCATGGCCGGGGAACCAGCCGCCGCAATCGTTCCACGCGGCGTCCATTACGGCATCGGACCCGGAGTTGAAACTCCTGGCGTTCTTTCCATACGCGCCCGACACGGCCACAACGTGATTCCTGATCCACTCCCGTCCGTGAATGGACTCCAGAAACGTCCTGTCGGCCGCGGCGCTGTGTCCGTCGTCCTTGTCAGGCGCGTGGTCGTAGTGAAGGGACAAGAGGTCCTTCTCCCGGTCGAACTTCCTGCCGCCGTCACCATCCGCCGCAACAACACCGGCGACCAGAAGCCCGACCATGAACGCAACTGTCAGCTTCTTCATTCCACCTGACCCCAAGCCGCACCACCAGGCAACACCTTCACTCCGACAGATTCCTCCCTGGCATGCGGGGAATCAAGGTTTCAGTTGGCCCCGGCCGCGGGTTGCGGCCGGAATGGTGGCGAAATGTCATCCCGGGCGAGGCGCGCCAGTCAGCGATGAGAAACCGGTCGGAAACACACGCGGCGCGGCTGGTCCGCGGCGTCGCCAAGGAGTTTCCGCCTGTGTTCGTGATACGACTCGTAGTTGCCCTCGAACCATGAGACTTTGCTGTCCCCTTCGAACGCCAGGATGTGGGTGGCGACGCGGTCCAGGAACCAGCGGTCGTGCGAGATGACCACCGCGCAGCCGCCGAAACTCAACAATGCTTCCTCGAGAGCGCGCAGCGTGTTCACGTCGAGGTCGTTGGTGGGCTCGTCGAGCAGGAGCAGGTTCCCGCCGGTCCGCAGCAGTTTCGCAAGGTGGACCCGGTTCCGCTCGCCGCCGGAGAGATCGGAGACCTTCTTCTGCTGGTCGGACCCGCGAAAGTTGAACCGGCTGCAGTACGCGCGGGCGTTCATTGCCCGGCCGCCCAGGTCAAGCGTTTCGCTGCCGTTGCTGATCTCGTTGAATACCGTCCGTTCCGGATCAAGACTGTCGCGGAACTGGTCAACGTGCGCGCAGACGACCGACGCGCCGACCTCCAGCACGCCCGAGGTGGGCTCTTCCTGGCCGAGAATCATGCGGAACAGCGTTGTCTTGCCCGCGCCGTTGCCGCCTATCACTCCGACAATGCCGCCGCGCGGCAGGTCAAAGCTGACGTCCTCCATGATCACCCGGTCGCCGTAGTTCTTGCCGAGCCCTTTTGCTCTCACGACGAGGTCGCCGAGGTGCGGACCGGGCGGGATCTGGATCTGCAGATTGTCCTCGCGGGTGTCAACCTGCTGGCTTGCGAGCTCTTCATACCGCTTGAGGCGCGCCTTGCTCTTGGCCTGCCTGCCCGCCGCGTTCATGCGCGCCCAGGCGAGTTCCTGTTCGAGAAGTTTGCGGCGTGACGCAGACTGCTTGTTCTCGCGGTCCGTCGCGGCCTGGCTCACTTCAAGCCAGCGCTCGTAGTTGCCCTGGTAGGGCTTGCCTCGGCCGGCGTCCATTTCGAGAATCCATGCCGTGACGTTGTTCAGAAAGTAGCGGTCATGCGTTACGACAACCGTCGTGCCCTTGAACTTCTGAAGGTAGGTTTCCAGCCATGCCACGGATTCGGCGTCAAGATGGTTGGTGGGCTCGTCGAGCAGCAGAGCGTCCGGATTGGAGATCAAAAGGCGGCAGAGCGCCACGCGCCGCTTCTCACCGCCAGAAAGGGTCGAGACAAGGGTGTCCCCCGGCGGCAGCCGCAGCGCATCCATCGCCAATTCGACATTGTGGTCCAGGTCCCAGAGCCCGTTCGCGTCTATCTGGTCCTGGAGCCGGGCAAGCTCGTCGTTCAACCGCTCCTGTTCGGCGGGCGACTGCTTGCCGCCCATCCTGCCGCACACATCGTCGTACCGGTCCAGGATTGCCCGGGCAGCGGCCACTCCCTCGTCAACCACCGCCGCCACCGTGGCCGACGGATCGAGCACGGGTTCCTGGGGCAGGTAACCGACCTTCATGTTCGGCGCGCGGCGGACGGCGCCCATGATATCCGCATCCGCGCCCGCCATGACGCGCAACAGGGATGACTTGCCCGATCCGTTCGCGCCGATGACTCCGATCTTGGCGCCGAAGAAGAACGAGAGCGTGATGTCGGACAGAATCGTGACGCCGTTGGCCTGTTTCGTCACTCGCTCGAGCGTGAACGCGTATTCGCCTGCCATGCGGGTAAGTGCCTTTCGTTACGGAAGCGGGCGCAAGATAGGGGCACGCGGCCCGCCGGTCAAGCGGTCGTTCGATTCCTGCCTGTCACGCTCCGGCTATGAGGTCCCTGAACGACTTGAAAAGGTAGAACGGATCGTGCGGCCCCGGGCCCGCTTCCGGATGATACTGCACGGAGAAGGCAGGCTCGGCGCGGTGACGCACGCCCTCGATCGTGTTGTCATTCAGGTTGATGTGTGTGACCTCGACCCTGGCGGCATCAAGGGAGGCGGGATCCACGGAGAAGTTGTGGTTCTGCGACGTTATCTCGACTTCACCCGTGGCCAGGTTCCGCACCGGGTGATTGATGCCGTGGTGCCCGAACTTCAGCCTGTAGGTTCGACCGCCAAGCGCCCAGCCGAGAATCTGGTGGCCCAGGCAGATGCCCATGACCGGCACCTTCCCGACCAGTTCCCTCGTCGCCTCGATGGCGTATGTTACCGCCGCCGGATCCGCCGGGCCGTTCGACAGGAAGACCCCGTCCGGACCCATCGCCAGCACCGCCGACGCCGGCGTCTTCGCAGGCACAACCGTCACCGCCATGCCGCTGCGGCGAAGGCCGCGCAGGATGTTCCACTTTATCCCGAAGTCGTAGGCCACGATCTTCAGGTCAGCGGGCGGCAGCGTCTCTGCGATGCCCCATGACATCGTAAGCCTGCCGTCCGTGTCCCACTGGTACTCCTTCTCGCAGGTTACGCGCGCGGCGTAGTCCTGGCCGTCGAGGCCCTCCCACTCATTCGCGAGCCGCACGGCCGCCTGCTCGTCCACCTTGCCCTCGACCGAGAGGTAGCCTTTCATCGTCCCCTCGTCACGGAGCTTCGAGGCAAGCGCGCGCGTGTCTATGCCATCTATCGCTGGGACACCCGCCTTCACCAGCGAGTCGCGCAGCGACACAAGGCTGCGCCAGTTGCTGCTCTCGTTGAGGTCGTGGACAATGAACCCGTTCGCAAACAGCCGGCGGGATTCCATGTCGTCCATGTTCATGCCGGTATTGCCGATTTCCGGGTAGGTCATCGTTACAAACTGGCCGGCATACGAGGGATCGCTGAGGATCTCCTGGTAGCCGGACATGCCGGTGTTGAAAACGACTTCCCCGAGCGCATCGCGGGGCGCGCCGACCGACCGGCCGCGCATGATGGTCCCGTCCGCCAGCGCCAGGAAATCTCGCTTTTCGCGCTTCTCTTTCCACGCCCAGAGGGCGGCCTTGCGTGAGTCGGGTGCCGTCATTTCTTCTTTCCTGTCCCGGTATCCACCGGCGCTTTCCATGGATTCAACCGGGGCGAATGCCTGTGGTACTCCTGGAGGCTGCACACCTCCATCGACTTGCGCTGCCTCAGGTCTTCGAGGCCGTTTATCGCGGCCCTCAGCCCGTCAATGGTGGTTGTGATGGGTATGTTGCGGATGACGGCACGCGTGCGCATCTTCACTTCGTCGCGCCGGGCCGCCGTTCCGCTGGCAGGCGTGTTGATCAACCAACCGACGTCGCGCTCTTCGATCATGTCGAGCACGTTCGGCCGGCCGCTCGATATCTTGAAGACCGCCCGGCTCTGAATCCCAGCCGCGCGCAGTGCGGTGCTTGTTCCTTCGGTGGCATACAGGGTGAAACCGAGGTCTGCCAGCCGCCGGGCCAGGTGCACAAGCTGCTCCTTGTCCGCGTCGCGCACGCTCACGAAGACGTTCCCGCCGGTGGGCAGTTTGCTCCCGGCGGCAATCTGGCTCTTCAGAAACGCCATGCCCGCGCTGGAATCCATTCCCATCACTTCGCCGGTGGACTTCATCTCCGGCGTCAGGATCACGTCAACCCCGTGGAAACGCACGAACGGGAACACGGCCTCCTTCACCGACCAGTGGCGAGGCTTCACCTCGCGCGTGATGCCGAGCTCATTTAGCTTCGCGCCGGCCATACACAGCGCCGCGACCTTGGCCAGGGGCACGCCGATTGCCTTGCTGACGAACGGAACGGTGCGCGACGCGCGCGGGTTTACCTCCAGCACGTACACCCTGGCGTCCTGCACCGCGTACTGAACGTTCATCAGGCCGCAAACCTTGAGTTCCTTCGCAAGCGCCAGGGTGTGCTCGCGTATCGTCTTCTGAACCGCTTCCGGCAGCGTCACAGCCGGGATCATGCAGGCGCTGTCGCCGGAATGAATGCCGGCCAGCTCCACGTGTTCCATGATCGCCCCGAGCAGCGCCGTCTCGCCGTCGGACACGCAGTCAACATCCACCTCCGTCGCATGATCAAGGTAGCGGTCGATCAGCACCGGGCGCGACTCGGACACCTCGACCGCTTCGGCCATGTACTTCCGCAGCGACGCGGCGTCGTACACAATGACCATCGCGCGGCCGCCCAGCACAAACGACGGGCGCATCAGCACCGGGTAGCCGACCCTGTCGGCGATGGCCTCGGCCTCATCCGCCGTGACGGCCGTTCCACTCGGCGGCTGTTCTATTCCGAGCCGTTCCACGAGCGCCTGGAAGAGCTTCCTGTCCTCGGCCGCGGCGATGCTGGAATGGCTGGTGCCGATAATGTTGACGCCGTTCTTCGCAAGGCCCTCGGCAAGGTTGAGCGGCGTCTGGCCCCCGAACTGGACTATCGCACCCCAGCAGCCTTCCGCGCGGTAAATGTGGAGCACGTCCTCCAGGGTGAGCGGTTCGAAGTAGAGATCGTCGCTTGTGTCATAGTCCGTGCTCACCGTTTCCGGGTTGCTGTTGACCATTATCGTTTCGAACCCCGCCTCGCGCAGCGCGAAGGACGCATGCACGCAGCAGTAGTCGAACTCTATGCCCTGGCCGATCCGGTTCGGGCCGCCGCCAAGGATCATTATCTTCCGCTTCCCGCTGCTCTTCCTCTCCTGTCTCTCGCGCCGGCCGTAGGTCGAGTAGAAGTACGGGGTGAATGCAAGGAACTCGGCGGCGCAGGTGTCCACCAGCCCGTAAACCGGCATGAGATCTATCTCGAACCGCGCCCGGCGCACCTCGTCCTCGCTCGCCCCGACCAGCCACGCGATCTGCCGGTCCGAGTACCCGAACTCCTTCGCCTGCCTGAAGAGCGCAGGATCCCTGCAGAGACCTTCCAGCGTCCGCGCGGAGCGTATCTCGTCCTCGTATGCGGCAAGCTCCTCCATGTGCCGCAGAAACCACGGGTCCATGCGCGTGAGCGAGGCAACCCTCTCCACGGTGTGGCCGCGCCGGAAAGCGGCGCGGATCGCGAAGACGCGTCCCGGCGCCGGCCGCTTCAGGCGCGCGTCAAGCTCCTCGTCAGTCAGGCTTTCCATCGCGCCGTCCCTGCCGTCCGCGCCAAACCCGGAGCGGCCGGTCTCGAGCGAGCGCAGGGCCTTCTGGAACGACTGCTTGAAGGTGCGGCCTATGCTCATCGTCTCGCCGACGGACTTCATCTGCGTGCCGAGCGTGTCGTCGGAGCCGGGGAACTTCTCGAAGGCGAACCGCGGAATCTTGGTGACGACGTAGTCAATGGTCGGCTCAAAGCATGCGGGCGTCTCCCGGGTGATGTCGTTGCGTATCTCGTCGAGCAGGTAGCCGACGGCAAGCTTCGCCGCGATCTTGGCGATCGGGAAACCTGTCGCCTTGGATGCCAGGGCGCTGGACCGCGAGACGCGGGGGTTCATCTCGATTATCACCATACGCCCGTTTTCCGGGTTCATGGCGAACTGCACGTTCGACCCGCCGGTTTCGACGCCTATCGCCCTCATGACCGCGATCGCCGCGTCCCGCATGCGCTGGTATTCCCTGTCGGTAAGGGTCTGGACAGGGGCAACCGTGATGCTGTCGCCCGTGTGAACACCCATCGGGTCCATGTTCTCTATCGAGCAGATGATCACGCAGTTGTCGCGCGCGTCGCGCATGACTTCGAGCTCGAACTCCTTCCAGCCGATCACGGATTCCTCTACCAGGATCTCCGACGTGGGACTGAAGAAAAGGCCGCGCCGCGCTATCTCCTCGAAGTCATCCGGCCCGTAGGCGATTCCGCCACCCGTTCCGCCGAGAGTGAAGCCGGGCCTGATGACCACAGGGTAAGCGCCGAGCTTCTTCTGGATTTCCCATGCCTCGGTGAGAGTCCGCGCCGAACCGCTGCGCGGAAGGTCCAGCCCGATCCCCTGCATGCATTCCTTGAAGAGGTGGCGGTCCTCGGCGCGGCGGATCACGTCGGCCTTCGCGCCGATCATTTCCACGCCGAACCGGTCGAGTGTGCCGTTCTCGTGGAGTTCCATGGCAAGGTTCAGCGCGGTCTGCCCGCCGAGCGTCGGCAGAAGCGCGTCCGGCCGCTCGCGGCGGATGATGTCGGAGAGGACCTGCGCGGTAAGCGGCTCTATGTACGTGCGGTCCGCGAACTCCGGGTCCGTCATGATGGTGGCGGGGTTGCTGTTGACGAGAACCACCTCGTACCCCTCCTCGCGCAGGGACTTGCATGCCTGCACGCCGGAGTAGTCGAACTCGCAGGCCTGGCCGATGACGATCGGCCCGGAGCCTATCAGCATGATCTTCTTGATGTCGGTTCTCTTCGGCATCCGGCTATCTCCCCGCGGAATCCCGTGCCTCCCTGGCGGCGCCAACGAAATCACGGAATAAGGGATGCGGGTTCAGCGGAGTCGACTGGAACTCAGGGTGGAATTGACATGCCACGAACCACGGGTGGCCGGCGAGTTCGATCATCTCCACAAGCTCGTTGTCAGGCGACACGCCCGAAAGCACAAGCCCCTTCGCCTGCAAACGGGCGCGGTACTCGTTGTTCAGTTCATACCTGTGGCGGTGCCGTTCCTGCACCAGCTTCTCACCGTACGCCCTGTGAGACAGGGTGCCCTCTGCAAGAGCGCAGGGATAGGAGCCAAGCCGCATCGTTCCGCCCATGCGCGTGATGGATTTCTGTTCCTCCATCATGCAGACGACGGGATGCGGCGTCTTCGGGTTGAACTCGGTGCTGTTCGCGCCGTCCAGACCGCAGGCGTTGCGCGCGAATTCCATCACCGCGCACTGCATGCCTAGGCAGATGCCGAAGAACGGAATCCCGTTCTCGCGGGCGTAACGGACCGCCGCGAGCTTCCCCTCGATGCCGCGATCGCCGAATCCGCCCGGAACAAGAACGCCGTGAACGCCGGAAAGCAGCGCCTCGGCGCCCCGCTTCTGCACATCCTCGGACTCGACCATGCGCACCTTGACACGCACTTCGCCGGCTATCCCGCCGTGGGAAAGCGCCTCGTAGATGCTTTTGTAGGAGTCACGCAGGCTTATGTACTTCCCTACAACCGCGATATCGACCTCTCCGAGCCGGGGGGTGATGAGACGCTCGAGCATCTTCCGCCACGCGCCAAGGTCCTGCCGGTTCACATGCATCCCGAGGCGTTCCAGCAGGTACACGTCCAAGTCCTGCTTCGCCAGGTCAACCGGCACCTCGTATATCGAGTGCTCGACGTCGCGCTCCTCGATGACAAGCTCCCTGTCCACGTTGCAGAACAGCGCCAGCTTGGTGCGGTGCTCCTCGCCAAGCGGCTGCTCGCACCGGCACACCAGGACGTCCGGGATTATGCCGATCGTGCGGAGGATGCCCACCGACTGCTGCGAAGGCTTGGTCTTCAACTCGCCGGCGGCGCGGATATAGGGAACGAGCGTGATGTGCATGAAAAGCCCGTTCGCGCGGCCTATCTCCTGGCGGAACTGGCGGATGGCTTCGAGAAATGGCAGCGATTCGATGTCGCCGACAGTGCCGCCGATCTCGGTTATCACCACGTCAACGTCATCCTTCGCGATGGACCTGATGGCCTTCTTGATCTCGTCCGTGACGTGCGGAATCACCTGCACCGTCTTGCCAAGGTAGCCGCCCTGCCGTTCGCGCTGTATCACGGCGGAATAGATGCTGCCGGTCGTGTAGTTGCTGTCGCGCGTGCACGGGATGCCGGTGAAGCGCTCGTAGTGCCCGAGGTCCAGGTCCGTCTCGGCGCCGTCCGCGGTGACGTAGACTTCGCCGTGCTGGTAAGGCGACATCGTGCCGGGGTCAACGTTCAGGTAGGGATCCAGCTTCTGCATGCGGACACTGTACCCGCGCCGCTGGAGAAGCAACGCCACCGATGCCGCGGTAAGACCCTTGCCGAGCGATGAAACAACGCCGCCGGTTACGAATATGTGTTTTGCCATTTCCTCTCAGCCGCGCATGCGCACGCGGCCCCCGTTCAACCAGACTCAGAGATCCAGAAGCAGTTCCCCGTTGCGCGCCTCGAGCGCCTTCTTCCCGCCCGCGCCCGCCGGGTCAACAGGGTAACGCCCCGTGAAACACGCCGTGCAGAAGGAAGACGGTCGCTCAAAAGGCATCAACAGCCCGTCTTCGCTCAGATAGCCCAGCGAGTCGGCGCCTATGACGCGGCGCACATCGTCGACGCTCTTGACGCCGGCAACCAGCTCCTCCCTGGTCGGGAAATCTATCCCATAGTGGCACGGGAAGGCCGTGGGCGGACATGAAATGCGCACGTGCACTTCCGTCGCCCCCGCTTCGCGCAGCGCGCTGATGCGCCGCCTGGCCGTGGTGCCGCGCACTATCGAGTCGTCCACCACGACAACTCGCTTGCCGGACACCACTTCCGGCACAGTGGAAAGTTTCAGGTCGGTCCCCCGCTCGCGCGCGCCGGCGTCGGGCATGATGAAGGTGCGGCCGACGTAGTGGTTGCGGATGAAGCCGTAGTCGAGCGGGATGCCGCTGCGCCGCGCAAACCCGAGCGCGGCGGAGTTGCCGCTGTCCGGGATCGCCACCACAACGTCGGCTTCCACCGGCTGCTCCTCGGCCAGCCGCATGCCGTAAGCGACACGGACCAGGTGCGCGTTCTTTCCGAATACCACGCTGTCCGGCCGCGCGAAGTACACAAGCTCAAACACGCAATGCGAGAGCGCCGGCGGAACGGTCTCGGAAAAGAAAGTGCTGTGAAGGCCGGCGGAATCGGCCACGACAAGCTCGCCCGGATCCACGTCGCGCACGTATTCGGCGCCGATCTGCCGAAGGGCGCAGGTCTCGCTGGCAAATACCCAAGCCGTCCCAAGTTTGCCGATGGAAAGCGGCTTGAAACCAAGCGGGTCGCGCGCAGCCATCACGCAGTCGCGAGTCATCACCAGGAACGAAAACGAACCCTTGAGCTGCTGCAGCGCGCGCGCCACGCGGTGCGGGCGGGACCGGTACATCGGGTCGGCAAGCAGATGCACCATGATCTCACTGTCGGTGCTGGTCTGGAAGATCGCGCCGGCTTCCTGGTACATGCGCCGGAGCTCGCCGGCGTTGACGAGGTTACCGTTGTGGGCAACGGCCCAGATCCCGTCAACACACTCGACAACGAGCGGCTGCACGTTCTGGATGCGCGTCGAGCCCGTGGTGGAGTAACGGACATGGCCGATTCCCAGCGAACGACCGGACAAAAGCGAGGCCGCCTGCTCGGTGTACACGTCGGAAACGAGCCCCTGCCCCTTGACCGACTGGATGAACTGGCCGTCGCTGACGACTATGCCGGCGCCTTCCTGTCCGCGGTGCTGGAGGGAGAAAAGACCCCGGTAAATGAGAGGCGCAACGTCCGGCGCCCCGTAGACACCGAACACCCCGCAAGATTCCCTTGGACGGTCACATCTCACGGGGACACCTGTGTATCAAACCCGAACCGGATTGCCAAACAGGAAAAAGAAATGCTGTTGCCCGAGGCGAACGGCGCGCTGCGGCACGTCCTGCGCTGATACAAGCCAACCAACACGGCGCAAATTACTTACAACACGCGACCGGCTCTCTTGCCGGTGGGAATTCCGTTTTCTATCGCGAGCTGCCCGTTGACTATGACGTGGCGGATGCCGGCGGGAAAGAGATGCGGGGCCGACGGAGTGGCAAGATCGCGCACTTCCGCGGGATCGAACACGGTTATGTCGGCCGCTTTCCCGGGTTTCAGTACGCCGCGGTCGGACAGGCCGAAACGGCTTGCCGGAAGCGAAGTCATCTTGCGCACCGCCTCGCCCGGCGGCACGGTCCGGCCATCCAGCGAGAACCGCAGGAAGCGCGGAAAAGTGCCGTAGGCGCGAGGATGCGGATAGTCCGCGCTGAGCGGCCCTTCAGGCGCGCGCAACGAAGCGTCGGAACCAATCATCACGTAGGGTTCGGCCAGCGTCGCAAACATGTCTTCTTCACTCATGCCGTGGAAGAACGCGGTAGTGCGAAGCTCGTCCGCGCGCGCGATGCGGACAGCCGCATCGGCCGGGTCGGTCTCGAGCTCCGCCGCCGCATCGGCAAGCGTGCGCCCGCGAAACCGCTTCATGGCCGGGGCAAACACGGATGCAATCACGATTCCGCCGGCGTCGGTCAGCGACAGCGCCGCCGCAAGCTCGGACCGGAGGCGCGCGGAGACGGCCGGGTCCTCAAGTCGCGCCAGCGCCGCGTTCCTGCCTCCTTCCTGAAACCACGGGGGGAAGATGATGTCGAAATCGGTGCAGCCGTATGTGTACGGGTACCGGTCCGCCGTGACGTCCGCCCCGGAGGCGCGCGCGGCACGGATCGCGTCGAGCACGGCGCCTGTCTTCTGCCAGTTGCGGCGGCCGGACGTTTTGAGATGCGAGATCTGCACCGACACGCCCGTCTTCCGCGCAAGGCGCAGGTTGTCATCAACGCATTCGGCCAGCCTGTCGCCTTCGCTCGCCATGTGCGTCGTGTATATCCCGCCGCGGCGCGCAAGCACGCCGGCGAGGGCCTCTATTTCCCCGGACGCGGCGAACATGCCCGGCGGGTATATGAGCCCGGTGCTCATCCCGCGCGCGCCTTCGTCAAGGGCCTGCTCCAACCGCCGGATCATCAGGGCAAGTTCATCGGGCCTGGCGGCCCGCGATTCGTAACCGACCGTGCCGCCGCGAAGGTTGCCGTGCCCGGCGAGCAACACGGCGTTGACGGACGGACAGGCCTGCTGCAGCACGGTGCGGAATTCCGCAACCGAACTCCACTTTGCGCCGACCGGCTTGTCGCGCCAGTCGGAAGGGAGCATGTAGCCGGGCAGGAGCGGAGCGGCGGATGCGCCGCAGTTGCCGAGCACTTCGGTCGTCACCCCCTGCCGGAGCTTGCTGGGGGCGCCGGGCTCGACAAGGAGAAAAACGTCGGAATGCGTGTGCGCGTCAATGAAACCGGGACAGACGATCATGCCCGCGGCGTCGAGCGTGAAGGATGCCTCCTCCCGCACAACGCCCACGGCGCAAATCCTGCCGCCGCGTATCCCAACATCCGCCGGCGCCGGCTCGCCGCCCTCGCCGTCGCAGACAAGGCCGCCGGCGATCTTGATCTCAACCGGGCTCAAGGGTCCTTGCCCTGCTGCCCGTCAAGCATCGCGATGACCTCGGCCTGCACGGTCTCAAGCTCGTCGAGCCGCAGGTGCGGTTCGGATATCAGGAAGGTTTCCTTCGTCTTGCGGTGTTCGTAAAGCCGCATGGTCGCGCCGTCTTCCTTCCTTTCCACGGCACGCTCGACAAACACACGCTTGCGCTCGAGCATGACGGCCAGGATGTAGATCACGTTGCGATGCGCGGCATCCTCCTGCTCGATCAGTTTCCGGAGGAGCGACTCCGCGTTCTCGCGCTTCAGCGGCTCATCCGGCTCGGGCGGCGGCGCGCGGAAAACGGAACGCCACAGGCTGAAGCAGCGCGGCCTGGACTCGCCCAGGTCGTTCCAGCAGGCCTCGTGGTAATCGCCGCGACGGTACCCGGTTTCGTCAGCGCTGAGGCCGGACATGTATGCCTGGCCGTCCAGGAACGGCTGCGCACAGTGCGTGCACGTGTCGCTCCTCGGTCTTATGTCCCAGTCCTGCGCCATGCCTTCTCTCCCCGGTCTCCCGCTCAGTCCCGCAGCCGTTCAGCCAGCAGGTCGAAGCCGGCAACGGCTGTTATCCTCGCGCGCACGAAATCGCCCATCCTGTCCGCCTTGTCCGCCCCGGCAACGAGGACGCGGCCGTCAACTTCCGGCGCGAACATCCTTGTCCGGCCGGGGCGTGTATTATCGCGGCCGCTCCGGTCGGACTCCAGCAAAACCTCTTGCACGGTTCCAACCATGGCCGCGAGCCGCCCGGCGACCACCGCGTCCTGCGCCTTCAAGACACGCATGCGCCGGGCCTCGGCCGTGCGACGCTGCGGCCGCGGCGAAAGAGAGAAGGCGGGTGTGCCCTCCTCCGGCGAAAAAACAAACGCGCCGAGATGGTCGAAGCGGCTCCGCCGGACGGTCCGGACAAGATGATCCACATGTTCGCGGCTCTCGCCGGGATAGCCCAGCAGACACGTGGTTCTCAGCGCGGCATCCGGCAAAATTGAGCGCACACGCTCGGCAAGCCCGGCAACAGCGTGCGCGGTGGCGCCGCGGTGCATCGCCTTCAGTACGGCGGGGTGACTGTGCTGGATCGGGACATCAAGATACCGGCACACATGATCGAGTTCCCCCATCGTCTCCAGTAACTCGTCGGTGACGCGGGTGGGATACCCGTAAAGCCAGCGCAGCCAGAACTTCCCGCCTATCCGCGCGACGGCCCTGAGCAGATCAGGCAGCTTCAGGCGCCCGGTGTCGATCCCGTAGGAAGTGACGTCCTGCGACACAAGCACGAGCTCGCGCACACCCCGTTCGAGAAGCCCCTCCGCTTCGCGCACGATGCCCGGGATGCTCCTCGACCGGTGCGCGCCTCGAATTGACGGGATGGCGCAGAAGGCGCACCGGTGATTGCACCCCTCCGCGATCTTTATGTAGGCATGACAGCCGGAGGAGAAGACAACGCCGCGCCCGGCGGGTTCGTAGAGCCGGCGCGAACGGGCGGAAACCTCAACGATACCGCGCTCGCCCGATGCCAGCCTGCGGGCGACCCGCCCGACCTCGTCCAGCCTATCAAGCCCGACGAAGGCGTCCACATCGGGCAACTGCGCGGCAAGCGTTTCGCGGTACCTCTGCGGAAAACAACCTGCCACAAGCACGGCCTTGCACAGCCCGGCGCTCTTCCTCCCGCAGGCGGCCCTGATTTCCGCCAGTGACTCCTCCCGCGCGGCGTCGATGAAGGCGCATGTGTTGACGATGATTATGTCCGCGTCATCCGGCGAAGGAGCAAGCGCGAGCCCGTCGCGAAGCAGGACGTCGGCCATGCGCTGGGAGTCAACGAGGTTCTTGGCACAGCCCAGACTGACGAAGCCGACGGAAACGGACGCTGCCGGGCCGTCCTGGCGCAAACGTTTCTTCCCTGCCCTGGGCACGTCAATCGGCATAGGGCGCCGGCGGCTCGCGCACGATGATCAACCTGCCGTTGTCCGCCGCGGAAACAGCCGGCGCAGCGTCGGCATCCGTGCGGGAACAGCCGGCCGCGCGTACCGCGAGAGATATGACAAGAACCGCAAGCACAACCGCGCCGAGCAGCGCCGCGGCGGCGCGCGATGGCGTCATGCGGAGCCGGCCGGACTTCAGCCCGACAGCGCCGGCCGCAACCGTGCTGACGGCCCCGGCGCATGCCTCGCCCGCCTGGCGCATGGCGCCGGAAATCCCTCCCAGCACACTGCGGGCCGCGGAGGAAACGGCGGCAGCCGGGTCAGGACGCTCCTGCGCGGGCGCCGCCGCCGAAGCCGGCTCGAACAGGTCCTTGGCCGGCTCCTCCCCGACGACTGGCGGTCTCTGGACCGGCGGCTCAGCGGGCTTGGACAACACGGCCGGCGTGGCGGCAAGGCCCGGCCCTTGTTTCCTGCGCGCCGCGACCTTTTCCATGTAGCCGTCAATCAGGGGCTGTACGTCCAGCCCGACATGTTCGGCGTAGAGGCGGATGAATCCCTTGCCGTAGATCGGTGCGGCTATCTGGCCCAGATCCTCGTCCTCGAGGGCCTTGACAGTCTGGACCTTCATCCGCGTCGCCGCCGCGACTTCGGAGGCGGATTCCTTGCGCGCCTCACGGGCAGCGCGAAGCTGTTCGCCGAATCCCATCGTCAGACGTCCTCCACCTGCGCGGAATTATCCGGCTCACCCACATCAAGATCAATCAGTATCTCCCTCGGATCCGATCCGCGCGCGGTCCCGACGATCCCGCGCTCTTCAAGAATGTCCATGATCCGCGCGGCGCGCGTATAGCCGATGCGAAGACGGCGCTGGAGCGACGAAGTGGAGGCCCGGTGAGTTTCGCGTATTATCTGTACGGCCTGCGCGATGATCTCATCGTCATTGCCGTCGTCCAGCGGCAGACCGACGTTCTCCTTCTCCAGCCGCTGCCGGATCTCGACTTCGTAGCTGGGCTCGGAACCGGCCTTGATGAAGTCCACGATCTTGTGGATCTCCGCGTCGGTCGTCAGCGCGCCCTGCGCCCTCACCAGCTTGCTGGCGCCCGGCGGCATGTAGAGCATGTCGCCGCGGCCGAGAAGCTTCTCCGCGCCGATCGTGTCGAGAATCGTACGGCTGTCCACCTTCTGCGCCACCTGGAACGCTATCCGCGCCGGGAAGTTGGCCTTGATCGTGCCGGTGATGACGTTCACGGACGGCCGCTGGGTGGCGATGATCATGTGTATGCCGACGGCGCGGGAAAGCTGGGCAAGGCGCGCAACTGCGTTTTCGACGTCGGCCTGCGCCACCAGCATGAGATCCGCCAGCTCGTCTATGACGATCACGATGTAGGGAATTCGCCGCGGCGGCTGCTCGGCAGCCGGCTGAGCCTCGTCGAAGAGCGTGCACTGGGTGGCGACTTCACGCTTGTTGTAGCTTTCTATGTTGCGCACGCCGACCTTCGCAAAGAGCTTGTAGCGGTTCTCCATCTCGTTGATGGCCCATCTCAGGCCGAGCGCCACCTTCTTGGAATCCGTGATCACCGGGACAACGAGGTGCGGCAGGTGGTTGAACGCGGAGAACTCGACGATCTTGGGATCCACCAGCACCAGCCTGAGCTGTTCCGGCGTGCGGGACATCAGGAGCCCGGCAAGCACCGAATTCATGCAGACGGTCTTGCCGGACCCAGTCGCGCCCGCGATGAGCAGGTGCGGCATGTCCGCAAGGTCACCGACAATCACGCGGCCGCTGACGTCCTTCCCGAGCGCGAGCGGGAGCTTCGCCTTTCCCGAACGCCATTCGGCGGATTCCAGGATCTCGCGCAGGTACACGAGGTTCGCCTTGCCGTTCGGAACCTCTATCCCCACCACGCCCTTGCCAGGAATCGGCGCCTGAACCCGCACGCTGGTGGCCTTGAGGGAAAGCGCTATGTTGTTGCTGAGGCCCTGGATGCGCTCAACGCGCACGCCCGGCGCCGGAAGCAGCTCGTAACTCGTAACCACCGGGCCGATCTGCGCGTTGGTCACCTCGGCCTCGATGCCGAATTCGGACAGCGTCTCCTTCAGCACCCGGGATATGGTCTCCACGTCGACCTCCGTGCCGTCGGCGCGGTCCACGGGGACCTCGGCCAGCAGATCCATCGTCGGCAACCGGTACGGTTCGCCGTCGCCGTCCTCCTGCGGCCCGAGCATCTGCTGTTCGGGCTCCGGTTCAGGCGGCTTGCTCTTCGGGGGTTCGCGGCGCGGCGCACGGACGGGCTGCGGCTCCGGCTCGGGTTTCTTCTCCGCGGCCGGCGGTTCCGGTACGGGCTCGCCCGCCGGCTTCGGTTCAGGCTGCGGCGTAAGCAGCCGCGCTTTCCGTTCCTCCGCACGCTGTTCGCGTTCGGCCGCTCGCCTCTCCTTCTCCTCCGCGCGCTGTTCGCGTTCGCCCGAGCTGCGTTCTTCCTCCTTCACGGCGGAGCGTTCGTCGTTCCAGCTCTTCACGCGCATCGCAAGCGCCGCCGCCCTCGCGCCGGCCGCGGCGAGCGTGGAAAGGCCTATGAACATGGCCAGAGAAACCGCAGCGAATGACCAGCCGATGATTGCCGTGCCCGTGTCGCTGAGCAGCGGAATCATCAGCCGGCCGCCGAGCAGGTGGCCGGCGAGTCCGCCGGGGTCAACAAGGTTCAGGTCCTCGCAGACCGTCCGCAATCCGCCGCCGTACAGCTCGAAAAGAAGCGATGCGGAAACGAGGGTCGTCACACCCCAGCCGGCGCGCGCGCCGGGCTGCGAACTCCCGCCGAGCAGCATGGTCAGCCCGAACACCCCCAGCACCACCGGCACAAGGTAGGCCGAGAGCCCGAGCAGCATCAGCAGCAGGAAGGAATTCCACGCCCCTACCAGGCCGAACCAGTTCAGCATCGGCGAGTTCGGCGGGTACTTGAGCAGCGCAATGTCGCGCCAGTCGTAGGACCACAGGCTGAAACCGAGAAACAACGCGCCAAGAAAGATGACTGTTCCGAGCACTCGCCGGGCCGGGCCTGTTTCGGGCTTCTTATTCTGCGCCAAGAGTCACCTTCACTGTTGGAGGCACGCATTCCACCTCGAGATCGGACTGGGCTGGAACGTGTGCGATTACTGGTAGATCATACACGCCGTCGCGTTTCAAGCCAACGCAGTCCACGAACACCCTTATGCTGCCGTCGGCTACCGCATCCAGCGACGAAACCCGCCCACGCAGCCGGACCGTGACCCTGTCCGGGGTCGCCCTTGCCGCGGCAGCAGCTTCGCACAACGGAAAGACGGGGAGGTTTTCCACAACGCGCAGCGCGCTGCCGCGCACCACGTTCACCTTCACCGTCACTTCGGGCGGCTCGATCTCGGTTATCCACGGGTCGCTCGTAAGCACACGCACTTTCTGCGTGAACGAATCGGCCCTGCCTTCCACGTCGACCGGCTCCGCGAACGCCTCGGCGTTCTGTATGCGCCGCCGGGGCCCGCGAAGCACGACTGTCTTCGGCTCATGCTCCGCCTCCGCCCGCCCGTCCAGCGGCCGGCCGCGAATCACCGGCCTGCCCACGACAACCCTCTTCTCCATCCGCCTGTCGAGAACAACCGTCGCTTTCGCGGGATACACCTCGACAACCGTGACCCCCCGAATTGCGGCTATGTCCGTACGGCGTACCCGCACTTCCTCAAAAGAGGTGATGTTCGAGGTCTTGAGCCGGACCGTGGCCTTTGGCTGTTCCTGGTCAAGCCGGCGCAGGTCCTCCTGCGAACCCCGGAACGTCGCAAAAACGGTGCGCGGGTTCTGTTCCACCACCGCGAGGTCGGATTCAACCTGCACGCTGAGCGGGATCTCGAACCGCATCTCGACGCTGGTCTTCCCGTGCACCAGGTAGTAGGTGAGCGCCCCGAGCGCCAGCGCCAGCAGCTTGATCCGCCAGTTGTTCAGCAGTTTCCTGATCATCATTTCACAACCGTTGTGTTTCCGACGCGTCCGCCCGGTCCGTCCCCGGCCCGTCTTCACCGTTGTGGTCCCGGCGGGCCGCGCGCGCAAGCCGGGCGGCAAGGCCGCTTTCGCGCCTGCTTCTGCGCAGCATCGAATTCAGGAACCTGGCCAGCCTCTGCTCGTCCAGCCCGGAACTGAGCCTGCCCCTGCACGACACCGATATGGCGCCGGTTTCCTCGGAGACGACAATCACTATCGCGTCGGTTTCTTCAGTCAGGCCCACGGCCGCGCGATGGCGGGTGCCGAGCCGTTTGCTGATCTCGCCGTTCTGGGAAAGAGGGAAGACGCAGCCCGCCGCCACGATCCTGTTCCTGCGAACGATGACCCCACCGTCATGCAGCGGGGTGTGCGGAAAGAACAGCGACGCCAGCAGCTCGGACGTTGCCCTGGCGTCCAGCCGCGTCCCCGTCCCCTGCACCGCACGGGTCGAGGCCTCGCGCTCAATTGCTATGAGCGCGCCCACCTTGCTTTCGGCAAGTATCTTCACCGCCTGAACGATCTCCTCCACGGGGGCGTATTCCTCGCCGTATTGCGCGAGTATAGGACGGCTCCCGAGCTCGGCCAGCGCGCGCCTTATCTCGGGCTGGAACACGATCAGCAGGCCAAGGCCGAGGAAAACGGAGGCCTGCCGGAGCAGCCAGTTCAGCGCGTCAAGGCCGGAGATCTGCGTCAGGCCAATCAGGGCGATCAGCACGATCACCAGCCCGCCAAGCACCTGGGCGCCGCGAGTGCCGACAAAGAAGAGCAGCACGTAGTAGAAGAGCAGGCTGAGAACCAGCACCTGCACCGTGACTTCTATTGCCTGCTGCATTTCTTGATGTGCGGATAGACGCACCCGGACCTAACCGGAATCGTCCGGAAGACCCGTCAGCGCCGAAACAACGGCTACCGCATCCCTGGTTTCCCTGACGTCGTGAACCCTCAGAATATGCGCGCCGCGCATGGCGGCAAACACCGCGCCCGCGAGGCTTCCAGCAAGCCTTTCGGACGTTCCCCTGCCGGTGAGAATACCCACGATGCTCTTCCGGGACAAGCCGATCAGGACCGGGCGGCCCAGCCGGACAAACCGGTCGAGCCCCCCAAGAAGAGAGATATTGTGCTCCGGCCTCTTCCCGAAGCCGATCCCGGGGTCCAGGCACAGTGTCTCGGGATCAAGCCCGGCCTCAACGGCGCATTTCATCCGCGCCTTGAGCCAGCCTGCCACTTCGCCAACAACGTCGCCGTAGCAGGGCGCGTTCTGCATGTCGGCGGGCGTGCCCTGCATGTGCATCAGCACCACGCCCGCGCCGGCGCGCAGGACGGTTGCGGTCATCTCCGGGTCGTGTACGAGGGCGGAGACGTCGTTCACGATGGATGCGCCGGCCTCCAGCGCGCCTTCGGCAACGGCGGCCTTGCGTGTGTCAACGGATACCGGAATGCCGCACCTCGCCGCCAGCCCGCGGATCACGGGCAGCACACGCCGCAACTCCTCTTCCGCCGGAACCTCCGCGGCGCCGGGCCTGGTGGATTCCCCGCCAACGTCGAGAATATCGGCGCCGTCGGACGCAAGGCGGAGCCCGTGCTCAACGGCCCGATCCGGATCGAAGTGGACGCCGCCGTCGGAGAATGAGTCGGGAGTTACATTTACAATGCCCATTACCAGCGGGCGGCCACTGATCGCGATCCGCCGGCCGCGACAGAGCCACGTGGTCGGCCTTGTCATGCAGGTGCGCCGGGCTTCTCTTCCGCGGCCTTGTTGACCGGAACGGATTCGGCGAGCTCGCTCTCGCTCCGGACCCGGCCGAGCTTGATGAGGTCTTCCACCTCGCGCCCGTCAAGCGTTTCACGCTCGATGAGGGCGGCGGCGATCTTGTCGAGCGTCTCGCGGCGCTCGCCGAGTATCCTGCGGGCGTCTTCGCGGGCTTCCGTGAGCAGCCTGTTCACCTCGGCGTCTATCTTGCGCGCGGTCTCCTCGCTGTAGTTCTGCGTGCGGTTGATCTCGCGGCCGAGGAACATCAGCTCCTGGTTCTCGCCGAACGACTGCGGACCGAGCGCTTCGCTCATGCCCCAGTCACAGACCATCAGCCGCGCTATCCTGGTCGCCTCGTGCAGGTCCGCGGCGGCGCCGGTCGTTATCTCGCCCAGCGCCGTCTCCTCCGCGGCACGGCCGCCCATCAGCCCGGCAAGCACGCCCAGCAGCTTCTTCCGGCCTTCCATGTGCTTGTCGTTCTCGGGAAGCTGCATCGTGGCGCCGAGGTAGGCGATGCCGCGGGGAATGATGGTTATCTTGTGGAGCGGCTCGCTTTCCTCGACCATGCTCATCACAAGCGCATGGCCGGCTTCGTGGTAGGCGGTGATCCGCTTCTCCTTGTCGTCCAGCACGCGGCCGCGGCGTTCCCGCCCCCAGCGCACCTTGTCCCGCGCCTCTTCGAGATCGCGCAACTCAACCGACTCCTTGCCCTGGCGCGCCGCGAGCAGAGCGGCCTCGTTGATCAGGTTTTCCAGCTCTGCGCCCGAAAAGCCCGGGGTGCCCCGCGCAATCCGGCGCAGCTCCGCGGACGGCGCCAGCGTGATCCTGCCCGTGTGCATCTTGAGGATCGCCTCACGCCCGTCCACGGTGGGCAGGTCTATCACTATCTGCCGGTCAAAACGGCCGGGACGCAGCAGCGCCTGGTCAAGAACGTCGGGCCGGTTCGTGGCGGCGAGAATTATCACGCCTTCCTGCGTCTCGAAACCGTCCATCTCCACCAGGAGCGCGTTCAGCGTCTGCTCCCGTTCGTCGTGTCCGCCGCCGATCCCCGTGAAACGGCTGCGGCCGACGGCGTCTATCTCGTCAATAAAGATGATGCACGGCGCATTGCGCTTTCCCTGCTCGAACATGTCGCGCACGCGCGAAGCGCCCACACCGACAAACATCTCGACAAAATCCGACCCGCTGATGCTGAAGAACGGTACGTCGGCCTCGCCGGCTATTGCCTTGGCCAGCAGGGTCTTGCCCGTTCCGGGCGGACCCATGAGCAGCACGCCTTTCGGGATGCGGCCGCCGAGTTTCTGGAAGCGCTTGGGGTCTTTCAGGAACTCGATGATCTCCTGCACTTCCTCCTTCGCCTCGTCAATCCCGGCCACGTTGGCGAACGTGACCTTGTTTCGGTCGCGGCTGAGCAGCCTGGCCCGGCTCTTGCCGAAACTCATGGCCCCGTGACCGGCGGACCTCATCTGCCGGACGAACAGGAAATAGAGCAGGCCGAATACGATGATAATCGGCAGCGCGTTGAAAAGGAGCTGCCAGACAAAGGGATTGCTCGGCGGATAGGTGAAGGCCACATCGTTGTCGAGCAGCAGCTTCTCCACCTTTTCATCGCCGCGCCGTACGAAGGTCTTGAACTTGCGCGGCTGCGCCTTCGTCCCTTCCGCTTCGGCCGGAAGCAGCTCGCCCTGCACGAAGGTGAGGCCGGACACTTCCTCGACTATCTCGCACTTCTTGATCCGCCCTTCCTTCACGTGCTCGATGAATTCCGGGTTGTAGGCGATCTCCTTCCGTCCCTCGCCCTGCTTCCAGTAGAGATGCGCCATGACGGCGAGCATCAGGAGAACAAGCCCCCACGCCAGCGGCCCGCGGGCCATCGGCATGGCTGGCTTGGCGCCTTCGGGAAGACGCGGCGGCTTCTGAGACGGAAGCGGATTTGACTTCTTTTCTGCCATGTTGCGGTGATCCTTCAGAGGGCAACCGGAACCGGTCCGGGAAAGAGGACTTGTTCTTGTGCTCCGACCCGGCACGGAGTTTCGGCAAACAGACCCGCGATTACAAGCCAAGAAACCCGCGCCCGCCGGCCCCACCCGCAATCGCCGCGCGGTGTCCGGAAAACCCTCCCGGCCCCGAGCCGGGTGAATGAGGCCGGGCTGAAGACCGGCCCTGCGCCCTTCATGTCGCTTGCGATGCCGCCGCAAGGTCGGCACACGGCCAATCTGGCCCAGCTAGGCGCGGTTGGACCGGACTCTGATTTGCAGGGCCGGCTCTGTTCCCGACGCCACCTGCCAGCCTTCGCCTATGCGGCAACCCGGCACCCATACGATCTCGCGCCCGCAGGCGAAGACCGGGATTGACGGGCGGCGTGACGCGGGAACCTTGGCGTCGGTAAACAGGTCCTGCAGTTTCCGCGAACCGCCCAGCCCGAGCGGGCGCAACCTGTCGCCCGGCCGCCAGGAACGGGCGACCAGCTTCCTCCTGCCAAGACGCGCCAGCGATAGGGAGGCGGCGGCGGGCAGGCTTCCTGCCCCGCGGGGTCTTGCCCTGGCTATGCCGGGCGCAACGGACACCTCAACCCGCAGGCCGGCGTCCGGCAGAATGGTTGTGCCGGGCACGGAAACCGCGGCGCTGAATCCCGCCGGGGCCGACGAGCCGCCGCGCCGGCCAACACTCACGCTGTTATACGCTCTGCGCATCCGCAGTCCGCCAGGCAACTCAATGAATGAAGATCCGCGCCCGGCACAGAGAAGACGGTCGGCGCGCTCAACACTCTCGAAATCGAGCGACTCGGCCGGTATCCCATTCTCGCAGAGCCACCGACGCAGCACACGCCTGCGCAGCGCTTCCGGCAGCGCCTTCATCCGCGCCGCGTCAACCGCGGAACCGGCGCGGCAGGCGGCAAGGGCATCGCCGGCCATCGCGTCGAGAAACGCATTCTCGCACCGCGCGATGGACGCGCCACGACAGATTGCCTCGCAGACAGACGGGTTCAGCCGGTCGCGCAGAAGCGGCATCACCTCACGGCGCACCCGGTTCCGCAGGTGGACAGGGTCGGCGTTAGACCGGTCTTCCCTCCAGACCTGCCTCCGCCTTGCCAGAAACGCCTCGACTTCCCGGCGTCCGGTATCGAGCAGGGGGCGTACGATCCGGAGCCCGTCGCGCTCGGACACCGGGGCGATGCCGGCGAGGCCGCCGGGGCCCGCACCGCGGGCGAGACGCAGAATGACCGTCTCCGCCTGGTCGTCGGCCGTGTGCGCGGTGGCGATCACAGCCGCCCCGTGCCCGCGCGCGGTGTCCGCGAGAAACCGGTACCGCGCTTCGCGGGCAGCCATCTCGATGGATATCCGGGCCCGCTTCGCGCGGGCGCGGACATCTGCCCGGCCGGTGCAACAGGCGATGCCAAGCGATTCCGCGAAAGCCGCGACAAACCGCGCGTCCTCCTCCGCCTCTCCGCCCCGCAGACGGTGGTCAAGATGGGCAATGACGGGCGTGACGCGCAGCGGCCCGGACAGCGCGTGCAATGCAAGGGTCATGGCGACCGAGTCAGCGCCGCCCGAGACGGCGAGAATAACGCGCCCGCCGCCGCCGAACATTGAATTGTCGCGGCAGGTCTTCAGGACGCGCCGGAGCAGCGGGTCGCGGCCGCGGGTCGCTGCCAGCCCGGTCTTCACGACGGGCCGATGCGGGCGTTGCCGCCCATGTACGGCGCGAGCACGTCGGGCAGAACCACCGATCCGTCCGCCAGCTGCCCGTTCTCAAGCAGGGCGATGACCAGGCGCGGCAATGCCACGCCGGACCCGTTCAGCGTGTGCACGAACCGCACCTTGCCTTCGGCATTGCGGTAGCGGATCCCGGCACGGCGCGCCTGGAAGTCCTCGAAATTGCTGCACGACGACACCTCGATCCACGCTTTGCGGCCCGGCGCCCACAGCTCAATGTCGTAGCACTTCGCGGCCGCGAAGCTGATGTCGCCGGAGCAGAGCGACAGCACCCTGTAGTGCAGACCCAGCCGGCGCAACACGTCCTCGGCGTTGTCCACGAGCGTCTCGAGCTCGGCATAGGAGGTCTCCGGCTCGACGAACTTGACCATCTCCACCTTGTCGAACTGGTGCACGCGCGCGATCCCGCGCGTCTCCTTGCCGGCCGACCCGGCCTCGCGCCGGAAACACGTGCTGTAGGCGGTGAAATAGACCGGCAGCGGGCGGGCGATTATCTCCTCGCGGAAGTAGTTCGTAACCGGCACTTCCGCCGTCGGGATCAGGTACAGGCCCTCCTCCTTGAACGAGTACATGTCCTCGGCAAGTTTCGGGAGCTGCCCGGTGCCGGTCATGGCCGCCGCGTTGCAGAGGACCGGCGGCCACATTTCCGTGTAGCCGTGCTCGTTCACGTGCAGGTCGAGCATGAACTGAATCAGGCCCCGCTCCAGCCGCGCGCCGGCGCCCAGGAACAACGGGAAACCGGACCCGCTCATCCGCGCCGCGCGCTGCAAATCCATTATGCCGAGGCGTTCCGCAATATCCACGTGGTCCTTCGGCTCAAACCCGAACTCGCGCGGGCTGCCGTGCGTGCGGACAACGACGTTGGCCGAGGCATCCGCGCCGCGCGGCGTTGTCGCGTGGGGAACGTTCGGAATCCACATCAGCTTCGAGTCGAGTTCATCCTCCACCTCGCGCACCTGCGCGTCGAGCGCGGCAATCCGTCCGCCGAGCTCGCGCACGCCGGCCTGGGCCTCGGCTGTATCCTCGCCCCGCTTGCGGCGCAAACCTATCTCGCCGGAAACGCGGTTGCGCTCGTTCTTGAGGTTTTCCGTCTCAGAAAGCAGTTCACGGCGGCGGCGGTCCAGCTCCTGCAGCGCGTCAACCGCGTCGGATGCCATGTTGCGCGCCTTCAATCCCTCGCGTATCTCGTCCGGGTTCTCGCGCACCCTCTTGATGTCCAGCATGCTCTTTCTCCCATTGCTCCAGAGGCTCCGATGCTATCCCAACCCATGCCCTGCTGCAACGGCTTTGGCGGAGTCGCCACATCCAGTTGTCCTGAATCCCGGCGCATGGTAACCACTTCGTCCTCTTCCTCAGTCTCTCCCATCGGCGGTTGTCTCAATCGACGCCCATCCGCCCTGCTCGCGCTTCTTACTCTTCTTTGGGGCATTCAATACGGGCCAATGCCCCATTTCACCCGCGAAAACATTGTGGTTTGTCGTGTAGGAATTTCCTTACGCCAAAATCGCTGTTTTTGTTTGGACAGGGTAGCGGAGATTCTCCAGCATCCTGTCCGGTCGGGAAAGCGGGGGAAGGTTTTGGATGGATGTGGCAGTACGGCAGTTCGCCAAGTCACAGGACGCATGGGGGTCAGCCCTTCACAATAAACATTGCAGGGGGAGAATAGGCATGCCATATTCCGGGCATGGCAAGACACCTGCGAGTGGAGTTTCCCGGGGCGATATACCACGTTACGCAAGAAACGAGCGCGAATTGGTGCATATTGCAACCTGCCCCCGCTTCCTTGAAGACGATCGACTGCTGCGCAAGCAGGTGAAGGAAATAGGGCAGACGCTTGAAGCGACAAGGTGTTCTCAAACCAAGCAACAGAATCTGCGGTAAGGTGTATTGAAAAGGGCTGACCCCCATGCCCTCCGGCCGCGGAGATCCGGATCCGGCGCCGGCGGCTTGTCACGTGAAGCCCCGGCAGGCGCTGGATCACAGCCGGGGTGTTACGGCCGGGACGGCCGTCTC
>VGWI01000011.1 GCA_016873655.1 Lentisphaerota bacterium
ATGATTCGATGAAGGGCTCGTATCTCGGGCCGGGCTTCGCCGATTCCGAGACGGGCGCGTTTCTCGAAGCCCGCGGCTATCCCGCGAAGCTGCTGTCCGATTCGGAACGCGCGGAAGCCGTCGCCAGGCTCATAGCTGACGGCAAGGTTGTCGGGATGCTGGACGGCCGCATGGAATTCGGGCCGCGCGCGCTCGGGAACCGTTCGATTCTCGGCGATCCGAGGTCGCCCGGCATGCAGTCGGTGATGAACCTGAAGATCAAGTACCGCGAGTCGTTCCGGCCGTTCGCCCCGGCGTGTCTTGAGGAAAGGGTGTCCGGGTTCTTCGAGCTGGACCGGCCGTCTCCCTATATGCTGCTTGTTGCGCCGGTGAAGGCATCCCGCTGTGTGCGCGAGGATGCCGGCGACGGCCCGGACGACATACGCCGGCGTGTTCACAGGGTGCGGTCGGACATACCCGCGGTGACCCATGTGGACTACTCGGCCCGTGTGCAGACCGTGTCAAAAGGCACCAACGGCCGCTTCCACGACATCATCGAGGCGTTCGAAAAGATCACCGGTTACGGGGTGGTGATAAACACTTCCTTCAACGTGCGGGGCGAACCGATTGTGTGCAGCCCGGAGGATGCCTACAGGTGTTTCATGCGGACGGAGATGGACTGTCTTGTTCTTGGAAACTGGTTGCTGGAGAAAGCGTCCCAGCCCGAGTGGCGGGAAAAGAAGGACTGGCGCAGGGACTACGTCCTCGACTAGTATTCCGGCCTTTGAAAGGGGTTGTTGCGGCATGCTGTTTCTGAAGCACTTGGGAAGGCTGCTCGCCGAGTTCGGCGAGTTTGCCTGGAAGAACAAGGCCTGGTGGATAGTGCCGATGGTTCTCGTTCTGCTGCTCCTGGCGCTGCTTGTTTTCGTCGGGCAATCGGCCGCGCCTTTCATATACACGCTCTTCTGAGCCAGGCATCGGACCAACCGCGATGCGAGTATGGGTCAACGGCGTTCCTGACGATGCGACGGCCGGTGCGGCAGCCGGCTCCGCGAAAGCGGTGTCTGACCCGGCGCTCGACCTGCTGATCGAAGGTGAATCGGCGGTTCTTGAGCTCCGCCGGGCCGCGAACGAGGCCGACTATCTGCGAAGACACATTGCCCTGATGCGGATCAGGGCCAGCCTCGATCCGGCGCGTTTCACTCTTTCCGGGCGCAGAGGGCTTGCCGGTCTGGCGGGCCTCTTCGTCCGGCGTGTGGCGTGGAGGCTGCTGCGTTACCAGCACGAGTGGTTTGCGTTCCATGAGAACGCGATACTGAACCAGCTTGCGCACGAGATAGACTGTCTCCACGACGAAACGAACCGGAGGCTGGACCGGATAGAGAAGCTCCTTTCCCGGCCTGACGCTGGAAACGGCGGGATCGGCGCATGAGCAGGCCCCGCATTGACCAGTTGCTGGCCGGGTTTGCCGACGGGGATGCGATATCGCAGGAGGCAAGGCTGTTTCGTGACAGTCTCCGTTCAATCGGCGTTGAGTCGGAAATATTCGCGCCCCCGGAGCGGGTATCGCCCAGTCTCGCGGGTTCATTCCAACCGCTTGACCGTTTCGAGAGCCGTCAGCGCGACGGTGTGATCCATCACTACTCGATACAGTCGGAAGCGACCCGTCTTTTTCTGGGTGCGGGTTGCAGGCGGTGGGTGCGCTATCACAACATAAGTCCGGCCGGAGACTTCGATGGGTTCGATGATGCGGTCGCGGAACAGCTTCGTTCCGCGCGCGCCGGGCTGGATGATGTTGTGCGGGCCGCGGACGGTGTATGGGCCGCGTCGGAATACAATGCCGCCGAGGTGCGGTCCGTTGCGGGGGGCAAGGCTGTTGTTCTTCCGCTCGCATTCTCGTTCGACGAGTTCATGGCCGAGCCTGATCCTGCCGCCCTTGATCGGTTCGGCGGCGACGCGGTGAACTGGCTTTTCATGGGGCGGATGGCGCCGAACAAGTGCGTGGAGGAGTTGATCCTCGCGTTCGCGTGGTATCACAGGACAATGAACCCGTTCAGCAGGCTGCTGCTTCTGGGGTCGGAGAGAAGTTGTCCAAGGTACTACGCGATGCTGAAGCTGCTAGCGGCGCGGCTGGGGTTGCGGAACGTGTGCTTCGAAGGGTTTGTGCCCGGGCCGGTGCGCTCCGCCTGTTTCATGCGCGCGCACGTGTTCGTCACCGCGAGCAGGCACGAGGGGTATTGTCTTCCGATAGTCGAGGCGATGTCGCGCAACGTCCCCGTGCTCGCGCGCAACGCGGGCGGGATGCCCGAGGCCATGGATGGGGCGGGGATCATGTTTGACGATGCCGGGCCGCGCGAACTTGCAGCACTGGCGCATGCCGCGGCGGCCGATCTCGGGCTGCGCGGCCGTATCCTCGCGGCGCAGGCGGCGCGTATGGAGAGACTGCGGGCCCGTGATCTCAACTCGGAGCTTGCGCGTCTGACCGGTCTGCCTGCGGCCGGGTGACGGGCGCCGGGCTCCGCTGGACTGTCGCCGTGCCAAGGCTCATTTCCCAGAGCTTGGCGTATTTTGCGAAGACCCCGAAAGCGTTTGTCACTGCGATGATGAGGCCGGGAAGCCCGTCCAGGAACCCTCTCTTCAGGAAGTAGCCCCTGAAGAAGCGCCATGGCGGCCTTATGATAAGGTCGTGCAGCCTGAACCGGCCGTTGTCCTCCATCCAGACCCGTGCCGTGATGCCGGAGAACCGGTTCATGGTGGAAAGCTGGTCCTGGAGATTATCGTAGGAGAAGTGGTGGAGGTTGGCCTTCAGCCTCCGCACCGGCCCGTCCACCGTTGTGCGGTCATGCGGCTCTTTCCCGCCGCACTTGCCTTCGGTCTTGCGGAAGAGGCGCATCTTCACGTCCGGATACCAGTCGCCGTGCGTGATCCAGCGGCCCAGGTGTCTGACCATCCGGGGAAACTCGTAGCCGGATACTCCGGTGGAACGGCCGGCCTCGAACTCTTCCAGTATTTCGTCCCTGAGTTCGTCGGAAACCTGCTCATCCGCGTCTATGAAGAAGATCCACGGCCCCGTGGCGAGATCCTTGATGAGGTTCTTCTGGCCGATGTAGCCGGTCCACTCGTGCTGGTAGACGTGGGACGTGTACTCGCGCGCGATCTCGGCCGTGCGGTCCCTGCTGAAACTGTCCACAACCACGATCTCGTCAGCCCACCGGACGCTTTCGAGGCAGCGGCGGATGTTTTTCTCCTCGTTGCCAGCGATTATACAAGCTGATATTTTTTCGCGCATCTCCGTGTGCCCTTGTCGGGGCGGAATCTAGCTTCTGGTGATGAATTGAGCAAGCGTGCCGTTGACATAACCGCGGGCGTTGAGGCCGGCGTCAATGCGTCGGGCGGGGAAGGGCTGCCGTCCGGCCCGGTCCACTTCGTCGGCGCCGGGGGCGTCGGCATGGCTGCGCTCGCGGCGGTAATGCGCGGGTGCGGATGGTCTGTCAGCGGCTGCGATTCCGGCCGGACACGGTTCGGGGCATGGCTCGAGGGCCTGGGGGTGAGCATGGCGCGCGGGCATGGCGGCGCGCATCTCGATGCCGAACACCCCGCCTGGGTAATTCGCAGCGCCGCTGTTCCGGCGGGCACGCCCGAACTGGAGGAAGCGTTGCGGCGCGGGCTGCCGGTGCTGCGCAGGGGCGAGGCGCTTGCGCGGTTTCTCGCGGCCCGGAGGTCTGTTGCGGTGGCTGGCACTCACGGCAAGACCACCACTTCCACCTTCGCCGCCGCCCTGATGCGGGCGGCGGGCCTTCGTCCCTCGTGGTGCCTGGGCGGCGATTCGGCGCTGTTCGACGGAGTCGGCGGCGTGGATGATCCCTCGCTTGTTGTGGCAGAAGCCGACGAGAGCGACGGCACTCTTGCCCTCTATGCGCCGGAAGTAACGGTTCTCACCAACGTGGAGTTCGACCACATGGAGCACTTCGACAGCGTGGCGGCTTTTGAAGGATGTTTCCGGTCGTGCATCGAACAGACCAGGCGCATGGTCGTGTACTGCCGGCATGACGCCCGGGCCGCGGCGCTTGCGCGCGGCGTCAGGTCCATTCCGTACGGGCTTGAGTGCGGGGATGGGGTGGGCGCCTTCGAGGTGTCTGAGACGGCGGGCGGAAGCGTGTTCCGTCTGCGTATCCGCGGAAGTGACGCCGGGCTCTGCCGGCTTCCGGTGACCGGCGTTCACAACGTGCTTAACGTGCTGGGTGCGGTCGGGGCTGCGGTGGAGATGGGGGCGGATGTCGGGCGTGTGGTAGCGGCTTTGCCGTTACTCAGCCTGCCGAAGCGTCGTTTTGAGCGGGTTGCCGTGGGGCGCGGTATTACGGTGATATCCGACTACGCCCATCACCCTACGGAGGTCGCGGCGCTGGTGCGCATGGCCCGTTCACATGCGGCAGGCCGGCTCATCGGTGTGTTCCAGCCCCACAGGTACACGCGCACGCTTGCGCTGGGCCCCGACTTTCCGGCCGCTTTCGCCGGCATTTCGGAGCTGTGCCTTGCCCCGGTTTATGCAGCCTCAGAGGCCCCGTTGCCGGGCGGAACATCCGAGGACCTGCTGAAGCACTTCGGGAGCAGCGGCGCATCGGTTCCACTCCCAGTGCTGTGCGTTTCTCTTGAGGAGGCTTGGGCGTGGCTGCGGGCGCGCTGGCGCGCCGGGGATACGGTGCTGGTGATCGGGGCGGGGGACGTGGAAAAGATAGGCGCTTGGGCTGCCGGCGAACTTGGCGGGACAGGAAGAGATTAGCTGGTTGAAACCGGGAGCGTTCAGGGTATAGTCGGCGTGGGCGCGGCGGACGCGGAGGATCGGGCTTGCCGAAGAACAATAGACGCTTTCGAAGAGTGGCAGTTCTGATGGGCGGCCCGTCTTCCGAGCGCGAGGTGTCGCTCAGGTCCGGCGCGGCCATCACGCGCGGGCTGTGCGAGGCAGGCTACGACGCCGTGGCCGTGGAAATCGCCGGGCGTTCTTTCGAACTGCCGGGCGGCACTGAAGCCGTTTTCATCGCCTTGCACGGCGAATTCGGTGAGGACGGTGAGGTCCAGGCAATCCTGGACGGGATGAGCGTTCCGTATACCGGGTCCGGATCAGACGCCAGCCGGCGCGCCATGGACAAAATAGTCAGCAAGGAACTCTTTGTTGCCGCCGGAATTCCCACTCCCGAGCACATCATCGTTCGCGGCGACGGCGCGCTTCCGATGAAGCCGCCGCTTGTCGTGAAGCCGCCGCGGCAGGGATCAAGCATCGGTTGCACCCGTGTGTTCGCCGAGTCGGACTGGGAACGCGCGCTGGGCGAGGCGAGGGCTTACGACGAAGAAGTGCTGGTTGAGCGGTTCATTCCGGGCCGGGAGATAACGGTTGGAATCGTGGGGGAAGAAGCCCTGCCCGCGATCGAGATCGTCGCTCCCGACGACAACTACGACTATTCGGCGAAGTACACGCGCGGCGGGTCGCGTCATCTCTGCCCCGCGCCGCTTGATCCGGATGCGGCCGCGCTGTGCGCGAGGACGGCGCTTGACTCGTCGCGCGCCCTGGGCTGCAGGGGAATGGGACGGGTTGATATCAGGCTCTCGGAGAACGGCACGCCGTACGTGCTGGAGATGAATACGATTCCGGGGTTCACGGAGACCAGCCTGCTCCCTGAGGCGGCCGCGAGCGCCGGCATCGGTTTTGGTGATTTGTGCGAGCGTATACTGGAGCTTGCCGTGTTTGGGGCGTGATGCCCCGACTGGTTACTGTGAGGGGCGAAAGATGGCGGGATTCGGCAACAGGCGTGCGGGCGGCTACGTACGTTCCAGGGGTGAGGGCGTATCAACCCTTAACGTGAGATTGCGCGCGGAACGGCGCGGAGCGCGGTCGCGGAAGCTGGCGACAGCGGCCACAGTGGTGACTGTAATGGCCATTGTTGCGGGCTTGGTTGGCGCAGGCGTAACGTGGTCGCTGCGGAGCCTGTTTTCCCGGAACTCGCGTTTCGAGATTGTCCGCCTGGACGTTGGCGGCGGCAGCGGCGAACTGGCCGCGTTCCTGAGCCGCGGCAAGGGAATAGGGCCTGGCGCGAACATTCTGGGATTCAGCATCAGCAGACTCAGGCGTGATCTCATGAAAGACGGCCCCCAGTTCAAGGACGTGTCCATACAGAGAAAGTTGCCGGACACGGTTGTCGTGCATGTTGTCGAGCGGGTTCCGATCGTGCGGGTCATTGCGCCCAGGCGGCGGCTTGTGGCGGATTCCGATGGAAAGCTGTTCGGAATGAGGCCGGGAAGCAGCACGTTGCCGGCTATTACAGGCTGCGACGAGAACGAGCTTGTCGCCGGAGGGGAGTTGACAGCGCTTTCCTCGGCGGCGTTGATGGTTGTGGACGCGTGCCAGAACCCGCGCTACGGGCTCAGGATCGAGGCGGTGGATGTTTCGCACGGGGAGTACCTGCGCGCGCAGCTTGCGGACGGCCGAACCGTCAAGCTGTGGTGGCAGGGAATGGGCCGGAACGACGCCGACTCGAAGACGGCGATGGAGACCCAGTTGATGAAGGTTGCCCGGATGCTTCGCACGTCGCAGGCGAACGGACACGGTGTTTTTGACGCTACTTACGGCGACATGATCGTCGGGCAATAGGGGCCCGGCCGCCGTTTCCTGCATGGAGATTCCTGATGGACCCAGTTGTTGCGGTTGAGATAGGCACGACAAAGACACTCGTGCTGGTCGGGGAGCGCAAGGAAGACGGTCGCGTCCTGATCACGGGGATGGGCATGGCCGAGTCGGCTGGCGTCCGGAAGGGCGAAGTGCTCGACATAGACAGCGCGAACCTCAGCGTGAGCAGCGCGATCAAGCAGGCTGAGGAAACGTCGTCAGTTGATATCGGGACGGTCCACGTCGCGGTTTCCGGCGGCCACATTGAGAGCTTTCCCAACCGCGGCAAGCTGTCTCTGGCAGGCGGCGGGGAAATCACGCCGGAAGATGTGGAGCAGGTGACGGAAATCGCGCAGGCGGTGAGCCTTGCGCCCGACCGCGAGATCATTCACACGATCCGGCAGTCGTTCACGATAGACGAGAGCCACAGGGTGGAGCGTCCGGAAGGAATGCACGGGGCCCAGCTCGCGCTGGACATACTTGTGGTTCACGGCGTTCGGAACAGGCTCATGGCGCCGGTAAAGCCGCTGAAGCAGCTTGGAATCGAGGTCCTGGACGTCGTCTTCGGGGGGCTTGCTTCGGCGATGGCAGTCCTTACGCCCGAGCAGAAGAGCAGCGGAGTAATACTGATTGACCTTGGCGGCGGGACGGCGGACTGCGTTGTTTACGTGGACGGCTACGTTGCCTCGGCCGGTTCGCTTGCCGTGGGCGGCGACCATGTTACGCGCGACATCGTGATTGCCTTCAAGACCTCGATAGCGCAGGCGGAGCGCCTCAAGCGGGATTCCGGTTGCGTGAGGCCCGGACGCGGCGCTCCGCAGAGGTTGACGGTCACGTCGGATACGGGCATGCCCGAAAGAACCGTGGATGCCGTTTCTCTCAGCGCGGTCATCGAGGTGCGCGTGGAAGAGATGTTCAGGGTTCTGCGCAGCAAGTTCGTTCCGGACGCGTTGCTGAGGCGGGTGGGTGCTGGTGTAATCCTGACCGGCGGCGGGGCGCGGCTCGGAGGAATGGACGTTGTGGCCGGGCGCGTGTTTGAGCTGCCGTGCGCCGTGGCCAGGCCAAGGGAAGTGGACGGGATCGCGGCGGCGGATGCTCCTGAATGCTCGGCGTGTCTCGGGCTGATAGAACACGGATTCAGGGATACCGGCTCGGGGCCCAGGTCGTCTGCATGGAAGAAGATATTCGGGAGTCTGTTCACGCGATGAAAAAGGCAAGTCTTACGCCTGCCAGGGTGATGGTTGCCGGTGTCGGCGGTGTCGGTTGCCGTGTTGTGGGCAAGCTCCGTGGCGCGTCGGCTGTGTCACTGCGCCGGCTTGCGATGGATACGGACTCGCGTTCGCTCGAGGAGTGCGGTGTCGCGGAGCGCCTGCTGCTTGGGTCGAGTACGGGGCGCGGGGCCGGGGCCGGCGGCGATCCGGTGCGCGGACGCAACGCCGCATCGGAAACGGCTGAGGAACTCCGAGCCGCGTTTGTTGACGCTTCGGTTGTGGTGTGCGTTGCCGGTCTTGGCGGCGGCACTGGAACGGGGGCATTGCCGGTGGCGCTCCGGGCCGCGCGCGAGGGCGGCTCGCTGGCCTTGGCCATGTTCACGACACCGTTCGGGTTTGAGGGGCGCAGGAGAAGGGACATCGCCCTCAACGGTTTCGGGGAACTCAGGGAGCATGCGGATGTGATGGCGGCGGTTTCCTCCGACAGGCTGATCGAATCGGTCGGGAACGCGTCGGTCGAGGAGTCGTTCTCTCTTGCCGAAGATGCGCTTTCCGGCGCCCTGACAGGGATGTGCAGCCTTGCGTCGGGTCGGGCGCTGTTCGGCGTGGACATGGAAAACGTGAGAAGGCTCTTCAGGGAGAACGGCGGTCTGTTCGCGATCAGTCACGCGGAGTCATCCGGCCCGGGCCGTGGCGTGGCCGCGGCCAGGGCCGCTCTGCGCAGCCCTCTTATCGGCGGCGACGGGCTTGGCGCGGCATCGGCTGTGCTGGTGAGCATTGTCGGCGGGCGCGACCTGCGGATCGGCGACGTCTCCGAGGCGATGGACGTTGTCGCGCAGGCGTTGCCGGAGAGCGCGGAGATGTCAATGGGGATAGCGATGGACGATCAGCTTGACCGCGTGGCGGTTACGCTGCTTGTGCTTGAAGGCGCCGGGGAACAGCCCCAGGGGCGCTTGCACACGGATGAGCCGGGCCAGCCGGCGGCCGCTCCGCAGGGCGACGAGAAGCCGCGGCGCAGGTCCGGCACCAAGGCGCGCGATGACAAGCTTACCGCGGATCACGCCGGCAGGGACCGGTTCAGGGGCAGCGAGATGACCACTTTTGACGGGGAAGACCTTGATACTCCGACATACCAGAGAAAAGGCATACGTATCGCGGACTGACGCAGTGGGCCGTTGAGTCCGGCGGGGAGCGTGAAGTGAGTATACTGGAACAGTTCGTGGGTAGGGAAGCCGGGCCGCTGGTTCAGTTCATCAAGTACGCGATAGCCGGCGGGATGGCGACTTCGGTCCACATCCTCGTCTTCCACCTTTGCGCGTGGCGTTTGTTCCCGGCTCTCCAGGCCAACGATTTGGCCGTCAAGCTTCTGGGTATGCAGACCGCGAGGGAGGATGACAGGACACGCGCGCGGAACTCGATGATAGACAACGGCATCGCATTCATCTTCTCGAACCTTGCCGCGTACATAATCAACATCCTCTGGGTTTTCGAACGCGGCAGGCACGGGGTTCTGGTTGAGATAGGGCTCTTCTATCTTGTGTCCGGGACAAGCATGGCGGTCGGGACATCGATCATGGGCTTCATGATCAGGCGATGGGGCGTGCGCACCACATATGCTTTCGGCGCGAACCTCGTTACGGCGCTGCTGATCAACTACGCGTTGAGGAAGTTCTTCATCTTCAACGGGTGAAACCGTTTTATCCCTCGGCGGGGAACGGCACCGTATGAAGCGCTTCCGGCATGAGCATGCATCGAATCGGCGAACCGTGCCCGCCGTTCATCTTTCCGCATGCCTCGATCACGGCGTCATCAAGCCCGGCGGCGGTGGCTATGCCGAGATCCTCCGTATCCCTCCCGGTCATCCGTGTGACAAGAACCGTGCGCGGTGCGCGCAGGAGGGTTGAGAGAGCGGTCTGACCGTTTGTCTCGCGGTGTTTGCGGAGTTCAGCCGCCAGTTCGTCCGCGTTGCGGAATCGTATCCAGTGACGGAACCGTTCGTTCCCAAGCCCTTCCTCGCACGGGGCATGCAGCACGACCATTCCCGACTCCGAGACGGCCCTGTGGGCGTTGTAAAGGGCCTTGTGGCTCTGTATCCAGTTGCGCGCTGGCAGCGCTGAAGCCACGACGAGGTCCGGCCTGGTTTGAACCGGAAGCCCGGCGGAGCGGCGGACAAGCGCGCACGCTGCCCTGTGCGCCGCGTCCATTTCGCCGCAGAATAGCCCGATCAGGCGTCCCTCGGTGTCGAGGACCGTGTTGCACGTGAGATCCGGCGGGCGCAGCGATGCGGCGTTCATCAGTTCTTCGGCCACGGGGTTCCCGTCAAGCCGTCCGATTTCAACCCCGGCCCGGATCTCGCTGCGCATCGGGTCCAGCGCAAGGCTGTGGGTGTGCGCGATGGTGTCTGTGCCGGCGACCCCCGGGACAAGGAGTTTCCTGCCGCCCCCGAAACCTGCGTGGTAGTGGAACGAGGCGGCGCCGATGAGGACAAGGCGGTCGGCCTCGGCGGCGGTGCGGTTGATGAGTACCCGGTGGCCGAGGGGTGTGTTGCCGATGTGGACAAGGGCGGATGAGTCATCCGGGTCATGGAAACGAACGCAACCGCCAAGGCGGCGAAACATGTCCCGGCCAAGGATTGTCTCCATCTCCTCCGCTGTCGGGCAGCGGTGGATGCCGGTCGCGATGAGGATCGTGAGCGACTCCGCTGACGGCGAATACGGCGCCCATGCGTGGAAGATCGCGGGCAGTATGCGGTCAACTGCAGCCCGGCGTGTCTGGTCCGGCACCACTATGCAGACCCGTTCGCCTTTCGCAGGAGGCGCAAGGACGCCTCGAATAGCGGGCCCTGGGCCTATTGGCGACTCCAGCCGCGCGACGATCTGGCGGTCGGTGAGTGGCGCAGGGCGGGCCGACTCGGGGCGTGGCGTGCGGACCAGTTCAATGCGTATCCCGGACGTCTTTGCTGCTTTGACGGCGGCAAGAAGCGCGTTGTGCAAGGAGCCTGTCCCCCGGAGATAACTGACGATCCATGAAAGTGATACCCTTTCCGCGGCCGGATATCAATCGCGGGACTCCTTGTGCATCGGTGGCGATCATCGAAGCCGCGTACAAGTCGGCCCGGACCGGCAGGCGGGTGAAGGTCCGCCGGATCGTATCGCCTGCGGACGCGTCAAGGCGTTTGTCGCGGGGGCGATCCCTGCGGCGAGCCGTTCAGCGTTGCGGAAATGGATTCGGCCATGCCGCGGATGAAGGGGTCCGGTCCGAAGTTCTGTGCGTGTGCGCGGATGGCTGTGGTATCCCATCTTCTTTCGGCGCAGCGCCGTACGCAGTCCGCCAGCGCGGCGGGTGTCTGTTCGTTGAAGAAGAGTCCCGTCACGCCGTCAACCACCGTCTCCGTCGCGCCGCCGCGGGCGAATGCGACAACCGGCCGTCCGCAGGCCTGCGCCTCAAGCGGCACGATCCCGAAGTCCTCCTCCCCCGGGAAGACGAGCATCCGGCAGTTGCGGTACAGGTCGAGTATTTCGCTGTCGGGCCGCCAGCCGAGCATGCGGACATTGTTCGGCGCGATGCGGCTGATCGAGTCGAAGTCCGTTCCAGCGCCGACGACGACGAGGGGAGTGCCCAGTTCCCTGTAGGCCGCAACGGCAAGATCAACACGTTTGTAAGGCACCAGCGCCGATACGATCAGGTCGAAGGAAGACTGCGGATCGGGCGACGGGGAAAACCGGGCCACGTCAACCGGCGGATAGACGAGGTCCGGCTCCCGTTTGTAGAACGCGCGAATTCGCGCCCTGACCGTTTCGCTGATTGCGATGAACCGGTCGACCCTGTCCGATACCGAGCGGTCCCAGGATCGCAGCGCCGCAAGAACGGGGCGGGCGAGGATCGAGCGCACCGCGGAGCCGCCGAGGTACTCCCTCTGGAAAGCCCAGGCGTAGCGCATCGGGGTGAAACAGTAGCACAGGTGCCGTGTGCCCGGCCGCGGCTTGAGCGCCTTGGCCACGCAGTGACTGCAGCTTATCAGCAGGTCTCCGTCCGGGCGGCGCGGTCTTGAGTTTATGGCCAGGGGGAACAGGGGGAGCATGGCGCGGTAGTGCGAAGTTATGCCCGGAACCGACTGCAGGCGCGAGGTGATGATCTCGTGGGAGCTTATTACATCCGAAACCTTCGATCTGTCGGCGAACAGCGCGTGCACCGGGGCGTTGGGGAAGGCGCGACAGAGTTCCTCGAGGACCCGTTCGCCGCCGCGCATGCCGGTTAGCCAGTCATGCCCCAGCGACACGTCGAGTCCGGCCCATTCAGACGGATATTCGGTCATTCGTTCCTTTCGCCGGCGAGTGCGTGGTAGAGATCGGCCGTCATGCGTGCGCTCCGATCCCACGTGAAGGTGGAAGCGTGTCTGATTCCACGTTCCGACAGGTTGCGATAAAGGACTGGATCGGAGAGAACGCCGGCGGCTGCGTCGGCGAATGCCGGTGCGGTTGCGGATTCGACGACAACAGCCGCGTCGCCGGCGACCTCCGGCAGTGCGCCGCCGTTGCCGCAGACGACCGGCAGGCCGGAAGCCATGGCCTCAAGCACCTGCAGGCCGAACCCCTCATACCGCGACGCGTGGACGAGCAGATCCGCAGATGCGTACTCGGCCCTGAGCGCCTCGTCCGAAAGGTAGCCGGAGAACCGGACGCTGCCGTCTATGCCGAGTTTGCGGGCAAGTGTCTGTGCTTCCGGGTAGCGGGGGTCGGGCTCGCCGGCTATCACGAGCCGGGCGGGGATCGAGCGGCGGTGAAGCTCCGCGATCGTCTGGACGAGGAGCGGGACGTTCTTGTAGGGATCCATGCGCCCGACGTAGAGAAGGACGGGAGATCCGCCGGGAAGGTTGCTGCCGGTCCGGGGCGAGTCTGCGCGGAAATGGTCGGAAACTCCGTTCGGGACGACCGATATCTTCTCCTTTCCACCCAGCCGCAGGCAGCGCGCGATGTCCCGCGCCGACGCTTCGCTGACGGTGATGATGCGGGTTGCGCGGGTCGCCACAAGGCGCATCAGCGCCGAGTAAACCGGGCGGAAACGGCTCTTCAGCGCGCGCGGGGCGTGATCCTTGAAGAGGATCGGTATCACGTCGTGGATGGTGACCACGCAGGCGGCAGGTTTGCCGCCTGCCCCGGAAAGACGGGCAAGAGGGATCATGTAGTTGGTGGAATGGAAAACGTCGGCATCCAGCTTCTTCAGCAGGCGGGGGATGCCGCACTGGCCCGCCGGCGAGAACGGTCCCCAGGGGACGAGGCGGGCGGAAAGATTGGGGCAGGCGAGACCTGCAAAGGTTTCCTCCATCGTGCGGCTGTCATTGAAAAGCGCCGTGTAGGATGTGTCCGGGTCAAGCGCCGGCAGGCGGCGAACGAGTTCCCGAGTGTGTGCGCCGATTCCCGAAATGCGCCGGTAGATCCATCGCGCGTCGATGACAACGTTCAGCATGCGATGCTCCGGTATGCCTGGAGAGTCTGCTCCGCGGTCTTCCGCCACGTGAAGCCGGCAGCGCGTTTCAACCCGTCTGCCGTCATGCGGCTTCGAAGCCCGGTGTCGGCGAGCGCGCTGTCCAATGCCGCGGCCCACTCCTCGGAGTCGAAGCCGCGGAGAACGAGGCCTGCTTCACCGACGATTTCGGGCAGCGATCCGCCGGAAGAAGAGATCACCGGCGTGCCGCATGCCATTGCTTCCAGCGGCGGAAGCCCGAAACCCTCATAGTGCGACGTTGTCACGAAGGCCGACGCGGCGGAGTACAGGGCCGGGAGGAGTCTGTCTCCAACGTGCGTGACGCGGCGGATGCGGGTCGCGGCGGACGAGTTCTCGATTGCCCGGATCGAGTCGGCGTATTTCCATCCCGTCGATCCCGCGATGACCAGCAGTCCGTCGAAAGCACGCAGGCGGGAAAAGACCTCCACGAGGAACGGAAGATTCTTGCGCGGCTCGATCGTGCCGACGGTGAGAATGAAGGGGCGGTCGATGCCGAGCGCGGCGACCTCCGCCGCCGCCGCGGCGGCGGGGAGAGGTTTGAAGAACGGGGCCACGCCCAGAAGCGTTGTGTGAATACGGGAGCGTGGAACGCCGAGCAATTCCTCGATCTCACGCGCGCTGAAACTTGAGACCGTCAGCACGGCATCGGCGGAACGCGCGGTGCGCTGGATGCCGGCACGGAGGTAGGCCAGGTTCCGTTCCTCGGCGAATTCAGGATGGCGTATGAAGCTGAGGTCGTGAATGGTCACGGCGCAGCGGGCGCCTTTCCGGACCGGCGGAAGTATGAAGTTCGGGAAATGATAGACGTCAGCCCCCGGGGCGAACGCGGTGTAGGGGGGCCATCGCAGTGTCTTCCACGAATACTGGATCAGCCTGCCCGGCACGAGGCGGACTGGCCTCACGAACCGGGACGGGAGCCCTGATGGATCAGCGCGGCCCATGAAGTCGAAATACACGAGGTCCATGGAATCGGAGGCAGGAATGCAATGCGCCAGTGAGTTTGCCAGCGAGAGCACGTAGCGGCCAACGCCTGCCCTTTGCGCGACGGCAGGTTGAACGTCAATGCAGATTCGCATCATCTCTCCCGGCTGAAGACGCCAACGGACAGGGCAGAAGGTAGCAACCCGCGGCGGATGATGAAACCGCAAAAGGATGCCGTGACCGCGGTTCGCCGCGCCATGATCGCGTGTGATGTTCGGCGAACGGCGCGCGAGATGGGATGTTGACGCATGCAAAACGCAGAAGCTATGATCTGCGGCCCTGTTAGACGAACATGAATACCGAAGAACAGAAGAAGGAGAACGTCGAGGCCGAAACCGGCGCCGGATCCGCGGCCGGGGCCGCGCCTGACGGTGCGCCGGTTGAATCCGCCGGGCAGCACCCGGCGGGCAGGGAAGAGAACGCTCACCATCAGCACCACGACCGCGGTCACAAGCATGGTCACCACGGGAAGAAGGACCACAAGGAGTCCTCTGAAGCGGCGTCCCTGAACGAACGGCTCCTGCGGCTTGCCGCCGATTTCGACAACTTCCGAAAACGCACCGCCAGGGAGTGGGATGAAGTCCGGCGTAAGGCGAACGAAGACATCATACTCGAACTCCTGCCGGTGACGGATTCCCTGACGCTTGCGATAGAGTCGGCGAACTCGGGCGATACGCCGGCGGCGTTCGTCGAGGGCGTCAAGCTGGTGCTGGACAGGATGAACGCCGTCCTTGCCAAGTTCGGCGTGGAGCCGATCGAGGCCGTGGGGAAGCCGTTTGACCCGGCGCTCCACGAGGCGATTTCGGTAATGGCCGCGCCCCAGACGCCGGAGAACCATGTCTTTGCCGAATCGCGCAAGGGGTACATGCTTGGCGGGCACGTTCTCCGGGCTTCGCAGGTGATCGTTTCGTCCGGTCCTGCTCCGTCCTCCGACGGGGCCGGAAAGTAGGAAACCGCCATGGCCCCATCCTCAAAGAACGACTACTACGAGCTGCTCGGCGTGCCACGGACCTCGTCCGCGGACGACATCAAGAAGGCCTACCGCAAGGCGGCGATGAAGTATCACCCTGACCGCAACCAGGGGAACAAGGATGCCGAGGAAAAGTTCAAGGAGATATCTGAGGCCTACGAGGTCCTCAGCGACGAGCAGAAGCGCAAGCAGTACGACCAGTACGGGCATGACGGGCTGAAGTCCGCGTTCGGGCCTGGCGGGTTTGACTTCTCGCGCGACTTCACCCACATGGGCGATCTCCAGGACATCCTCGGAAGCCTCTTCGGCGACCGCGGCGGCATGTTCGATGACTTCCTGGGCGGCGGGCGGCGGCGTTCGCGCGGCGGTCCCCAGCGCGGATCGGACCTGCGTTTCAATCTCGAGATAGACCTCGAGGAAGCTGCCTTCGGGTCGCAGAGGGAAATATCACTGCCCGTGTCGCACGAGTGCACCCGGTGTACCGGTTCGGGCGCTGAACCCGGCAAGGGAAGGCAGACCTGCAGGCACTGCAGCGGGCGCGGGTCGGTTGTGTCCGGAGGCGGTTTCTTCCAGATTCGCCAGTCATGCCCGGTGTGCGGCGGTTCGGGCCAGGTAATCACCGACCCGTGCCGCAACTGCAGGGGGACGGGCAGGATCCAGTCGCAGGAGCGCCTTACCCTGAAGGTGCCGGCCGGCGTTGATACCGGTTCGCAGTTGAGGGCAGCGGGGAAGGGCGAGGGCGGGGCATCGGGCGGGCCGCCGGGGGATCTCTACGTGGTTCTGCGGGTCAGGCAGCACGACATATTCCAGAGGCACGACGACGATCTCTATTGTGACGTGCCGGTGCCTTTCGAGACGGCGGCGCTGGGCGGGGAGATAGACGTGCCTACGATAGACGGGATGGCGAAGCTCAAGATATCCCCGGGCACGGAGAACGGGAAGGTGTTCCGTCTCCGCGGCAAGGGCATGCCGAGTCTTGACGGCTACGGCAGAGGCTCCATGATCGTGCGCGCCGTCTGCGAGATACCCGTGAAGTTGTCGCAGAACCAGAAGCGTATCTTGAAGGAGTATCAGGAGTCCGCCGGGGTGTCCAATTACCCGGGCAGGCAGGAATTCCAGCGCAAGGTCGAGAAATTCTTCGAACGCAAGCAGGCGCTCGGGAAGTAACCGCCGGACATGGGTTCAGGCCGGTATCGCAGCAATGCACCGTTTCCTGGTTGAACGATCGAGGTGGAATCCGCCGGAGTTCACGCTCGGGCCGGACGAGACACATCATCTCCTCAAGGTTCTCCGCCTCAAGCCTGGCGACAGCGTGGAGCTTCTTGACGGAATGGGGAGAACCGTGCAGGCGGAAGTTCCGTCCGTCATTCCGGGCGGCAAGCGCCCGGAACTGGTCATACGGTCGGATGACATGCGTGTTGAACCGCCGCCCCGGACTGAACTGGTTCTGGTCCAGGCCCTGATCAAGGGGCCGCGGATGGACTGGATAATTGAGAAGGCGACCGAACTCGGGGTAGGCCGGATACTCGTCTACTGCGGGGACAGGTCGGTCGGCAGGCCGTCGGACCTTGAGAGCGCATCCAGGATCGAGCGCTGGTCGCGTGTGGCCTTGAGCGCCGTGAAACAGTGCGGCGGTCCGTTCCTGCCCCATATCGAGGCTATCGGCGACGCCGCGGCTGCAGCCCAGGCGGTGGCGCTGCTTGACTGCGCCTTCACAGGCAGTCTTTCGCGCGGGTGCAGACCGCTGCGGGACGCTGCGCGGGATGCAGGAGCCGGTGTCCGCTCCGCTGGGCTTGTGATAGGGCCGGAGGGCGATCTTACCCCCGACGAGCTGGCCCGTTTTTCCGTTGCCGGCGCGGTGGAGACCTCTTTCGGCCGGCGCGTGCTGCGCGCGGAGACCGCCGCTGTGTTCGGGCTGAGTGTGCTGGCAAGCGAGTTCGACGGGCCGTCAGGGCCGTGAGAACGGACTGGCGCCCGGGCCGGACCCGCCGTTAAGCGGGAACGGATCGAACCCGCGTCCCGGTCCGCGGTTCAGAAGCGGGGCAAATCGTTCGTCGGACCGGATGATATTCATGGCCTCGTCTCCTCCGAGGCGGACCGCGTTGTCGAGCGCCTTTGACGCCTTGTCGTTCATCTTCGCCCCGATCAGCATCGAGGCGTAGTCCAGCCAACCGCGCCAGTCGTTCGGAACGCGGCGCAGGTACTCCTGCATGGTTTCGATCATCCGGTCGAGCATCCTGACCTTCGCGTACAGGCGTGATGCCTCAACGAGAATGGCAGCCGGCGCGTCCTGCGGCAGGCGGTTTATTGCCAGATCGAGCGCCTGCACCATCTCGGTATTCTTCTGTGCCCGGTCGTAGAGCTGTGCGAGCCGGAAGTGGAAGACTGGCGGCAGATCCTTGTTGTCGAGGATGCCGGCCGCCAGGGCGGCGAACTTCGGGGTCTGGCCTGCCTGCAAATACAGCGCCGCCAGCTCCAGCGCCTTGGTCACGTCCATCCGGCCGTCTTGCACCTCCGCTTCCATGCGGTCCATCTTGTCGTACATCTCCATCAGTGTACGGAGTTGCTTCAGGAATTCCGGGACGCGGCTGTTGCCGGGGTCGCTCCTGCCGAAGTCCGATATCAGCCAGTCTGCGTCGGCGAAGCGTTTCAGGGGAATCATGACCTCCTGTGCGAGGCGGAAATTGGCTTCCGGGCTGAGCGGGTAGAGGATGCGCGCCTCCTGGAAAGCCAGCTCCGACTCGCGGTACATCCCGTGGCTGCGGTAGAGGCCGGCGATCGCGCTGCGCAGCTTGGAGAACGACTTGCGCGCAACCGCGTCGCGCCGGAACTTCACGTCGGACTCGAGCCTGCGGGTGTACCAGTCCCAGAAATCGAGATCCGAGCGTGCGTTGTCGCTTGAGATCGGTGTCATGTTGCGGTTGATCTTCATGATCAGCCCGTGCGGCGTGAGGTAGGGGTACATCCAGGATATTACGTAGCTTTCCTCCACGTAGAAATCGTGCCTGAAGTTGTTATGTTCGAAGATCATCTGCGCAAGGATGCCGTTGATCTCCATCACGCCCAGAGCGCCGCTGACCTGTACCCGGCCATTTTCGATCTTCAACTGTGCGTTGCGCGGCCGTTTGCCGGCGTTGACTTCCTCGACATAGCGCTGGAATGCCTTTGCGCTGTCCTTCTGGGCGGGGATCCATATCTGGTCGCCGTAAAGGTCGCGCATGACGTTCATGTACGTGTTGTCCGCGAGGGCGTTCTGGGTGATCAGGTACACGTCCTCCCTTACGCGGGCCGAATAGATCATGTAAGTCGGCACGAAACGGCCGGGGTCAGTCCCCCCGAAGAACACCGCGTCGGGGCCCATTTCCGGCGGGTAGCACGGGTTGGGCAGTGGCTCCTCTTCGCCATCGGCCAGTTCCTCCGTTATGGCGTCCGCGCCGCGCAGCTGGTAATTGCCGAACTGCCATCCGAAGTCGTGGTTGTTCTGTTCGGCGCCGCCGCAAACGCGCACCAGTTCGCGGTTGTAGTAGTTCTCGTAAATCGGCACCAGCGGCAGCGCCACCGCTGCCAGCAGGGCAACGGCGGCCGTATTCCTGCCCCCGAGCAGCGAGTCGGCAACCGCCATGGCGAAAATGAGCCCGTAACCGATCCAGAGTGCGAAGAGCGCGTGAGAGGAAATGAATTTCACGCGCTGGATGAACTGGTCCTGGATATCCCCCTTCGGGTTCGCCAGCACGATAAGCAGGAGACTCATGACCGCGAAGCCGGCCAGGGTGGCTATAACCCACTTCTGCGACGTTGGCCCGAGCGCCATGTCGAACTCGAACCGCCGGTCATGCACCAGCCATGCTATCAGCCCCGCGAAGGCGATCGGGAGGAATGCCATGATCACCAGCACTGCTGCGTGAACGATGCGTCCGCGCGCCGCCTCTGCCGTCAGGCCCGGCCCGATGCCGCGGAGCGGTTCGGTTACCACGAACGCGTGCCTCAGCAGGAACAGCATGTACGCGGCCGTGAGGATGCCGAGCCCGGCGAGTGCGATTCCAACGGTGGCGCGTTCTGTAACGGAGGCGCCGGCCGTGCCCCGGAGTTTGAGAATCAGCTCGCGTATCTGGTTTTCGAAGATGGCCAGGATTCCGAGTCCCTGCAGGATGACGGCGCCCAGGAACAGGACCTTGTAAAGGTTCTCAGCGCCCACGGCGGACTGGCCCAGAAAGAACTTGTGGGCCATCGCAACCGCTATGGCCGGCAGGCAGAGAATGATGGCCACGTGGAGCATCTGGACACGGTTCGAACGAATCTTCATGCTCCATATCGAGAACGGGAGGATGGCCAGCGGGGCCACGAGAAGTGTGAACTGCATGCGCAGGTCCACCAGATACGACGCCATCTGTTCGACGAAGGTTCTCGAAAGCACGTCCGTCGGCTCAAGCCTCTCGTACTGTCCGCGGGTGATGGCGTGGATAAAACCTTCCCATGTTCGCGGGTAGGCCCAGTTCATCGGCGGGTTCCGGAGGTCCGAGACTATCGGCATATAGGCGTAGAACGACACCCCAAGCTGGACCATGAGAAACGTGAGAGCCACGGTCCGCCCGTTCGGCAGCAGGAAGAAGGCGAGTGCCATAGCGATGAGATCAAGAGCCAGATAGGTGAACGTAATCGCGTGCAGCGGGTGTGGAATCGCTGGAAGGCGTTCTGCCTTGATCATCAGAGCGACGAACGCGAACGGCGCGCCCAGGATCAGGAAGTCGCGAAACAGGCGGATATCCCGCAGAAGTATCACCAGGACGAGCGGGAGCGCGGCGAGAAGCAGGACCTGGTAGTTCGTGAGGCCCAGCCCGAAGATGAACGCGGCAAGATACAGCACGCGGCCCGTGGGCGCCACCATCCATCGGTAGGTGAGCAGGAAGACCGCCGCCAGGAAGAGGGCATTCAGGCTGTATACCTCGACGATCACCGATTGCGACCACATGACGGGGCTGAAGGCAAAGAGAAGGCTTGCCGCAACGCCGCCGGCCAGCGCGATGGTCTGGGCCGTTGTCTCGGTCATGTCGTGCAGGTGCCCGCGCGCCTCGCGCAGCATGTCTCTGCCCGAGCGGCAGATCAGCATGGACGTGATGCCCGAAGCAAGCGCGCCGCAGACTACGGAGAAGAGGGTGATGCTCCACGCCGGGTTCGGCTGGCCGCGGAAGCGCATGAAGGAGAAGATCTTGGTGAATATCCATGAGCACATGGTCCAGATCGGGTAGCCGGGCGGGTGCGGAACGCCGAGGTAATCGCCTGCCACGGCCAGTTCGCCGGAATCCTCGAGCGTGACCGTGGGAGCCATGGTCGCGGCATAGACAACGAAGGCGACTCCGCAGGAGATGATGAATGCAGCCCAGTCAACCGGTGAAAAGAACCGGCGATGCTTTACCTGTTCGTTCTTCTGCAATTCGGCGTCTGCCATCTTTGTCGTCCCCGGTCAGCCCGCGTCACGAGGCGGATGAAGTAGCAAGACTAGCACGCGTTTCGTCCGCCATGCAAGCGGGCGGAGCGGATGCCATCGACGCGCGCCGTCCGGGCTAATACCTTGATTCACGGCGAGCCGGAAGGTAATTAGCATCATCAACAGGATGGGGAGTGTGTTGTCGTGGCGAAGAACGGACAAGATGCTTTTGCGCCGATCACGGCTGCCGCGATGGCGGTCGTGCTGGCTCTTACCTGCGCCGCCGCGGGTCAGACGAACGGTGTTCAGGTTACCGACTGGTTTGCGCCTGCCTTTTCGCTCCTCGAACACGCGATCGGCCGGGATGCTGTTTCCGACCTGAAGGCCATGAACACTGCCGAGTTGAACTGCTTCCTCTCGGAAGTGTCGTCCGTTCTGGGTTCGGCGGACATCAGGGATCTGGCATCGGCAAGCGCCTCCGCCCACGAACTGGCAACCGTTCTCGAATCATGGTCTGAGACGCAACCATACGGTTCCTGGCTCAAGTCGAGGCTTGAGTACTTTGACGCGGCGGAGGCCTTCATCGCCGCCGTTCCGCCCGGTGATACGGTCCCCCTGTGTGCCGCGCCTGGCCAGGACGAGCAGCGGCTTCTGTGGTACGAACGGCTGGCTGGCCGGCCGGCGCCGGCCGGCGCGGAGAAGCTGGTTCCCGTTCTCAAGCCGGTGTTCAGGGCGCACAGCGTCCCGGAGCAGCTCGTGTGGATAGCGGAAGTCGAGTCGTCGTTCGATGCTCGCGCGCGGAGTCCATCCGGTGCGGTGGGTCTTTTCCAGTTCAAGGCCGCCACGGCGAGGGCGATGGGGCTTTCGACAGCGCCCTTCGATGAAAGGGTCGTGCCGTCGAAGAGCGCCGCCGCCGCGGCGCGTTACCTGGCGTATCTGCACGGAAGGTTCGGCGACTGGTTTCTTGCGCTGGCGGCGTACAACGCGGGGGAGGGCCGGTTGAAGTCGGCGATGGACCGCCACTCGGTCCGGACTTTCAGGGAGGTCGCTTCGAAGCTTCCTGTCGAGACACAGATGTATGTGCCGAAGATTGACGCCGTTCTGACTGTAAGGGAAGGGACCGGGCTGGCCATGCTGCCGCCTCCCGGCAAGCAGGCGCGCCAGGGGGGCGGTGCGCCCGCGGTGCGCAGATGAGCAGATACTTCAAAGCATTGATCGTGGCTGCGTGGCTCGGGTTCGCCGCCTGGTTCGTGCGCCACGAGGCGTTCCCTGAATGGTTCACCAGCGCGGCTGGCGGCTATGACCGGCTGGTTCCTTCCGATGTGATGGTTGACGAGACGTGGATGCGCGTGCTCGTGAACGGTCAGCCGGTCGGCTACGCGCATTCCGGCGTGGAGCGGGACTCCGAGAACCCCGTTCACAACACGATCCTGAAGAGCGATATGCACCTGCTCGTGTCGATGATGGGCGAAAGGCAGAACCTGCGTGTCAATATGACCGCCAACCTGGACGTGCTCATGAGGCTGCAGGACTTTTCGTTCGATTTCTCATCCGCCGGTTACGCGATGAAGATCCGCGGCGTGCGCCGCGACGGCAATTCGTACCGCGTATCCATGCGCACGGGCGGTGTCTCCAACTCGCTCGACATCGAGATACCGGACGATGTCGTTCTCTACTCGCCCATGATCCAGCTCAGACTCAAGCAGCTCAAGCCCGGCCGCAGCCTCACCCTGAAGACCATGGATCCGATGACGATGCAGCCGACGGTGATCCATTTTGAGGCGCTGCGGCATGAGCCGGTCACGGTGGGCGGCGTCACGTATCCTGAAGCAACGCTTATCGAGGCGAAGCACAGGGACATGGCCGTGAAGACCTGGCTTGACGGGGAAGGAATGCCGCTGAAGCAGGAGACCCCGTTCGGCTGGACACTGGAGAAGTGCTCATTCGACGAGGCGATGAAGGCGCTGCGCGCCGCCGGCAATGTTGATATAGCGGCCGGACTGGCGGTGCAGTGTTCCGGGCGGCTGCGCGACCCGCAGGGGGCGAAGCACGTTCGACTCGCGATCCAGGGGCCGGGGTGCGAGGGCATCTCCTTTCCGTCGGGCCGTGTGGCGGTCGAATCGCTCACGGCCACTTCGGCGGTGATATCTGTTTCCGCACAGGCGCCCGCGCCGCGCGGGGGCGCGCTTTCCGGCGTTGAGCGCGCCGCCGCGCTGGCGACTTCGCCGTTTGTGCAGGCCGATGCTCCGGCGATCAGAAAAGTCGCGCTTGAGATAGTCGGCGCCGAGACGAACGACACGGAGAAGGCCCGGCTGATACACGAATGGGTCCACGCGCGTCTCGAGAAAACGCCGACCGTGTCCATCCCATCCGCTCTTGAGGTGCTGGCGTCGCGTCGCGGCGACTGCAACGAGCACGCGATCCTGCACGTTGCCCTGGCCAGGGCGGCAGGCCTGCCGGCGCGCCAGCTTTCGGGGCTTGTTTATCACGAGGGCAGATTCATGTACCACGCATGGCCGGCGGTGTGGGAAGGCGGAGGCTGGGTTGAGGCCGATCCGACATGGGGGCAGAGATACGTGGACGCCACGCACATACCGCTTGTCGAGGGCGATCTCGGCGACCAGGCGGGGCTTATCCGGGTGATGGGCAGAATCAGGGTGGTGATTCTTGGGGAGGGAGACGGCGCTGATGATCAACGTTGAGCATCTGACGAAACGCTACGGCCCGGTGGTGGCGGTCGACGACCTGAGCCTGGAGGTGCCGGGCGGCGAAGTGTTCTGCTTTCTCGGACCGAACGGAGCCGGCAAGACGACCACCATCAAGGTCCTGACGGGGCTCGTCCGTCCGACTTCTGGCAGGGCCAGGATAGGGGGAATTGACGTCGCCGCCGACCCGGTGGCGGCGAAGAGGCTGCTGGGCTACATACCGGACATGCCGTTCCTATATGACAGGCTCACGCCCGTGGAGTTCATGCAGTTTGTCGGCGAGCTGTACGGGATGGGTATGGCCGCGATCTCGACCGGGACTGACCGGCTGTTCGACGTATTCGACCTCGACGGTCAGAGATCGGCGCTGATCCGGGAGCTGTCGCACGGCATGCGTCAGCGCCTTATCTACTGCGCGACTCTTCTGCACGACCCCAAGGTTCTGCTGATCGACGAGCCGTTGATCGGGCTGGACCCGCACACCATACGTCTCATAAAGAACCTGCTGCGCGAGAAGGCGGCGTCGGGCATGGCAATAATGCTGACAACGCACATTCTCGCGCTTGCCCAGGACGTCGCAGACCGGATCGGTATCATACATTGCGGCAGGATGATCGAGCTCGGCACGATGTCGGAACTCAGGGCCAGGCATGGCGGTTCCACGCTCGAGGACGTTTTTCTCCATCTCACCGAAAAGACGGAGGCGGGCGGGAAGTGAGCGCGGCTTCGGCCATGATCCTGAAGCAGGTATGCAGCGCGAGGAACCGCTGGCGTTCGGCGCGCGAGCAGTCGCTGTTGAAGATCGCGGTTGTCCTCGGGTTCGGCGTCTGTCTCGAGGCGACGCTCTGGGCGGCGTTCCTTTCTTCCTTCCGCTTCCTTGATCGCATGGCGGGCATGGGCGTTCTCCTGTCGCAGCGCCTCTTCTCCCTCTTCTTCATGGGCGTTGGCGCGATGCTCGTGCTGTCGGGGATAGTCTCGGCCTTTGCGGTTACCTTCAGATCCGATGATGTCCCGTTCCTTCTCACGTCCCCGGTGCGCCTGCGCGCGATAGTCGCGGGTAAGTTCGTTGAAGCCGTCGGGGTGTCGTCCTGGGCGTTCGGCGTGTTCCTGGTGCCTTTTATCGGCGCGTACGCGATGTATGCAAAGGTCTCGCTCTGGTTTCTTCTTGCAGCCGTGGTGTTCTCGGTGCCTTTTCTCTTCCTCTGCTCGGGACTTGGTTGCCTGGCGATCTATCCGCTCGTGCGATGGGCGCCGCGCCGGAGGCTTGCCGCGGCGGTGGCGGTCTCGGCGCCTGTGATTGCCTTTGCGGCGGTTGCGCTGATCCCGCACGTCAAGGAGGCGATGGAGTCGGACAGCTTTTCCCTCCAGCAGCTTGTTCCCGGCATCCGCCTGGCCTCGTCACCGCTTTTGCCGAGCTGGTGGACTTCGGAAGGGATGCTCTGCTTCACGCGCGGCGACTGGGGCAGGGGCTCGTTGCTGTGGGGCATGCTGGCGAGCACGGCGGCGATGGTCTATCTGGCCGTTGACGCGGTGGGCGGCAGGCTGTTCTACAGTTCGTGGCTGCGGGTCGCGGATTCCAGCGGAGGGGGCAGGCGCCCGGCCGTGATGCTGGGCAAGGTCGCGCGCCTGCTGAGGTGGCTTCGGGCGGATACACGCGGGCTGGTGATGAAGGATATGCGCGTGTTCCTGCGGGATCCGGTGCAATGGAGTCAGGCTGCGGTGTTCTTCGGCCTGCTCGCCCTGTACTTCGGAAACATAAGGACCCTGAACTACGACGAGTTGCCCGGGCACTGGCCGAATACAATCGCGTTCCTGAACGTTTTCAGCATCTGCTCGGTCATGACCTCGCTCGGGTCCCGCTTCGTCTATCCTCAGCTCAGCCTGGAAGGGCAGGGGTACTGGGTGCTGGGGCTTTCCCCGACATCCGCCCGGCGCATAGTCCTTACGAAGTTCGCGCTGCCGGCGGTCTGGCTGACGCTTGCGGACGTGGGGCTTATATGGCTTTCGAGCACGATGCTCGGGAATCCGCCCCTTACCCGCATCGTGGCGGCTGTTGTTGTCGCATGTGTTGCGATAGGCATCAGCGCCGTGTCCACGGGGCTTGGCGCGATATTCATGGACCTGAAACAGAACAGTCCTGCGGCGATAGTCTCCGGGTTCGGCGGCACTCTCAATCTAGTCGTGAGCCTTGCGTTCATGATGGCCGCGATCGGCCCTTTCGCGGTCGGCTTTCACCTGAACGCCATCGAGAAACTTGACGGCGCATCACTGGCGAGATGGCTCGTCGTGTGTTTTGCGTGGCTGGGTGTCCTTACGGCGTTTGTTTCCGCCGTTCCCCTTGCCATGGGTGTGAAGGCAATGCTCCGGCGCGATTTCTGATAACAGGGTCAGATAACAGTGCGCTAGAGCCGTTTCTGTCTCAGGCGGTCAAGCGCAACGGCTGCGACTATGATTGTTCCCGTGACCATTTCCTGAACCCAGTTGGGCAGGCCCATCTGGGCACATCCGCTTCTGATGACAGTCATGATGAGCGCGCCGATGATGGTTCCCGCGATTGAGCCCTCGCCGCCGGAGAGGCTGCCGCCGCCGATAACAACAGCCGCGATAACATCCAGTTCCTTGCCCATCGCCACGGTGGGATCGCCGACCGTCAACCGCGAGAACTGCATCAGCCCAGCCAGCCCTGCGAAAAGACCGTTCAGCGTGTAAACAATGAGCTTCACTTCATCAACGCGTATTCCGCACAGGCGCGCCGTCAGCGGGTTGGACCCCACAGCGGTAACGTGTCTGCCGAATATCGTCTTGCGCAGGAGCACGGCAACGGCGACGGCCATCACAAGCGTGATCCACACGCCGGCGGGCCAGTGCCATGTTCCCCCGGACGCCAGGAGGCCGTTGAGGAAGGTTATCGGCGCGTCAATTTTCTGCTCGGCGGCTATGCCTTTCGCCGCGCCCCTGACCAGAAGCATCATCCCGAGCGTGACGATGAAAGCTGCCATGCGCAGCCGTGTTATAAGGAAGCCGGTCATCACCCCGACCAGCGCTCCTGTCGCAACGCCGCCGACGGCGGCGACAAGGGGGGACGCGCTGCCGCGGTCGAGGAGCCATGCTGTGACGACGGTGGACAGCGCGATAACCGAGCCCACCGACAGGTCGATGCCGCCGGAGACGATGACGAGTGTCATCCCCAGGGCGGCCATGACCACGATCGTGGACTGCCTTGCCATCGTCTGGATGTTTGCCGCCGTGGAGAAGCTCGACGGCGCGATGGCCACGAAGAGCAGGTACACCGCAACCAGACCCAGCAGGGGGCCGGCGGCGGAGGAAAGGGATCGGAACCTGTTTTCGCTTCTGGCGTTCACGCTGCCTCCTGTCCGGTTGCCGCCATCATGAGCCCGTGCTCAGTCCATTCCGAGGCGGCGCGGGCCGGGTATAGTTCGCCTCGCTTCATGACTGCGATCCTGTCGCAAACGGCAAGGAGTTCCGGGAAGTGACTGCTGACAAGAAGAACCGAGCGGGGGGAGCGGCTGCCGGCCGGATCGCCCTCGGCCATGGAGGCAATCAGGCGGTAAACCTCCGCCTTGCTCGCAACATCGATCCCGCGGGTGGGTTCATCGAGGAGGAGCACATCAACGTCATGGTGGAGAAGGCGGGCGAGTGCGACCTTCTGCTGGTTGCCGCCGGAGAGACGGTGAACATTCTGAAGAGGGCCGGCGCAACGGATTCGCAGCGCGTCTATCCACTTCTGCGTTGTGGCATTCTGGCTGCGGGAGGATATGAACCCGGCAAACCCGAACCCCTTCAGCCTGGAAAGGGTCATGTTGTCGGCAACCGACATCGCGGCCGCGAGCCCTTCGCCCTTCCTGTCTTCGCTCAGAAGCCCTACACCGTGGTTCAGCATTTCAGATGGCGAGGCGCCCACCGAGTACGCGCCCACCCGCACGTCGCCGCGGACAACGGGATCCAGCGCGAAGATCGCCCTCAGAAGTTCGGTGCGGCCTGAACCGAGAAGACCGGCTATGCCGAGGATTTCGCCCCGGCGCAGCGCCAGATCGGCCAGTCTCAAACGCTTGCCTGCCGCGAGCCCGTCAACGGTGAGGACAATGTCGCCGGGCTTGCCGTGTGTACGTCTCGACAGCATCGCATCGGATCGGCGGCCGACCAGCATGGCCGCGAGATCCTCAACGGAAACGCCGTCCAGCTTTCCCGACCCGGCCACCCGCCCGTCACGGAGCGCGGTGAACGTGTGGCACAGTCCGGTCACCTCTTCGAGAAAGTGCGATATGTAGACGACGGCGCATCCCTGCCGCGCGAGGCGGCGGAGAACGGAGAACAGCGCGCGCGAGTCGTCACCCGACAGGCCGCTGGTGGGTTCGTCAAGAACGATGACCCTGCATCCCGTCGAAAGTGCCCGGGCTATCTCCACGACCTGTCGCTCCGCCGCGGACAGATGCCGTACCTGCTGGGTTGTTCGCATGTCCCGGTGTCCGAGCTGGTCCAGCGCGGCCTGCGCCCTGCGGCGCATTGCCTCAGTGTCGACGAACCCGAACCGGCCGGGCTCCATTCCGAGGCATATGTTCTCCTCGACGGTCATGTGGTCCGCGAGGGAAAGTTCCTGGTAGATAACCGCTACGCCGGCCTTGCGGGCGTCGTGAGGAGATGCCGGCCTGTACGGACGGCCGTCGAACACCATCGTGCCCTCATCGTGTTTCCCGGCTCCGGCGAGTATCGAGACGAGAGTGCTCTTTCCCGCGCCGTTTTCGCCGATGAGAGCGCGGATCTCGCCCGGACGCACCGAGAAGTCGACGCCATCGAGCGCGGTTGTCGCTCCGAAGCGTTTTGTCATGCCGGTCATGACGAAGACCGGCATTGCGGACGGTTCGCGCGGATTGTTCACTTGAGCCATGCGGAGAAGTCAGGTTTCAACAAGGCTGCAACAGCCGCGTCGTTCATGTTCTCCGGAGTGGCCACTGTCGAGCCGGTGTCAATTCTGCGGTCAACCTTCTCTCCACGAAGATGTGCAGCCAGCGTCTTCACACCCATGTAACCCATGTTCATCGGGTCCTGAAGCACAAGACCGTGTATATGCCCGGCCGAGAGAGCCTGGACAAGTTTCTCCGAGCTGTCGAACCCGACAAAGCTGACCTTGCCGGCCAGTCCGGCATCCTGGAGCGCCCTCAGCATTCCGAATGTGGTGGATTCGTTCGGGCAGAATATCCCCTGGACGGTCAGCCCCCCGGCAGTCTTAAACGGCGCAAGCAGGTTCTCAGACGCGCGGTACGCCGACTCCGTCGTCGCGCCGCCATACTGGTTGGCGCTGACGACTTCGATGCCGGGATGCTCCGCCATGGCGTCAAGGAAGCCTTGCTCCCTGTTCATGGTGCTGGCGGAGCCCTCGGCGTAGCGCAGCATGATCACCTTGCCTTCGCCTCCGATCAGTTCCGCGAGCCGCTTCCCGCCGGCGTATCCGCCGGCCCTGTTGTCGGTGGCGACGAAGCTTACGTAGTCATCGCTCTTCAGGTCCGAGTCGATGATGACGACCGGTATGCCGGCCTTCGTCGCCGACGCCACGGGCATCCTGAGCGCCATGTCGTCAAGCGGCGCGAGCACAATGCCGGCCGCGCCGCGGCCGATCATGTTTTCGACCACCTCGATCTGCGCGTCCCGGTCATCCTCCTTCAGAGGCCCTTTCCAGACGATCTCCACTCCGATCTCACGTGCCGCCTTGACGGCGCCAGCGTGTATGGATTTCCAGAATTCGTGAGTAGTCCCCTTTGGGATTACGGCAATTACCGGAAGAGCGCTGCCGGTTTCGGAGCCGGCGGGCGGCGACTTGCCGCAGGAAGTGATGCTTGCGGCAACTGCCGCGACGAGGAGATGGACGAGAAGTCTGCGCATGCCGGTCTCCTTGTATCCGTTCGGCGACGGCCGCCAACGGCCGTCGCCGGCGTCCTGATCAACACTCCCATGCGGGCGGTGTCAGCCGTTCCTGCTTTCGAAATCCTTCATGAACCCGACGAGCGCGTCAACGCCCTCCATCGGGAACGCGTTATAAATCGAAGCCCGCAGGCCTCCGACAGACCGGTGGCCCTTAAGTCCGTTGAGGCCCGCCTTCGTGGACTCCTTCACGAACTTCTCCTCCAGTTCCTCGGTGGGAAGGCGGAACGTCACGTTCATGTCGGAGCGGAACTCGGGCAGCGCAGTGCCCCGGTAGAACCCGGTGGCGTCGATTGCCGCGTAAACCTTGGCGGCTTTTTCCCGGTTCGTCCTGCAGACGTTCTCCAGTCCCTGCTTTTTCAGCCACCGTGTCACGAGTGTGATGATATACACCGAGAAGCAGGGCGGGGTGTTATACAGCGAATTCTCCTCGATATGGGTGGAGTACTTGAGCATTGTCGGGATGCCGGCCGGCGCCCTGCCGGCGAGGTCCTTGCGAATCGCCACGACGGCGACGCCGGACGGCCCGAGGTTCTTCTGCGCCCCGGCGTAGATCATCGCGAAATCGGTTGCGTTGAACGGACGCGAGAGTATGTCCGACGACATGTCCGCGATCAGCGGCGCCGATGTCTTCGGGAATTCCTTCCACTGCGCGCCGGAGATGGTCTCGTTCGATGTGATGTGAACGTACGCCGCGCCGTCCGTCAGCTTCAGTTCCGCGAGCCTGGGGACGCGGGTGGGTATTTCCTTGCCGCAGTCGGCTGCGACAGCCGTTTTGCCGATGAGCTTGGCTTCCTTCAGGGCCTTGCCTGCCCAGTATCCGGAGTTGATGTAGTCGGCGGTGGCGCCGGGCCCAAGAAGGTTCATCGGGATCATCGCGAACTGCAGGCTTGCGCCGCCCTGGATGAACAGGATCGAGTAGTCATCCCCGAGCCCGAGCAATTCGCGCAAGTTCGAGATCGCCTCGTTGTGAATCGCGTCATACGCCTTGCCGCGGTGACTGCTTTCGATGATGGACATGCCAGTCTTGTTGAAGTCCACCATCTCACGGCCGGCTTCTTCGAGAACCTCAAGCGGCAGCATCGCGGGGCCTGAACAGAAGTTGTAAACGCGCGCCATTGGTCAGTTCCTCTCTTCTGTGCCTTCCGCGCAACCCGGCCGAATCAGGACCTGACACGGCTGGCGGAAAGGTGTGGGCAGACTCTAGTAGGTGGACCGCTCTGCGTCAACCTCGTGCCAAGTGAAACGTGAAACAGTGCGGAACCCGGGGATTGGGACCGCGATCTTGATACGCGGCGCCGGCAAGGGGAACGAGGCGCTCTATGGGTGACTGGATGCCAAGGCGGCCGCCGTCAACCGGCACGGGCTGCTGGCCGCGCCGGTACTGTCGTGGGGGAGGGGGCCGGGGCAACCCCGAGCCCCGTCTCTTCCGCCTTCATCCCTTCACTCCACCTTCACCCGATAGAACCTCTGCTCCACACTCTCCACGTTGTCCGTGTGCACGTTTTCCGGCGGCGTGGCCTGGATGTTCGTGCCGAGAATCAGGGTGAAACCTTCCAACAGGTTCGTCGCCGCCTGCAGGGTGTAGAACTTGTTGGATACGCTCTGCCAGCGCACTAGGAACTCGCCCGGAACCCCGACAACGGAGACTCCCATGAAACCGAGATAGGAAGTGTCGTCATCCGGATGGGTTCCGGCCAGGTACTCATGGAGGTTGCTCATTCCGTCGCCGTCGGAATCGGCGCCGTCGGCGCGGATCTCGCCGAAATAGCCCAGGTACCACTCGTCGGGAACGATGTTGCCCGCGCCGGGGAAACCGGCGGGTCGGGCGAGGCCCACGTACAGGTCGTCCAAGACCGCGCCAGATCCTTCGAACGACAGACAGGTGGGCCGGGTCTGCGGCGAGGCAAACCCGAGATTCTCCGCCACGGCCGTGCCGTCGAGATACAGCGCCCACGTCTGCGAGGCGTAATCCACCCGCGCCGTCAGCCGCGCCCATGTGCCGGCCGTGCGGGGAGTGTGGTTCGTCAGCACGACCCATTCGGCGCCTGTCGGGCACGCGCCGTCGCACACCGTCAGCCGGCCGTCGTTGTTGAAAAGCATGGCCACGGCGGCGTCGGGCACGCTGTCGGGGACCGTCGCGCCAGCCACCTTCTGCCGCAGGTCCAGCCAGACCACCGTTAGCGGCGCGCCGGTGAACACCTGGCTTACGGCCGTTGTCTTGGTCCCCGTATTCGCGATCTTCAGCGCGCGGACGCCTTCGAAGACGTCGTCCGTCTGCACGAGCGCGGCGTTGGCCGGAACGGCCACCCACTTGTTCTGGCCGTTCAACTCGCCCAGAGTCACGGTGTCCGACTCGAACCGCTCGACAAACGGCAGCGCGCTCACCTGTTCGGCCACATTGGTGGCGCGGCCAAGTCGAACTTCCACGGCGTCGGGCAGCCCGTCGCCGTCGGTGTCTACCGGGGGCGGCACGTCGTTTTCTACCTCCGTCGCCGTGACCATGACGTCCGCCAGTTCGTCCGCCGTGCAGGTGATGGTGGCGCTGCCCCTGTCGGTATCGTCGTCCTCGGCCGCGGCCAGTGTCACGGTCTGCCAGGTATTCCAATTCCCCGTGGTGAAGGTCAGGCTCGCGCCGGACTGAACGGTGATATCCCCATCGCCGCCGCTGTGAACTACGGTGACCGTCACGTCGTTGGTGGGCGCGGCCGCAAGCTTCAACCGGAACGCGGCTGTGCCGCCTTCGGGCAGCGGCCAGGAGCTCAGCGGCAGGCCCGTGAACACGTCGAATTGCGTCACGCGCCGTTGGTCGGCGTCCACCACCCACAGCGAACCGCCGCCAAACACCACGCCGTCGGGCTGGATTCCCGAAACGGCCGCGGCCTGCGTCCGTTTCAACACGCGGGTAACGTCGGCATCCACGGCGAAGATCGCCTTATCGTCGTAATCCGCGAGCCACAGGTTCTGGCCGTCCCAATCCAGTCCCCACGGGTTGAGCGTTGCCACACGCGTTTCGGTGCCCAACAGAACCGTGCCGCTGGCCGCGTCCAGTTTCCACAGCTTGGCGGGCAGCCACAAGTCGGTCACCCAGAGGACGTTGCCATCGAACGCGAGGCCGACCGGCGACCTGATGCTGGACGACAGGGAAAGCTGCCGGAGCACCTGCCCGGCATTCGGGCTGACGCCGTCGGTCGCGTGCCACAGGCGCCAGACCAGGGCTTCGGCGCCCGGGTTGCCGAGCGTCAGCGTCCGGGTCAGCGTCTGCCCGAGGACGCCGGTCACCTCGATGGCCGCCGGCACGGGCGCGGCGCTCGCGTCGGGGCGTGTCAGGGCAAAGTCCTCCGTGAGGGTTCCCGGCGGCACGGTCACGGTGTGCAGCGCCGAATTGACATAGCCCGCCATCCACACCCCCACCTTCTCGCGCATGGAATGGGCGCAGATCATCGCCAATTCGTAATAACCGGCGGCGTCGGTGGCCGTGGACCCGAAGAGGCCGCCGCCGTCTTCGACGGCATAGCCGGCCGGCAGGCTTTCCACCGCCGCCCCGGCGAGCGGCTGACCCGTCCGGGCATCGGTCACGTGGCCGGCCACCTTGACCGTCGTGAAGGCAAAGTCCAGGTCGGTGCGGCTCGGCGCCACGGTCACCACGACGGGCACGCTGAACGCGGCACTCAAGTTGCCGGCGCCCGGATAATTCAACCGTGCGTACAGCGTGTAGGTCCCATCAATCACGTCGCAACGGTAATGGCCCAGGGCGTCCGTGTAAAAATAGGCTGCGGGCATGGGCCCGTTGTAGCACCTGACCTGAACGCCCGCAGCCGGCGCACCGTCCAGGGTGATCGTGCCCGCGATCTGGTACCAGGAAACGACCGTGAAGTTGATTTGGTCGGTCCAGGTGCGGCCGGCCGCGTCGGTGACGGTCAAGGCCAGCGTCACCTCATGCGGCGTGGGGCAGGTGGGCGCGATCTTCAGGCGGAAGGGGCCCGCCGCCTGCCGCTCGCTCAGGCCAGGAATGTCCCCGAAGGCCGCAGCGCCCGCCAGAACGGTCACCTGCGGATCGGTGGTGGCGAGCGTGGCGTTGACGTTCGTCACTCCTTCGAGGCCGCCATTGACCAGCGTCACGGTCACGTCCAGGGTCTCGCCCGGAGTGAAGGTCCCGTCGCCGTCCCCGCCGGCGGCATCGCTGAGGACTGCCCGCCAAACGCGCAGGATCGGCACCGGCGAGATCGTCATCGCCTTGGAGGCATTTAGCCGCGCGCCGGTGACGCACTTGCCCTTCAGCGCCGGGATCCGGTCGGTCTGGATCAGCAGTTGCGCCTTGAGTTGAGCGGCCGTCAACTCCGGATGCTCCGCCGCCAGCAGGGCGCAGGCCCCGGCGACGTGCGGCGTGGCCATCGAGGTGCCGCTGATCGCGTAGTAGTGCGTCGGCATCTTGGATTGGGTCATGGCGGACGTCATGTACGTCGGGTACGTGCTGAAGATGTCCACGCCCGGTGCGCCCACATCCACCGAGTTCAGGCCGTAGCAGGAGAAGTACGCCAGACTGTCGTTGCAGTCCGTCGCCGCCACCGCGATGAGGTTCGCGCTGTCGTACGACGACGGGTAGCGGACTACCTGTTGAAACCATGACCATGCGAGTAGCGATTGCCAGCGGCAAGGGAGGCACGGGCAAGACCACCATCGCGGTGAACCTTGCCTGCGTTCTTGCGGACAGCGGTCAAACGGTGGAGTACCTGGACTGCGACGTTGAGGAACCGAACGGCCATATTTTCCTGAAGCCGGAGATCACGGCCACTGAGCCGGTAGGCATTCCCGTGCCCGTCGTGGATGAACTGAAGTGCACCGGATGCCGCAAATGCGCCGAGGTCTGTCAGTATCATGCCATCGCGGTCCTGAAGAAGCCATTGGTCTTCGCCGAACTCTGCCACGGGTGCGGCGGCTGTACGCTCGTCTGCCCCGAAGGCGCCATTCGCGAGGAGAACCGGATGATCGGCGTGGTCGAGACGGGACGGGCACTTCTACGCAGCTCCCGCCTTCGCGAATCTACGGCGCGGCAGGCAGGGCAAGCCGGCGGGGTGGCGTTCGTTCAAGGCCGCCTGAACGTGGGTGAGCCCATGGCGCCGCCATTGATTCGTGCCGTGAAGAGGATGGCCATCACGGACGGCGTGGCGATTATGGATGCGCCTCCCGGCACGTCCTGTCCGGTGGTGGCCACGGTGCGGGACGCCGACTATGTTCTTCTGGTCACTGAGCCGACCCCGTTCGGGCTGAATGACTTGCGGCTGGCCGTGGAGATGATCCGGCAACTCGGGGTCCCGCATGGGGTGGTCATCAACCGGGCTGATTCCGGAGACCGGCGCGTGCGCGAGTTCTGCGCGGCGGAGAAGATCCCGGTTCTGCAGGAGATTCCCGACGACCGGCGCGTGGCGGAGGCGTATTCCCGCGGGCACATGGCAGTCCGTGTCTTGCCGGAGTGGTCGGAAAGAATGCTGAGGCTGTGGGGGCGGTTGGAAGCATGAAAGAAATTGTCGTCATCAGCGGCAAGGGCGGCACGGGAAAGACGAGCATCGTGGCCTCGCTTGCCGCGTTGGCCGAAAACGCGGTGCTGGCGGACTGCGACGTGGACGCGGCAGACCTGCATTTGCTGTTGACCCCCACAATCCGCCGACGCGAGGAGTTCCGGTGTGGGCACGAGGCGATTATCAGACAAGCCGACTGCATAGGCTGTGGCGCGTGCCTGGCGCGCTGCCGCTTCGGGGCCGTGCTGCGCCGAGGCGATGGCGGCGCCGGCGAGTCCGAGTTCGAAATCAATTCGACGGCCTGTGAAGGCTGCGGGGTGTGCGTCTGGGCGTGCCCGGTCAAGGCGATCGACTTTCCTGAACGCCCCAGTGGTGAATGGTACGTGTCTGACACGCGTCACGGGCCAATGGTCCACGCGCGGCTGGTTCCCGGCGGCGAGAACTCCGGCAAGTTGGTCAGCAAGGTCAGGGATGTAGCCCGGACTCTTGCCGTGGAACGGAAGACAGACCTCGTTCTCGTGGACGGCCCTCCGGGCGTCGGTTGCGCGGTTATCGCATCCGTGAGCGGCGCGTCCCTGGTCCTGGTCGTGACCGAACCGACTCTGTCCGGAGCGCATGACATGGCGCGGGTTCTGGAACTGACCCGGCACTTCAGCATCCCGACAACCGTTTGCGTGAACAAGTGGGACCTGAATGCGGACATGGCCGGGCGCATCGAGTCCGAGGCGCGCAAAGCCGGAGCCACGATTGCCGGGCGTGTGGGCTACGACCGGGCCGTAACCGCCGCCCAGTTGAAGGGGTTATCCGTGGTCGAGACGGATGCCGGTCCACTCGGCAAGGACATACAGGCAGTGTGGGAGGATCTTCGCCCATGAACTCCTTGGCCATTCGACCGGAGGTCTTGCCTTTTGTTGCCGCGACGCTGCTGGCCTTCGGCCTCCTGGCCGTCATCCTGCGGAGGAAAGACTGGCGGTGGACGCGGTTGTCCTGGGCTTGTGCAGTCCCCGCCTGCGTTGGCGTCGCGTACCTGTGTTATTTCTTCCGTGATCCCGAACGCACTCCGCCCCGCGACCCCGATGCGATCGTCGCCGGCGCGGACGGCACCGTGGCTGCCGTCGCGAATGTCTATGAGGGCGGATACATGGGAACAAACTGCGTACGCATTAGCATCTTCTTGAGTCTGTTCGACGTGCACGTCAATCGGGCGCCCATCTCGGGGAAGTCCACGTTCCTGGGTTACTTCCCGGGAAAACGACTTTTCACCTTCCAGGAGAAGTCTTCCGAAGTGAACCAGCACAACAAGATTCTGATCGAGGACGAACACACGAGGTGTCTGGTCAATCAGATCGTGGGTCCGGTCACTCGGCGAGTTGTCTATTGGCTGCCGCATGATCAAACGACACAGGTTGCGATGGGCGAGCGAATCGGCATGATGAAATTCGGCTCGCGGCTGGACATCTATCTGCCAGCGGACAGTGTCGACGTAGTGGCAAGGCCAGGCGATACGGTGCGCGCGGGCGAAACAATCATCGCACGGGTGAAAGGAGGAACACGATGAACGTTGCCGTGCTCGGGGCCAGCAACAAGCCGGATCGGTACAGCTACAAGGCGGTGATGCTGCTCAAGGAGAAGGGGCATGCGCCATATCCAGTGCATCCGACGCTGCCAGTGATCGAAGGCATCCCCGTGTTCGCCTCCTTGCGCCAGGTCCCTGTGTCGCTCGATGTGGTGACCCTTTACCTGGGCCCCGACAATCAGGGGATGGTGTCAGAGGAGATTATCCAAAGTCAGCCGCGGCGAGTGATCTTCAATCCGGGGACGGAGAATCCCGGGTTGGCCGAGCGGCTTCGGGCGGCCGGGATCGAGGCTCTGAGTGCCTGCACATTGGTGTTGTTGAAGACAGGACAATTCGACTTGTGAGGGGAGATGACGACATGGCAAAGGATGAGGGATGCGGTTGTGGCCAGGGGCGAGCGCCCAGGCATGACGCCTGTGCCGCCGTCCACAAATCGGAAGATGGCAGTCTCGACGAGTTTCTTGACCAGCAGGCGCTTGATGAGCGTCTTCAGCGAATCCGTCACAGGATCATTGTGATGTCCGGCAAAGGCGGTGTCGGCAAGAGCACGGTTGCCGCCAATGTGGCCATCTCGCTGGCGTTGTCCGGAAAGAGTGTCGGCTTGTTGGACGTGGATATTCACGGCCCCAGCATCCCGAAAATGCTGAAGCTCGGTGATGCAGCCGTACGGATGAAGAACGGGGTAATTCAGCCGGTCGAGAAAGCAGGGCTCAAGGTCATGTCCATTGGGTTCCTGTTGCGGGATCGTGACGAAGCCGTGATCTGGCGCGGCCCCATGAAGATCGGCGTCATCAAGCAGTTTCTCAAGGACGTGGAATGGGGGGACCTGGACTACCTGGTGATTGACTCCCCGCCCGGAACGGGAGACGAGCCCCTGTCCGTTGCTCAACTCGCCGCGCCGGTGGACGGTGCGGTTATCGTCACCACGCCGCAAGATGTGGCGACCGCCGATGTGCGCAAGTCCATCAACTTCTGCCGTCAGTTGAACCTTCCCGTGCTCGGAGTCGTGGAAAACATGAGCGGATTCGTGTGCCCAAAATGCGGAACGGTGACCGACATATTCAAGGCCGGTGGCGGGGAGCGGATGGCAGCGGACACGGGCGTGCCTTTCCTGGGCCGCATTCCCGTGGATCCGGCGGTGGGTGAAGCCTGCGATGACGGCAAGCCGTTCGTCTATCATTACAGCCGGACAGAGACGGCAAAGGCTTTCGAGCGTGTGGTCACGCCTATCCTGGCGCTTTCGAACAAGGTCACAACGGAACAGATGCCAAACAACACGACAAACGAAGGAGGGAAGACAGCCATGAAGATCGCGATACCGGTAGCGGACGGGAAACTCTGTATGCATTTCGGGCACTGCGAGCAATTTGCCCTGCTTGCCGCAGACGAGAAGACAAAGAAGGTGACGGGGAAGCAGATGCTGATACCCCCGCCGCACGAACCGGGCGTCCTGCCGCGCTGGTTGCACGAGCAAGGCGCGAACGTGATCATCGCCGGCGGCATGGGGCAGCGTGCCCAGGCGCTCTTCGCCGAAAACAACATCAAGGTCGTGGTTGGCGCGGCGTCCGGCGATCCTGAGGAACTCGCATCTCAGTATCTTGCGGGAGTGCTGGCGTCCGGGACAAATGTGTGTGACCACTGAACGCAAACCCAGTCTCAAGGCGCTTCAGTCGCGCTTCCACGCACAGTGTCTTCTGTGTGGCGCTGATCACCCGCAAGGGCTCCAGCTTGCGTTCAGCACGCATTCCGACGGACACGTGGAGGCCCCTTTTCCGTGCGACCGGCTGTACCAGGGGTACACCGGTTACCTGCACGGCGGTGTCATCGCCGCCCTTTTGGACAGCGCCATGACGAACTGTCTCTTCGCGCACGAGCGAGCAGCTCTGACGGGAGAGCTGAATGTTAGGTTTCTCAAACCAGTACTCGTGAGCCGCCCCGCCATCGTCATTGCCCGGCTGGTAGAATCCCTTGCGCCGCTTTTCAAGCTGAACGGCGAGGTTCGTCAGGACGGTGATATCATGGCAAGGGCGACTGCCAAGTTCATGGAAGTGCGAATATCGGAGTCGGGGGTTGCGCCCGAAGCCGCTGTTGGACATCAAGCCCTACGTCCCGGAGTTCGACTCTTTTTCGGACGCGAAGGCTGGATGGCTTGATGCGCGTCGCGTGGACCGGACCCATGCGGACGAACGTTTCGCGAGAGGAGAAAACGAATGATCACACGCATCCTTGCTCTCTTGTGCGCGGTATGTCCGCTCTGCATCGCCGCGCGACGGTGGCCTGACAGCGGCTGGGCGCGTTTCATGCGGACGATTGAGCGGGGGTGCCCCTTTTGTCGCGCTTATCGCCAATGCCAGGGCAGGACGCCATGAGCAGTTCGGACATAACAGTCACGGTGCTGGCCGAGAATACGGCCCAAGGCATGGGCTTGCTCGGAGAACACGGACTCAGTCTCTGGATTGAGACTCCCGAAACCTGCGTGCTTTTCGACACCGGCCAAGGGTTGGCTCTGTCTCACAACGCGGAAAGGTTGAGCATCGATCTGGAACGCGCCGATGCAGTCATCCTCAGCCACGGCCATTATGACCATACTGGCGGCCTGGCATATGCGCTGGGCCAAGCACCCCAAGCCAGGCTGTTCCTGCATCCGTCAGCCCTCATCCCGCGCTTCGCCTGTCGGGAGGGCAAGACCCGTGAGATCGGCATGCCTGCGCATGCCCGCAGGGCCGTTGAGAAACGGCGGACTTCGACCACTTGGACCAGGGGACAGACAGAAGTCGCTCCCGGCATGTTCGTGACGGGACCGATTCCGCGGCGGACGGCCTTCGAAGGCACCGGCGGTCCATTCTTTCTGGATGCCGACGGTAAGACTCCGGACCCCATAGAAGACGACCAAGCCATGTGGATCTTGACCCGGGACAGCTTGGTCGTGTTGCTCGGCTGTGCCCACGCGGGGGTCGTCAATACCCTTGAGTACATTCACGAACTGACCGGCCGGAAGCCGATCCGGGCCATCTTGGGCGGGATGCACCTTGGCTCGGCCACAGGAGAGTTCCTTACCCGGACCATCGGGTCGTTAAGTCACATCCGCGTCCAAGAGATGTGGCCGTGCCATTGCACTGGGGCAACGGCGACGGCGCAGTTGATGACCGTTTTCGGCGGCCGATGCCACCCCTGCGGGGTCGGGACGAGGGTCGGGTTCTGATGCTCATTACCCACGCCGTTCGCGTACCGGCCAATGCGCCTGTCGTCGCGAAAGCCGATGTGCAGAATCCGATCCGCCTGGCCACCACGGACGACACCCCGGTTCTGCCGGGCCTGGTGTCTGCTGCCACAACATCGAAAAGACGACCAAAGCCGGCGGCGGAGTCACATTCTGATCAGCGCATCCGGCAGTTCGTTGGGGTTCGCGCCGGACGCCGGGTACTCGCGCGTGAGGATGGCGCCGATGGCCGCGATTCCGGCGGCGGATCCCTCTTCGAAGCGACCTTCGCGGAAAGCCGATTCCATGAGGCGGCAGATGTCTTCCCACGTGCCGGGCGGGACGCGCGAGTTCACGCCGCGATCGGCGACGATCTCGACATCGCGATCCGCGAGAAGCATATAGATCAGGACCCCGTTGTTCTCCGTCGTGTCCCAGACGCGCAGGATGGAGAAGACCTCGCGCGCCCTTTCTTCGGGGTGTGTGCCGCGGATCAGGGCCGGGATGCGGAGCGACTCTTCGACCGCAAAGACCAGTTCGCCGCGGTGTTTCGACTCGCTATCGCGTATCGCGGCTTCGACCGAGCGATCGAAGGTCGGGCCAAGCCGGCGTCTCAGCAGCCAGGCCGGTGCCGAGAGGTGTGTCAGTGCGCGCAATGCTTTGGTCGTGAAAGTCATATGGGTCACCACCTGCCGGAAGCGCCGCCGCCGCCGAAACTGCCGCCGCCCCCGCTGAAGCCGCCGCCGAATGAACTCGATCCGAACGACCTCACGCCGCGCGTGCCGGACGTGAAGGTCCGGCGGTTTGAGTCCGGCGCGACAATGAACACGAATGTGAACGCGCCGAACCAGAGGCCGGGAACGGGGTGTCCGGACAGGAGCCACATGAAGACGCCCATGCCGATGCCGCCCAGCGCGGCGGCGACGAGTCGCCCGAGGAACCTGCGCATGAGCATCCCGGCGGCGGGGATGCCGACGAACAGCATCGGCAGGTGGCGGTCCACTGCGATTGGCAGGGTGGTTGACCTGGGAGCGGGGAACGGTTCGCCTTCGAGCGACGCGATGATCCGGCGGACGCCGGCCTCGACACCGCCAGCGAAGTCGCCTTTCCGGAAGAACGGCGCAATGGTCTCGTCAACTATCCGGCGCGCGACGGCGTCCGGTATCGCCCCCTCGGCGCCGTAGCCGACCTCTAAGCGCATGGTCCTGTCGTCCTTGGCGATCAACAGCAGAACGCCGTCGTCAACCCCCTTCCTTCCGAGCTTCCATTGTTCCGCAACGCGGATTGAGTACTGCTCGATCGTCTCCGGGGCGGTTGAGCGGACGATCAGCACGGCGACCTGTGATCCCTTTTTCGCCTCGAAGTCGGCGAGCAGATTCTCGATGGCGAGGACGGAATCGCGCGGCAGCGCGGAAGCAAGGTCCGTGACGCGAGACGTGAGCGTGGGCACGGCGACTTCCGCGAAGGCCGCGGCGGCGGTAAGCGTAATTGCGGCAATATGGAGGCGACGGATCATTCAGGGCGTGCGGGTCGTTAGAACTCGATTGTCGGTGGTTTGGCTGGCGCCTCCTCGACGGCGGGCGAGAAAGTCGGCTTGGTCGTGTAGTTGAACATTTTCGCGGTCATGTTGGCCGGGAATGACCGGACGGTGACGTTGTACTGGCGAACGGCCTCGATGTAGCGGTTGCGCGCGACGGCTATCCGGTTCTCGGTGCCCTCGATCTGCGCCTGGAGGTCCCGGAACGCGCCGTCGGCCTTCACCTGCGGGTAGTTCTCGGCGACGGCGATCAGGCGGGAGAGGGATCCGCGCAGTTCGTTCTGGGCCGACACGAACCTGTCGAACGCCTGCTGGTCGTTCAGCAGTCCCGGCGTGGCCTGGATGGATCCGACGCGTGCGCGCGCTTCGGTGACCTTCATAAAGAGCTCCTTCTCGTGCGCGGCGTAGCCCTTGACGATGTTCACCATGTTCGGCACGAGATCGGCGCGGCGCTGGTACTGGTTCAGCACCTCGGACCACGCGGCCGAAACCTGTTCGTCTGTTGACTGGATCCGGTTGTAGCCGCAGCCGGACGAAACCAGCGAAGCGGCGACGAGCGACGCGGACAGCGACAGCCGGATGAAGCGGCGCAGGGCCGACAGAGACGACATGGCGGTATCTCCCGGGTTGAATGACTTGGGTTCGTTCCTCACAAGGCGGAATAGTCCGGCGCGCGGCGCGGGATGTCAAGAAGTTGGGTCGGCTTTTCCTTGAGGGGATGAGTTGGCGAGTGTATACACAATGCCCTTTCGGTCCTGGGAGGTAGAGGATATGGAACTGCTGCCAGACATTCTCGGCAGGTGGATGAAGGACGCGTTCGTCAGGGCGTTCCCGGAGGAAGCCGGGCGCATGGAGACCGTGGCCGTTGTTGCGGCGGCCAATCCCGAGTTCGGCGACTACCAGTGCAACGCGGCGATGCCGCTTGCAAAGGCTCTGCGCCAGCCGCCGAGGAAGGTGGCGGAGACGGTGCTGGCGGGCATGGAAATGCCTTCTTTTCTTTCGAAGGTCGAGGTGGCCGGGCCTGGGTTCATCAACCTGTTTCTTTCCGACGCGTGGATGGTGGAGAGGCTCGTTGAGTTGTCGCGCGATCCGCGGCTCGGGGCGCCGGAGCCGGGGCTGGGTCGGACTGTGGTTATGGACTACGGGTCCCCCAACATCACCAAGCCGCTCCACATTGGCCACCTGCGTTCTCACAACATCGGCAGCGCGATAGACAGGCTGCACAGGTTCCTCGGTTACAGGGTCATTGCCGACAATCACCTTGGCGACTGGGGCACCCAGTTCGGCGTAACAATCATGGGGTACCGTCATTTCGGTGATCCGGAGAAGATGCGGAAGGAACCGCTCGAAGAGCTTGAGCGTGTGTACGTGCTCAGCTACGAGAAGACGAAGACCGATCCCGAGTGGCTGGCGCGTTGCCGGGAAGAGCTGGTCAAGCTCCAGAGCGGCGATCCGGAGAACGTGGCGCTGTGGCGGGACTTCACCAGGTACAGCATCGAGGAACTCGAACACACCTACGGCAGGTTGGGGATCAAGTATGACCTTGTGAGGGGCGAGAGTCACTACAGGGACAAACTGCTGCCGACGGTCGAGTTCCTTGCCGGGAAGGGGCTGACGCGAATCAGCGAAGGCGCGACGGTTGTGGATCTGGAAGAGGAGGGACTGCCGCTGTGCATAGTCCGCAAGAGTGACGGCGGCTTCAACTATGCCACGAGCGACATAGCCACTGTCCGCAGCCGCATCGAGGAATTCATGCCGGATCGGATCGTATATGTGACCGACGAAAGGCAGCAGCTTCATTTCAGGCAGGTTTTCGCGATCTGCCGCAGGCTCGGGATAGAGACGGCGCTTGACCACGTATGGTTTGGCCTGATGCGCTTGCCGGAGGGAACGTTCTCGACCAGGGAGGGGAACGTCATACCGCTCGAGCGGCTGCTTGACGAAGCCGTGACGAGGGCGAAGAAGGTTCTGGATGAGACAAGCCCCGAAATGCCTGACGGGCGCAAGAAAGAGGTGGCCGAAGCTGTCGGCATCGGCGCGGTCAAGTACGCGGATCTCAGCCAGAACCCGCAGAGCCTGGTGACTTTCACATGGGAGAAAGCCCTGGCGCTTGACGGCAATTCCGGGCCATACCTGCAGTACGCCTACGCGCGGATTGCCAGCGTGCTCGACAAGTACGGGGAACGGTTCCCCGGCATGGATCTCCAGTCATTTCCGGTTTCCGTCTCTGAGCAGGTGGAAAGGACGCTGGTTCTTCACCTGCTGCGGTTCGGCGAGACCGTTCGCCGTGCGGCCGAGGCGTACAAGCCGAGCGTGCTGTGCGACTACCTCTACGAGCTTGCCGGGGTTTACAGCAGCTTCTACCAGAACGTCCCGTTCCTGAAGGCGGACGAAGGTGTGCGCGAAAGCCGCGTGCGGATATGCGGCATTACGGCCTCCGTTCTCGGGACAGGACTGAAGTTGCTCGGAATCAGGACTCCTGAGCGGATATGAACCGGCGGCCGGCCTGCGGCCGTCAGTAGGGGTAGGCGCTGCCGCCTACGAACTCCCGCAGGAGCGACTTTGGCGGAATCACCGAATCGTCCCGCACCGGCTTCAGCGGCTTCAGGAACTCGTACACCCTGTTTGCGCGGATGTGGGCGTCCAGCCTCTTCGGGTTGCCTTCGAACTTCTTCCTGCAGTTTGAGATGAAACGGAAAGTCTTCGACTTCAGTATTGGCAGCTCGTATGGCATCGCGCTGTTGACGATGAAGTCCGCGTCACGGATGTAGGCGATGATGTGTTCGAGCTCGCTGCGTCTTACGTAGTGCCAGTGTGTCAGGGTGTCCAGCGGCTGCAGCGCCCGGTGCTGGCGGTCGCGCAGCATCCGGCGCAGGAGGCGGTTGTCGGCCCAGCGCATGAACGTTCCGTTCGCGCTCCGGACCTGGCCGAGCGTTTCGATGTAGAGGCGGAACTTGCGCTCCTGCGGAACATCGCGCGTCATCGCCGAGTACAGGCCGTGCAGGCTGTCTATCAGCAGAATCTCGCCAGGCCGCAGCGCCATTTCGTGGACGTTCATCGTCTGGATGCCCGTCTTGAAGTCGTAGTTGGGGGTCCTGATCGTCCGGCCTTCGAGGAGTTGGACGATATGGGAGTTGATCAGGTCGAGGTTGAGGGCCTCGGGTGTCTCGTAATCGTGGTCGCCGAACTCGTCAACGGGGTGTTTAACGAGGTCGTAGAAGTAATGATCTATGTTGATCGCCTTGAAGGACAGTCCCGCCCTCTGGAGTTGCTCGCTGACCTTGATCATCGAGGTCGTCTTTCCTGACGACGAAGGCCCGGCGACTATCACCACGCGGACACTGTCGGCGCGGGCCAGTATGCCGCTTGCGGCATCGCGCACCTCCAGTTCGAACCTTTCCTCGCACGCGGCCGCCAGTTCTCTGAATCCGCCGCGGGAGATGACGCGGTTGATGCCGGCGATGGAATCGCATTCGTGTTCCATGTTCCAGGTGAGGATCTCGTAGATCTTCTTGTACGGGACCATGTCGGAGACCTGGAACTCGAGCGACCGCGCGGACCTGGCCATGGCACGCTGGTGACGGTAGATGATGTACGCCCGCGCCATGGTGGTGTGACCGTTTACCATCAGGACATTCTCGACAACGTCCTGGATGTCCTCCACGCTCGGGACGGTCTCGGGCGTGTAGGTGGCGAAGATGGCGTCTTCCACCTTTGCGGCCATGGCCTCGGCGAAGGAGTAGTCGGGTTTTCCGCAGGCGTTGGCGGCGCGGCTGATTGCGTTGGTGATCCTTTCGCGGTCGTACGGCACCACGCGCCCGTTGCGTTTGAGAATCATGCCGATCACAGTGTCCGGTCCCTCCGTTTGACGCAGCGATGGTAGGCCCGGCGCGCGCGAAGTCAAGCGGCGGCGGAGTGCGGTTTCCGAGTTGTGAACGGGCCGACGTTCGGGTATTGGGTTTGGAGCGGTCTGGCAGTCTACCCGGAGGAATCGGTGAAGAACGTGTTCATACATGACGACTTCATGCTTGGAACCCCGCAGGCGGCGCGCCTTTATCACGACTACGCGAAGGCCATGCCGATAGTGGATTACCACTGCCATCTCCCGCCCGCGCAGGTTGCCTGCGACCAGAGGTGGGAGAACATCACCCGCATATGGCTGGCCGGCGATCACTACAAGTGGCGCGCCATGCGCGGAAACGGGGTGGCGGAGAAGTACTGTACCGGCGACGCCGGCGACAGGGAGAAGTTCGCGAAGTGGGCGGCAACCGTTCCCCGGCTCCTGCGCAACCCGCTCTATCACTGGACACACCTGGAACTTGCCCGTTACTTCGGCATCGCCGACCGGCTGCTCGGCCCGGACACGGAGCAAGGGATATGGGACGAATGCAACGCGCGGCTGGCTGAGCCCGGCTTCTCCGCGCGCGGCCTGATGCGCAGGTCGAACGTGGTGCTGGCATGCACAACGGACGATCCTGCCGACTCGCTTGAACATCACGCCGCCGTTGCACGCGATCCGTCCTTCGAGACCAGGGTTCTTCCCGCGTGGCGGCCGGACAAGGCCATGGCCGTGGAGGCGCCCGCCGCGTACAGGGCGTACATGGACAAGCTGGAGCAGGCGGCAGGGGTCGAAATCCGCGACATTGACGGTCTGCGCGAGGCGCTCGCGAAACGTCACGACTTCTTCCACTCGATGGGTTGCAGGCTCTCAGACCACGGGCTGGAGACCATCCATGCCGCCAGGTACACGGAGAAGCAGATCGCGAGCGCGTTCAGGACGGCGAGGAGCGGAGGGGCCGTTGACGCGGGGGATGCGGCGGCATTCAAGTCGGCCATGCTCTACGAGTTTGCCGTGATGGACGCTGAGAAGGGGTGGACGCAGCAGTATCATTTCGGCGTTCTCAGGAACAACAACAGCCGCATGTTTGCCGCGGTGGGGCCGGACACGGGATTTGATTCGATAGGCGATTTCGAGATCGCCGGGCCGATGTCGCGCCTGTTCGACAGGCTGGATTCCGAGGGCAGGCTCGCCCGGACGATCCTCTACAACATCAACCCGCGCGACAACGAACTGGTTGCCACCATGTGCGGCAATTTTCAGGATGGCAGTGTGCCGGGCAAGATCCAGTTCGGCAGCGGCTGGTGGTTCCTCGATCAGAAGGACGGGATGGAACGTCAGATCGAGGCCCTTTCGCAACTCGGGATACTCAGCCGGTTCGTCGGGATGCTGACGGACAGCAGATCGTTCCTCAGTTACACCCGGCACGAGTACTTCAGGCGGATCCTCTGCAACATTCTCGGTCGTGACATGGCGCAGGGGCTGATACCCTCCGACATGGACCTCGTCGGGGACATGGTTAAAGACATCTGCTACAGGAATGCTGCCGGGTATTTCGGTTTCGATCTTCCCGCCGACTCATGACCGGGCCGCGGACGGTTTTTGACCGCGCGGCCGCGGCGCTGTAGAATTGTGGCGTCGTGGCCTCGGATGACAGACTGGAACGTGAAGTCCGTTTCTTCAGCAGGCACTTGAGGCGGCAGCGTCTCAGGAGCATGTTGATGTGGGCGCTTTTTCTTGCGCTGGTTGTGGCTTTCGGGTTTGCGCTGACCTATCTCATATACCTGCGGCCGGGCGAGGATTACCCCTATATGCGGCAGATGCGCGAGGACGGGCGGTGGACCCATCCTCCGCCTGGTGAGGGCGGGCCGTTTCCCGGCGAGCGCTGACCCGGGCCGGTTCGCGAGTCGGTGTTTCGAGACCGGCACCGCGGCCGCTGACTTACCGTCACCTTTCCGTCCAGCCGCGCGAGGCAGCGGGGGCGGGCGGATAAGAATGCCGTGCCGGCTTTTTTGTGGAAATGCGTCGCGCCATGGTGCAGTCTAGGCCGCGTTTTGGAATCAGCAGGAAGGAGATCGATGTCCACCCCGGAGCACAACGAATACCGCGAGGCGCGGCTGGCGAACATGCGGAAGCTGGTCGAGGCCGGAATGGAGCCGTTCGGCAGGGCCTATGTCAGGACAGGCAGGCTTTCCGAGATACGCGCCGGTTTTGAAGAGGGCAGGGAAGTGTCCGCTGCCGGCCGTCTCATGACGATCCGGAACATGGGGAAGAGCGTATTCGCCGATCTCCGCGACGGGTCGGACAGGTTCCAGGTGTACGTCCAGAAGAACGCCGTGGGTGAGGCGGCTTTCGACGCGTTTGGCCATCTTGATGCCGGTGACCACATTGGCGTGAACGGATCGCTGTTCACGACCCGTACCGGCGAGCAGACGATCAAGGTGACGGGTTGGACACTGCTCTCCAAGTCGCTTCTGCCGATGCCGGAGAAGTGGCACGGCCTGAAGGACGTGGATGCCCGCTACAGGCAGCGGTACCTCGACCTAGCGTCGAATCCGGAAACCCGCCGTGTATTCGATCTTCGGACCGCGTCAATAAGGGCGATCCGGGACTTTCTTCACGGGCGCGGTTTCGTGGAGGTTGAGACGCCGATGATGCAGCCGCAGGCAGGCGGCGCCGCGGCAAAGCCTTTTGTAACGCACTACTCTGCGCTCGGGACGGACATGTTTCTGCGGATCGCGCCGGAGCTGTACCTGAAGCGTCTGCTTGTGGGCGGATTCGACCGCGTCTTCGAGCTGAACAGGTGTTTCAGAAACGAGGGGCTTGACCGTACCCACAATCCCGAGTTCACGATGCTCGAGATATACGAAGCGTATTCCAACGTCGAAGGCATGAAGCGGCTTGTCCAGGATCTTGTTCGCCACGTTGCCGGTTCCGTGTTCGGCAAGCACGAGTTTGAGTGCAGGGGACAGGTTCTGCGGTTCGACGAGCCATGGCGGGACGTTACCTACGCCGAGTTGATCCGGGAACGCATGGGGTCGGACTGGGACGGTCTTCCTCAGGACGAGGCGCTAAAGCGCGCGGCTGCCGAAGGCGTGGCAGTTGACGCTTCGTTCGACCGGCTGATGCTCAACCACGAGATATACGAGAAGCTCATAGAGAACACCCTGATCCAGCCCACTTTCGTTCGCAGGCTTCCTGCAGCCCTGATTCCACTTGCCCGCGTGTGCGAGGACGATGA
>VGWI01000012.1 GCA_016873655.1 Lentisphaerota bacterium
CGCGTCAACAAGCTGCCGTATGCTCAAGTCGGACACCGCATAGCCCGAAACGGCGCCCGCCACCCCCGCGACCGCTTTCAATGGCATCCTGCCGCCCGTCTCGTTCAGCAGAAACGCCGAAGCGGCGGTCATGATGACCGCCGCCCATTGGAGCCATCCCAGGGGCGTTCCAAAAATCAGCGTTGTCAGCAGCGCCAGAAGAATCACCTTCACCCCGAGCATCGGCGACACCCGTGAGGCATCCACCCTCGCCAGCGCCGCGAAGAGGGATAGCTGCGCCACCACGTAGAACCCCGCCGCGGCAATCAGTGGCCGCCAGTATGCCGACAACGGAGGACATGCGCGGCTCCAAACGAAGGGGAGTATGACGACAGACATCGCGCCCATGAGCGTGTGCGAAACCGCCAGAAGATGGAAGGCCGAGACGCCCCCGCGACGCATGAACCTGCGCGAGAATATGTACGAGGCCGACTGCAGAACCGCGGCCGCCAGCCCGAACACCACACCAACGCCGACGTTCACTTCTCACCCCCATCCGCGAAAAAGGCGCCAGCATATACACCTCCAGCACGAACGCAACCCTCCAGTCGGGCGATCCTGAACAGACAGGGCAACATGGAATGAGCAGCCTCGATTCCTTCCATCGACACCTCCATCGCACCTGCTTTCTCCCGCTTTTACGGAAACAGGTCGCGCATTGCGCCGGTCGCGCATTTTTCTGCTGACTCCAGACAGGTGATGCTGTATTTTCGGCTCTCTTTTTCGGCTCTTTCCGACACGTCAGGGGAGAAGACTGGCCATGACGGAACTCGTTTTGCTGGTTGTCGGCGCGGTTCTGGTAAACAACTTCGTGTTGCACCGCTTCCTCGGGATATGCCCGTTCCTGGGTGTCTCGCGCGACATACCGACGGCGCTGGGAATGAGCGCGGCTGTGGTCTTCGTCGTCACCTGCGCGGCGGCCGTGACATGGCCGCTTCAGTACTTCGTCCTGGAGCGCTTCGGCGCCGGGTACCTCCAGACAATCGCCTTCATCCTGGTAATCGCAACCTTCGTTCAGCTCGTCGAACTGGTGCTGAAGAAGGCTGCACCCGCGCTGCACCGGGGTCTGGGCATATACCTGCCCCTGATCACCACCAACTGCGCGGTTCTCGGTGTTACGGTTTTGAGCATCAAGAAGGGCCTGAACTTCGTTGAGAGCATCTTCTTCGCGCTTGGCGCCGCGCTTGGGTTCGGACTGGCGCTGCTCATCTTCACCGGCATGCGGGAACGCATAGCTCGCGCATACCCCCCGCGCGCGTTTCAGGGCACCGCAATCGCCCTGGTCACCGCCGGGCTCCTGAGCCTCGCCTTCATGGGTTTCGCCGGGCTGGTGAAACTGTAGACCCATGGACCCGGTAATCCAACATACAATCCTCATCGGCATGGCCGGCCTGGTGTGCGGCGCGCTGCTGGCGTTGGTTTCCCACTACTTCGCGGTCCACGAGGATCCGACCGTGGAAGCGCTGACCGCCGCCCTGCCGGGCATCAACTGCGGGGGATGCGGCTATGCCGGTTGCGCCGCGTACGCGAAAGCGGTCGCGACTGAGAATATCGGCCTCGATCTCTGCAAGCCTGGCGGCGCGGAAACGGTGGCAAAAATGGCGGCCATAACCGGGCGCACGGCATCGGCGCGGGAACGCGAAGTGGCGGTCGTCCTCTGCAACGGCAGCAGAGAACGCGCACGCCAGGCGGCGCTCTACAACGGCGTCGCGGACTGCGCGGCGGCGGATCTCGTGGCCGGCGGCGGCAAGTCGTGCAGGTTCGGCTGCCTCGGCTTCGGTTCCTGCGCCCGTGTCTGCCCGACCGGCGCGATAGAGATTGCCGACTCCCTTGCTGTCGTTCATCCCGAGCTGTGCATCGGCTGCGGCAAGTGCACAGGAGCCTGCCCCAGAAAACTGATCAAGCTCGTTCCGGAAAGCCGCTCGATCCATGTTTTGTGCATCAACCGCGACCGCGGCCCGGACGTGAAGAAGGTCTGCGACGTGGGATGCATAGGGTGCACTCTCTGCTCCAAGGCTTGCAACAACGAAGGCATAAAGATGGACGGATTCCTGGCAGTGGTTGACTACACGGTTCCGCTGAATAGCCCGGAAATCGCGACGAAGTGCCCGACAAAGGCGATTGCCGTCAGGCCCGGCGTAAAGAAGGAGGCGGCGGCATGACGGCGATCCGCGCCCCGTTCAGAATCCGCGGCGGAGTCCATCCGCATGATTCCAAGTCGGCAACATCGGCGCTGCCGGTCGAGACGGCCGCCGTGCCGCCGCGCCTGCTCGTTTCCGCCTCGCAGCACCTTGGCGCGCCGTCGAAGCCGGTCGTGAAGAAGGGCGACGCCGTGCTGCGTGGCCAGGTAATCGCCGAGGCCTCGGGCTATGTGTCATCCGCCGTGCACGCCCCGACATCTGGAACGGTGAAGTCCGTCACATCCATGCTGACGGCTACGGCCCGTCACGCGTTCGTGGTGGAGATCGAGCCGGACGGACAGGACAAGTGGGTGGAACCGCTGCATCCGATGGCAGACTGGACTTCAGCCGCGCCGCGCGACCTCGTCAACCGCATCGCCGCCGCCGGCATAGTGGGCATGGGCGGAGCCGGTTTCCCGACCCAGGTAAAACTCTCCCCTCCGCCCGGCAAGAGCATTGACACCGTAATCATCAACGGCGCAGAGTGCGAACCGTTCCTTACCGCGGATCACAGGCTGATGCTGGAGCAGTCGGATGCGGTATGGCTCGGTGCCCGGATAATCCGACACATCCTCGGGGCATCCCGGCTGTTTGTAGGGATAGAGGACAACAAGCCCGACGCGATTGCAGCGATGGAGAAGGCCATGGCCGGCGCGGACGGGGAAACAGGCGTCATCATCCTCAAGAGCCGCTACCCGCAGGGGGCGGAGAAACAGCTCATCCGGTCGGTAACCGGCCGCGAAGTCCCCTCGGGCGGTCTGCCGATGGATGTCGGCGCGGTTGTGGAAAACGTCGCCACGGCGGCGGCGGTTGCCGCGGCCGTTACGCGCGGCGTGCCGCTCACCGAACGCGTCATCACGATCACCGGCGAATGCGTCAAGAACCCCCGCAACCTTCTCGCGAGGGTGGGAACGCCGATATCATGGCTCATCGAGCAGTGCGGAGGGCTCACCGGCAGCGTCGGCAAGGTAATCTCCGGCGGCCCGATGATGGGCGTCGCCCTGCCCGACCTTGATGTCGGGGCAAACAAGACGACTTCCGGCGTTCTGGCCATATCCCGCGAATCGGCACGGCAGTTCGGGTCGGAGCCCTGCATCGCCTGTGGCCGCTGCGTGATCGCGTGCCCGTCAGGCCTCCTGCCCTGCACTCTCAGCGAGCATATCGAGGCGGAGCAGTTCGACGACGCGGAAAGGATTTCCGTCCTGGACTGCATCGAATGCGGGGCCTGCGCCTTCGAATGTCCGGCAAGACGCCCGCTCGTTCAGCACATGCGCCAGGGCAAACAGACGGTTCTTACGCGGCGCCGCGCGCGCGAAGCCGCCGCCCGCGGAAAGGAAGAACGCAAGTGAGCGCCCCGGAAAAGACAGCTTTAGCAGTCAGCTCCTCCCCCCACGCGCATTCCGGCGCGTCGGTGCGCGGAATAATGATGGATGTCCTGGTCGCGATGATCCCGGCGGGAATCGCCGCTTTCATGTTCTTCGGATGGAACGCGATCCGCCTCATCCTCGTGTGCTCCGCGACATCGGTCCTCGCGGAGTGGGCAACCCGACGGATCATGAAGCGCGAAGCTGCGATAGACGACTTGAGCGCCGTGGTTACGGGTGTCCTTCTCGCGTTCAACCTGCCGCCCTCGCTGCCGTCGTGGATGGCCGCGGTCGGCGCGTTTGCTGCAGTTGTGATCGCCAAGCAGGTCTACGGAGGACTGGGCTACAACGTGTTCAACCCGGCCCTGGTCGGCCGCACCGTTCTGCTGATCTCGTTTCCCGTCGCGATGACGACCTGGACGATGCCTTCGCTGTATTGCGCGGGCATGGATGCCGTTACAACGGCGACCCCGCTCGGCGCATGGAAGACGGCATGGAGCGCCGGCGCCGCGCCGGAGGGCTTCTTCGCCGCCTTCCCGCTTTCCGGCCTCGTCACCGGCAACCGGCCCGGCTGCCTCGGAGAAACCTCGGCAATAGCCCTCGGCCTCGGCGCGATCTATCTGCTCCTCCGCCGCTGCATCTACTGGCACGCCCCGGCCGGGTTCTTCGGCGCGGTGGCCGTCATTTCAGCGTCCCTCTACGCTCTTGACCCCGCGCGTAATCTGCCGCCGGCCTACCACCTTCTCTCCGGCGGCCTGTTCCTCGGCGCATTCTTCATGGCGACCGACATGGTAACCACCCCCGTGACGCGCAGCGGCCAGCTCATTTTCGGCCTCGGTTGCGGGCTGCTTACAATGGTCATCCGCAGATGGGGCGGATACCCGGAAGGCGTCAGCTTCTCCATTCTGATCATGAATTCGCTCACGCCGCTCATCAACCGCGCCACGCGTCCGCGCGTGTTCGGAACAAGGAGCAAGCTGGCATGAAGGATCTTCTCAAAATGATGGCCGCCCTCCTGTGCTTCGGCGCCGCCGCCGGCCTTCTCCTGGCCTACACGAACAAGGTGACAGCCGAACCGATCGCCCGCGCGCAACAGACGGAAAAACTCGCCGCCCTCTCCGCCGTGCTCCACGAGTTCGACAACACGCCGTCGAGCGAAACAAACACGGTTTCGCACGGTGGCCGGAACTGGTGTTTCTACGTCGCGCGCAAGGACGGCAAGTACGCCGGAGCCGCGTTCGAGACAAGCAGCGACAAGGGGTACGCCGGCGAGATCGTTCTAATGGTCGGCGTCCAATCCGACGGAACGCTCAATCAGGTGCAAGTCCTTTCTCAGAATGAAACACCGGGGCTGGGCTCAAAGATCAAGGAGTCGCCCTTCAAGGACCAGTTCGCCGGCAAAGGCCTGGCGCAGACCCGCTGGTTCGTGAAGAAAGACGGCGGCGACATGGACGCGATCACCGGGGCGACCATATCGTCCCGCGCGGTTGCTGAAGCGCTTAGGAAGGGAATCGAGGCCTACTCCGCGAACACCGCTGCGATAGCGGGCACGGAATAGCACGGAGACGGAAATGGGATTCTCAAAGGAATTCAAGAAGGGGTTGTGGGATGAGATCCCCGTCCTCAGGGTCATCCTCGGCCTGTGCCCGACTCTCGCGGTCACGACTTCGGTTGAAAACGGGATCGGCATGGGACTGGCCGCGACTTTCGTGTTGCTGTGCTCGAACATCGCCGTCTCGGCGCTGCGCCGCTTCATCCCGGAGAAGGTCCGCATCCCGTGCTACATCATCGTGGCGGCAACGTTCACCACGATCATAGACCTCTCGATGAACGCCTTCGCCCACGAAGTGCACAAGAACCTCGGCATCTTCATTCCGCTCATAGTCGTCAACTGCATCATTCTCGGACGCGCCGAAGCTTTCGCCGGCAAGAACCCGGTCAGGCTCTCGATCGCCGACGCGCTCGGCATGGGAATCGGCTTCACGATGGCCCTTGTGGTGTTGAGCCTGCTGCGCGAGGTGATCGGCAACGGAACTCTCACCGTGTGGCGCGACCTCGGCCTCGTCTGGTCATTGCCCGCTTCGTACAGGCCGACGCTGCTGTTGATCCTGGCGCCGGGCGGATTTGTCACGCTGGGATGCATTCTCGGACTCATGAACCGCATAGAAGCGGCCAGGGCGGCCCGCGCCGGAACACGCTACACTGCGCCGGCCGAGTTCGACTGCCGTCACTGCGCTATCTGTAAGTGGGGCAGCGGCAAGTGACGGCCGGGCGGTACTGACCCGCCCTTCGCCCGTCCGCCGCGGAGATGGGACGTGCGATACGCGATACTTTCAGACATCCACGCCAACCTCCAGGCGTGGAAGGCCGTCCTCCTCGACATCCGTTCCCGCAAGGCTGACCGCATCATCTGCCTCGGCGATATAGTCGGGTACGGTCCAAACCCGCTTGAGGTCCTCAAGTCGGTACACGCGGAAGCCGATCACATAGCACTTGGAAACCACGACGCCGTGGTCTGCGGCAAAATGGACGCGGACCTCTTCAACCCGGCCGCCAGGTCGGCGATCGAATGGACCACGTCCCGCCTCGGGCCGAAAGCGGTGACGTTCCTCGGAACCCTTCCGCTCACACTCGCAGGCCCCCACTTCCGCTGCGCTCACGGCGAATTCTCCGATCCCGCCGCATTCAACTACGTCCTGGACCCGGACGACGCGGACGCATCCTGGAACGCCGTGCCGGACAGGGTTCTGTTCGTCGGACACAGCCACGTTCCGGCCATATTCGTCACCGGAGCCAGCGGACGCACCCACCACGTCACCCCGCAGGACTTCGTGGTTGAGGACGACAAACGCTTCCTCGTGAACGTGGGCTCGGTTGGACAACCGAGGGGCGACGGCGTACTAGCCACATACTGCATCTATGACGATGCCGATCGGACACTGCTCTGGCGCAGCGTTCCGTTCGACCTCGACGCCCACCGCGAGGCGTTCGCCGCTGCCGGACTCGACCCCGGCGCAGCGCTGTTTCTGAACATGGATCCGCGCCGCGGACATGCGCCGATTCGCGAACAGCTCGATTTCTCCCCGCCTTCCGACCCGGGCCGCAGAGCACGTAACGTGGTTGAGGTTTCTGAACTGCGTTCCTTGCGCAGGCGCGCCTCGCTGTGGCGAGCAGCCGCCTGCGCGACCGCGCTGGCGGCCTGCGCCGTGGCGGTGGCCGCGGCCATATCCCTGCGCATGGCCAGGCTGGACCGCATGGAAATAGCCCCGCCCACGACGCCCATCCATGCGGCGGCATCGGTTCCCGAGATGAACCTGCTGCCAAAGCTCGGCGCAAGTCTGCCTGCCGCCAATTGGGGAATAGGGCTCGCCAGCAGAAAGTCGCAGCGCGCTGAGCAGGCCGAGGCGGACGGCTTTCCTGCCCTGAAACTCTATTCGGCCCGGCGCCTGCCGATGGTCATACGTTCAGCCCCGGTCACCGCCGCGCCCGGCATGCCTCTGCGCATGGAATGCTACGTCCGCCATAAAGACGGATTCGACGGGGAACTGGCGCTGGCCGCGGTGATAACCGGCGGATCAATCCAGCCGCGCAGGCTGGTGGCCAGCCCTGCACTGCGCCGCAAGGACGGATGGCTCAAAGCCCAGCGTTCCTTCGAACTCCCGGCCGGCGCGGAACAGGTGGAGATACAGATCTTCGGCGACTTCTCCGGCGAAACACTGGTGCGCGACGTCATCCTTGCGCTGCGAAGCACGCAGTGAACGTTCACCGGCCGCGATGGATGTCGTGAAATCAGGCCGCAAGAGAGCTTCAGGCATGGCAACAGAGCCCGACAGATGATTCCGCGACCTTTCCCCCGTTGGGTCATCCGGTCCTGCATACCCCGGTCATTTGGCGCCCGGAGACCCCAGGGGCGGCCATGCGGTCGTCCTTTCCCGGCCTGCCGGAACACGAACAAGCCCGTCAGATCTGCTGCTCTTCGGGCGGAGAAAACGGCGACAAGGCACGGAGCCGTCTGACGATCGCCGGCATCATGGCAATGACGTAGTCCACGTCTTCGCCGGTCGTGTAGCGGCTGAGGCTGAACCTTATCGAGCCCTGCGCGAATTCCGCGGGCACACCCATCGCCCGCAGCACGTGCGACACTTCCAGCGAGCCCGAGGTGCAGGCCGAACCTGACGACGCGGCGATCCCCAGATCGCTCAGGTGGTAGAGGATCGCCTCTCCCTCAATGTATCTGAAACTCATGTTCGTGGTGTTCGGCAACCTGCGGCCCTTGTCTCCGTTCACCAGCACGCCCGACGGGCATGCCGCAATCAGCCCCTTTTCCAGCCGGTCGCGCAGCGCAGCCAGTTTGCCCGGCCCTTCCCGCAAGTGCTCCCGCGCCATCTCGCACGCGCGGCCTAGACCCACGATATAGGGGACATTCTCCGTGCCGGCCCGCCGTCCGTGCTCCTGATGCCCGCCCAGCATGAATGGCCTGAACTTGGTTCCGCGCCTGACATAGAGAACGCCTATCCCCTTCGGAGCATGAATCTTGTGGCCCGAGAGCGAGAGCATGTCAACCGGCACCTCGTCCACACGCACCGGCAGCTTGCCCGCGGCCTGCACCGCATCCACGTGCAGCACCCCGCCGGCGGACTTGACGATCCCGGCTATCTCCTCGATCGGGAAGATCACGCCGGTCTCGTTGTTGGCCCACATCGTCGTGACGAAACACGGCGCGTGCTGAAGCGCTTTGCGCAGCTCACCCAGGTCCGGCTGACCCGCCGAATCCACACCAAGCTCAACCACGTCGAACCCGGTCTGCCCGAGCTTCCTGCACGGCCCCAGCACCGCCTGGTGCTCCACGCGCGAGGTCACGATCCGCGCCTGCCGCCCGTAGATCTCGGCTGCGCCGGCGATTGCCGTGTTGTTGCTTTCGGTGCCGCAACTCGTGAAGATGATCTCGCTGGGATCGGCCCCGATCAGCTCCGCCACCTTAGCGCGCGCATCCTCGACGTGTCGGGCCACCTGCCCGCCGAAGTAGTGCATGCTCGACGGGTTCCCCCACAACTCGCGAAAGAACGGTTCCATCGCCTCAGTCACTTCGGGCGCCACCCGCGTCGTGGCGTTGTTGTCCATGTAGACGATCTTCACGACTTGACATCCTCGACCACGATATCGCCCGACACGAACTCACGCAGCTTCGCCTCCACAACTTCCTTGAGCGTGAACTGCGCCACGTTGCAGCCCGCACACATGCCACGGAAGGCCACGATCACCTTGTTGCCTTCCACGTTCACCAGGTCTATATCCCCGCCGTCCCTCTGGAGCATCGGCCGGATCTCGCGCGCCATCGTGTCTTCTATCAGGTGTATCTTCTGGAGGAACGTCATCGGCCTGGCAGCAGCGGCCGCGCCGGCCGACTTGCGCTCGACCTCGACCCGGTCAATGACCTCCTGGATGGACGGCACACAGCCGCCGCAGCCGCCGCCGGCCTTGCAGTAGTTGGTGACCTGCTCCACCGTCGTCAGGCTGTTCTCGCGCACAACACGCTCGATCTCCTCCTCCGTCACGCCAAAGCAGTTGCAGATGACTTTCCCTTCGAGGATCTGCTTGCTCTTCTCGCCGGTGCGGTAGTTGCGGATCGCCGCTTCGAGCGCCTCGCGCCCCATCACGGAGCAGTGCATCTTCTGCTCCGGCAACCCGCCCAGAAACTTGGCTATGTCCCGGTTGGTAACCTTCTCGGCCTCCTCAAGCGTCATGCCCTTGACCATTTCCGTCAGGGCGGACGATGACGCGATCGCGCTCGCGCACCCGAAGGTCTGGAACTTGACGTCGCTGATCCTGGCGTCCTTGTCCAACTTGAACGTCAGCTTCAGCGCGTCCCCGCACGCGAGCGACCCGACCTCGCCCACGCCGTCGGGGTCTTTGACAACACCCACATTCCGCGGATTGCGGAAATGATCCATTACCCTGTCAGTGTAGTCCCACATGACTCGCCCTCCTGAACTCACTGCGAGATGTTATTGTATCCGCCGCGCTGCCGCGCCTCAAAGTCATTTCGCGTGCCTCAGCCGCAGCGACACCCGGGCCGGACCCAACTCCGACACCGTGCGGGGCTTGACTTGTCCGGTCGCGGGCGTGAGTATCGCTGCCGCGTGGGGTTGTCTCTCCTATGGACGCAAGACAGACCATAGTCGTCACCGGCGGAGCGGGGTTCATCGGTGGCCACCTGTGCTCGCGCCTGGCATCGTTTGGCCACAGGGTCATCTCGCTGGACAACTACTTCGCCGGCGACCGGGCAGCGCATGTTCCGGGCGTGGAGTACCGCGAAGGACACACGAAAGATATCCGGCTGCATGTCCCGGAAACGCCCGACATCGTCTACCACCTCGGCGAGTACTCCCGTGTTGAAGCCAGCTTCGCCGAGCCCCAGGTCGTATGGGACCTGAACGTCGCCGGCACGTTCGGCGTCCTCGAGTTCTGGCGCAATCGCGGCTTCAAGCTGGTCTACGCCGGTTCCTCCACCAAGTTCGCCGACGGAGGAATGGGCCGCGACCAGAGCCCGTACGCATTCACCAAGGCCACCAACACCGACCTTGTCCGTAACTACGCCGACTGGTTCTCACTTCCCTATGCCATCGCCTACTTCTACAACGTTTTCGGGCCGGGCGAACGCGCGGGCCGCTACGGCACCGTCATAGAGATATTCAGAAGCAGGCGCGCCGCCGGGGAGCCTCTGGAGGTAACTTCACCCGGTACCCAGCGCCGCATCTTTACACACGTTGACGACATAGTTGACGGTCTGCTGCTTGTCGGCGCAAAGGGTGAGGGCGACGAGTTCGGGCTTGGCGCAACCGAATCATATTCCATTCTCGAAATCGCCCGCATGTTCGGGACAAGGATCGAGATGAGGCCCGAAGCCAAGGGAAACAGGATGGGCGCAAAACTGGACCTTACCAAATCCCAGGCACTGGGCTGGTCCGCGAAAAGACGCGTTGCGGACTACATCCGCGACATCACCGCCGGATGACGGTTCAGGCTGGCACGCCGGCATCTCGCGGCGCCGGGCGGTCCATGGCCCGTGCAAAAGAAAAAGGCGCGCCGAAGCACGCCTTTCCCTTGTACGATTTACTGCGATTGCTCGCAGACACCGTCTCTACCAGCGATCGCGTCTTCCGCCACCGCCAGCGCCGCCGCGGCTTCCGCCACCGCCGGCTCCGCCTTTCGGCTTCGGCTGGGACTCGTTAACGCGCAGGGCGCGCCCCAAGAAGTCCTGACCGTTCGTAGCCTTGATAGCGGCTTCCGCCTCGGTCTTCTCCGGCATCTCAACGAAGCCGAAACCCTTGGATTCGCCCGAGAACTTGTCCACGATTACGCGGGCCGAAGAAACGGTCCCGTGCTGCGCGAAGAGTTCCTTGAGCTTCTGATCGTCTGCCTGGTACGGCAGATTCCCAACATAGATATCCATGAGGATATCTCCTTATCCGTGTCATCCGTGTCTGTTTTCCAATACTGCACGATGACACGGTGTGCGGATCGGGATCGGCCGTGATCGGCCGAGTGCGGTGAAGTATCAGGCCGCAGCCCTCGAGTAGCAAGCACTATCTTCAGCCGGCAAGCGTCTGCTCTCCATGACTCCGCCTCCCCGCCCGGGCGACCTCGCGTCACCGGAGCGCAAGTTTTGGCGCCAGATACGGCGGAGCCAGTTCACAGACCTGACGAGATATGGCACGGTGGTGCCCGGGCACAGTCTCACAGACAACGCAGGGGTAAGGCGAGCTTCACGGCTCGCCCGTAGCGTCTCCGCGGTCTCAACCTTCCCGGGCGCTATGCCAGCTTCCGGAAAAGCAGGCAGGCGTTGTGACCCCCAAACCCCAGCGAATTGTTCAGGCAGACCTTGACGTCAGCCTGACGCGCGGTGTTCGGAACGTAGTCCAGATCGCAGTCCGGGTCCGGAAACTCGTAGTTGGCCGTGGGCGGCACAATGCCGTCCCTGATCGCCATGGCGCAGACCACCGATTCAATGCCGCCGGCCGCTCCGAGCATGTGGCCGGTCATGGACTTCGTTGAGCTTACCATCACGCGCCTGGCATTCTCATCGCCGAGCGCGCGCTTGATCGCCAGCGTTTCGACCTTGTCGTTCAGCGGCGTGCTGGTGCCGTGCGCATTGATGTACGTGACCTGGTCCGGCGTAACCCCCGCTTCGCTCATCGCCAGCGACATCGCGCGGCCGGCCCCGCTCCCGTCCTCGATTGGCGCGGTGATGTGGTTCGCGTCGCAGGTCATTCCGAACCCGGCCAGCTCGCAGTAGATACGCGCGTTGCGCTTCTTTGCGTGCTCCAGTTCCTCGATCACCAGCATCGCGGCCCCCTCGCCCATCACGAAACCGTCGCGCTCCCTGTCGAACGGGCGGCTGGCGTGCGCAGGGTCATCGTTGCGGGTGCTCAGCGCCTTCATCGAAGCGAACCCCGCGATACCCAGCCCGCAGATTGTGGCTTCAGCGCCGCCGGCGATCATTATGTCGGCATCGCCGCGCTGGATCAGCCGCAGGGCGTCGCCCGCGCAATGCGCGGCGGTGGCGCAGGCGGAGATGACCGAGTAGTTCGGCCCCTTCATATTGAAATCTATCGCGATCATGCCCGCGGCGATGTTGGAAATCATCTGCGGAATCATGAACGGCGAGCAACGGCCCGGCCCTTTCTCCCTGAGAATCGTGTGCTGAATCTCGAGAGTCTGCAGGCCGCCGATGCCGGATCCCGCTATCACGCCTGCGCGGTCCGGGTTCTCAGCCGCCATGTCGAGGCCGGAATCCTGCATGGCCATCTTTGCCGCCGCCACAGCGTACTGGCAGTACATATCCATCCGGCGCTGTTCTTTCTTGGCAATGAACGCGTCCGGATTGAAATCTTTCACCTCCGCCGCGATTTTGACGTCGTAGGCGGAAACATCGAAGCGGGTGATCTGACACACGCCTGACTTGCCCGCCTTCGCGGAAGCCCAGAACGAGTCAAGGGTGGACCCAATCGGCGTAATCACGCCCATACCGGTAACTACTGCTTTCCTCATGGCCTCTTCCCCGCTGGTTATCTATGCAGGACACAAAACGCAAACGACCGGAGGATCGGACCAGCGCCCGCCTCCGGTCGTCCACGCAACACGCTTCTTCAGGCGCTCAGGCCCTTGCCCTTCAGGTACTCGATCACCGCACCGACGGTTGTGAGCTTTTCGGCATCCTCGTCGGGAATCTCGGCGCCGAATTCCTCTTCGAACGCCATGACGAGCTCGACCGTGTCCAGGGAGTCAGCACCCAGATCCTCAATGAACGAGGCCTCCGGCTTGACCTGATCGGCGTTGACACCCAGCTGTTCGACTATGATTTCCTTGACCTTGTCTTCGATTGCCATATCTACCTGCTCCTCCTTGACTTACATCATCACCATCCCACCGTTCACACTCAATACCTGACCCGTCATGTACGCAGACTGCTCACTCGCGAGGAACAGCACCGCATTCGCGATGTCCTCCGATGTCCCAAAACGGTTCATCGGAATGGCATCAAGCATCTTCTTCTTGACGTCCTCGGCAAGAACATCGGTCATCTTCGTCTGGATGAATCCGGGTGCGACCGCGTTCACTCGCACGTTCCGGCCGGCCAGCTCTTTTGCGCAGGACTTGGTCAGGGCGATAAGGCCCGCTTTTGAGGCGGCATAATTACACTGCCCCGCATTGCCGATCAAGCCGATAATTGAGGCTATATTGACGATCACCCCGGACCGCTGCTTCATCATCGGCCTGGCCACCGCGCGCGTAAACAGGAAGGCGCCCTTCAGGTTGACGGAGAGCACCGCGTCCCAGTCCTCTTCGGACATCCGGACGAGAAATCCGTCGCGCGTTATACCAGCGTTGTTGACGAGGATATCAACACGGCCAAGTTCCTGGACGACCTTATCCACTGCAGCCTGAACACCTGCGGCGTTGCCGACATCGGCCGCCACCCGGATGGCGCGCCGGCCTGCTCCGGCCACAGCCTCCGCGGTATCCGCCAGCCACTCCTCCTTCAGGTCACAGAGGGCGATATCGGCCCCCTCGGCCGCAAGCCGTTCCGCGATCGCGCGCCCGATTCCGCGCGCCGCACCAGTCACGAGCGCAACCTTGCCGTCCAGTATGCCCATGGCTTCCATCCTCCCGGTTACTGCACTTTCAGAACTTCCGCGGCCTTCGCGGCCGAAGCCGCATCCTGCACGTTGTGCAGCGCCGCGGCGCCGTCAATCCGCTTGATAAGACCGGCAAGCACCTTGCCCGGCCCGAACTCGACGTAGCAGGACACCCCGTGCGCCTTGAACCACTCGACACATGAGACCCAGCGAACGGAGCCCGTCACCTGGCGCACCATGTCGCGGCGGATCGAGTCAGGCCCGCCGTGCGGTTCGCCGGTAACGTTCGCCACGACAGGCATCCCCGGCGCAAGAATGTTCACGCGTGCAAGCTCCGCCTCAAGCTTCACCGCCGCCGGCGCCATCAACGAGGAATGGAACGCACCGGCCACGTTCAACACGATCGTCTTCTTGGCCCCGGCCTCTTTGGCCAGCCGTTCGGCGTCGGCGATCGCCGCCTTGTCACCGGAAAGCACGGTCTGCTCCGCGGAGTTCATGTTGGCGATCTCCAGGCCGGTCATCTCGCATATTTTCCGGAGCTGGTCAGTTCCGAGCCCGATGACACTCACCATGCCGCCCTGCCTCTGCTCGCAGGCTTCCTGCATGAAACGGCCGCGTGCTTCAAGTACTCTCACCGCATCCTCAAAGCCTATCGCACCCGCGGCGTGGAGCGCCGTCCATTCGCCGAGGCTCAGGCCGGCGACGCCGACCGGATCCGCCTTCGCCCCGCTGAGCCGCATCGCGTGAAGACACGCAATACTGGTCACGAATATCGCCGGCTGGCAGTTGTTGGAACGGGTCAGTTCCTCGATCGGCCCTTCAAAGCAGACCTTGGAAAGGGAGCGACCGAGCACCTCGTCCGCCTTCGCAAACAGCTCCTTGCACTCGGGATACGCTTCCGCAAGGTCGCGCCCCATTCCGACGGACTGCGCGCCCTGACCGGCAAAGACATAGGCATTGTTCATGTGGTATTCCTCCCGGTTAACCGGCCGGGCATCGGCCGGACTACATCTCGACAAGCATCGCGCCCCAGGTGAACCCGCCCCCGAAAGCGACAAGCAGAACCTTGTCGCCCGGTTTCACGCGCCCGTCGCGCACGGCCTCGTCCAGCGCAAGGGGAATCGAGGCGCCGGATACGTTGCCGACCTTGTCCAGGTTCACGATGAACCTTTCGATAGAGCCTCCGAGCCGGGACGCTATGGCCTGGATGATCCTCAAATTCGCCTGGTGCGGAACAATCCAGCGCACGTCGTCTTCGGTCAGTCCGCAGCGGTCCAGCGCGCGATTTCCGGCGTCGCACATGCACCTTACCGCGTGTTTGAAGACCTCGTTGCCGGTCATCTTGATACAGTGCAGGCGATCCTTCAGAGTCTGCTCGCTCGCGGGATACCGGCTGCCGCCGCCCGGCAGGTTCAGCAGGTGGGAAAGCGATCCGTCAGACCCCATGAAGGATGAGAGAATGCCCCTGCCGTCGGTTGACTCGCGCAGAACCACCGCCCCGGCGCCGTCACCGAAGAGAACGCACGTCGCCCGGTCCTCCCAGTCCATCACCGAGCTCAACTTCTCCGCGCCTATAACCAGCGCGGTCTTCACACCGCCGGCAAGGATGTGCGCACGCGCCGACTCCATCGCGTAGATGAATCCCGAGCACGCGGCGGACACGTCCATGCAGAACGCGTTCGTCGCGCCTATCTTGTCCTGAACATAGCACGCCGTGCTGGGAAACGGCATGTCGGGGGTTATGGTGGCAACAAGGATCAGGTCAACCTCGGTCGGCGCGATCCCCGCGCTCTCCAATGCGCGGGACGCCGCCGCCGCGGCCATGTCGGACGTCACTTCATCCCCGCGCGCAAGCCTGCGCTCCAGAATTCCGGTTCGGGTCCTGATCCACTCGTCGGTCGTATCGACGATCTTCTCCAGATCCGCGTTGGTCAAAACGCGTTCCGGCAGGTACGAACCTGTCCCGACGATTGCCACGCGGCGTTGTTTTGCCATACTCATTTCACTTCGCCCAGTTTGCGGATCTCTTCGACAATCGCCGAATTGAGGTGCTGGTGCACCGATTCGGACGCCACGCGCACGGCATGGAAGATAGCGTTCTCCTTCGACGCACCGTGGGTGATTATGCAGGTTCCGTTCACTCCGAGCAACGGAGCCCCGCCGTACATGTCGGGATCAAGCTTGCGTTTCATGGCCTTGAGCGCGCCGGTAAGCAGCAGCGCACCGGTCATGCGCACCGGCCCCCGCTTGAACTCATGCTTCATCCACTGCCCGATCGCGCGAGCCGCGCTCTCGGCAGTCTTGAGAACCACGTTCCCCACAAACCCATCGCAGACCGCGACATCGGTGCACCCCTCGAAGAGGTCGTGGCCTTCCACGTTGCCGCGGAAGTTGAGGGGAGAAGCGTCAAGCAACCTGAAGGCTTCCTTCGTCGTCTCGTTCCCCTTCGTATCCTCTCCTCCGATGCTCATCAGGCCCACGACCGGGTTGACCTGGCCCATGATCACTTTCGAATAGACGGCGCCCATCGTCCCGAACTCGAGCAGAAGCCTGGCGTCGGAATCAATGTTCGCTCCCACGTCGATTACGACGCACGGTCTCCCGGAAGTCGGCATCACCGCCGCTATGGCCGGCCGCGTCACACCCTCAAGCGTCCGCAGCTTCAGCGTGGCGGATACCACCACGGCGCCCGTATGCCCGGCCGACATCACGGCGTCCGCCTCGCCGGCTTTGACCAGGTCCATGGCCCTGTTTATGGAACAGTCCTTCTTCCGGCGAACTGCAACGGCCGGGGACTCTCCCATGCCTATGTTCTCGGAAGCATGGCGGACTTCAATCAGAGGCGGGATGGAGCCGTGTTTCGCGAGCTCCTTTTCGACCGCCGCCTTGTCGCCGACAAGGAACACCTTCGTCAGCGAGGGCAGTTCCCGCGCGGCGCGCACGGCGCCGGCAACCACCTCGGCGGGCGCAAAATCGCCGCCCATTGCATCCACGGCAATGCGCATGACGGAGATCCCGCTGTCAGTCCGAAGTGACCGTCAATACCTGCCGGCCGCGGTAGAACCCGCACGCCGAACACACGCGATGGGGCAGCTGGAGGGCCCCGCACTGGGGACACGGCTGGGTGGCCGGGATTTGCACCCGGTGCGACGCCTTGCGCGACCGACACTTGCTCTTGGAAACTTTCCTCTTCGGTACAGCCATCTTGCACCTCTATGCAGAACCCGAGTCGGAATGGCCGACTCAACCAGCCACAGCCGTCGCCCGTCTCACGGACCCAACCTGTCCAGCGCGGACCAGCGCCCGTCTCCTGCCGGCGGCACACAGCCACACAGGCGGCGATTCAGATTCTGGCCGCATTGGGGACACAAACCCCTGCACTCCCCGGAGCACAGCGGGTAGTTCGGAAAGGCAAGGATCATAGCTTCGCGTATGGAGGGGGTCAAGTCCACAGATTCATTGCCGTCGGGCACATCGATTATGCGCTCGAACGCGTTGTCGCGTACCTCGATTTCGACGGGCTCACAGCACCGCCTGCACCGGAAGGTCGCTGGGGCGGAAAGACTTCCGGCAACCATCAGTTCGCCGCACGACCTGCTGGCGGTGATGCTGTACCTGACCGGACCTTGCAGCCCCAGGAACTCAGGCGCATCCCCGATATCCAGGATGGAACCGGGCTCCTCACCCTCAAACAACATCCCGCCTTCCGGCAGTGTCGCGACCTGGATGTTCAATCCCGTGCCTCCGTCGGGGCGGCCACGCCGGGCGGAACACCGGAGAGCTTCCGGCCTATCGCCGCTTCGATGTCGGGCGGAACAAAATCGCTTATGTCCCCTCCGTACCGGGCAACCGTCCTGACGATGCTGGAACTGACATAGCTGTGTATCTCCTTCGGCATCATGAACAGGGTCTCTATCTCCGGCGCGAGTTTCCTGTTCGTGAGCGCCATCGGGAACTCATAGTCGAAGTCCGAATAGGCTCTCAACCCGCGGATAAGTATGCGCGCCCCGCGCCTGCGGGCATACTCGATCAGCAACCCGTTGAATGAGTCCACTTCCACGTTGCCGAACTGGCCGACCACCGACCGGGCAAGCCCCATCCGTTCCTCGAGTGAAAACAAGGGGTTCTTCTCGGCGTTGACGGCGACAGCCAGAACCACCCTTTCAAACAGCTCGGACGACCTCTCGATCAGGTCGTAGTGTCCCAAAGTCAACGGATCGAACGTGCCCGCATATATGGCCAGAACGTTCACTCCAACCCCTCCTTCCGGGCGCTGACGGGCTCCATGAAAATCAGCCTCGTCGCTCCGTATTTCCTGTCGCGGACCGTCGTCCAGCCCGCATGCGTCACCGGTTCGGACCCCGCAGCTTCTTCAACCACCAGGACTCCTCCCTCCGCAAGCAGGCCCGGCCGGGCCAGAGCACCGAGAAGTCCGGGCCAGAGTCCTTCATCCCCCACGGCATAGGGCGGGTCGGCAAATATCACGTCGAACCCCAGACCCGAGACGCCGCCGAGCCAGGCGAACACATCCGATCTGGCGAGGCCGAGGCCGGATTCACGGCCTTCCTTCCCCCCCAGAGCCGCGAGGTTTTCCCGTATCACTGAGCACGCCCTGGCATCCTTCTCAACCCACGTAACCCTGTCGGCACCCCGGCTCCAAGCTTCCAGCCCGACCGCGCCCGACCCGGCAAACAAATCCAGGAAACTGCAGCCCGGAATACGTGCGGCCAGACTGCAAAACATGGCCTCCCTCACCCTGTCCTGAGTAGGCCGGACCCCGTTCGGGGGCACCTTCAGCCGCCTTCCGCAATGCACGCCGCCCGAAATCCTCATGGGCGGACTATACGCAAACCGGCCGACCGCGGCAATAGCACCGCCGGTTCACACTATCAGCATGCAGTCGCCGTAACTGTAGAAACGATACTCGTCCCGCACGGCCTGCCGGTAGGCTTCCAGCACCGCCGTCTGGCCGGCAAAAGCACAGACCATCATCAACAGGGTGGAACGTGGAAGGTGGAAGTTCGTCAGAAGCGCATCCACCGCCCTGAACCTGTACGGCGGGAGAATGTAGAGCGCCGTCCGGCCTGAACCGGGACGAACCCGGCCGTCCGGCCCGGCAACAGTCTCCAACGTGCGAACCACGGTTGTGCCCACGGCAACGACACGCCCGCCGCGTTCGCGCACGGCGTTTATGCCTTCAGCCGCGGATTGGGACACCTGGTAGCGTTCTTCGTCCATGACGTGCTCCTCGGCGACCTCGGACTTCACCGGACGGAAAGTGCCGGGTCCGACATGGAGAGTCACCTCGACGACTCCAATGCCCTTGTCCCGGATTCGCTCGAGCATTGCCCCGTCGAAATGAAGCCCGGCCGTCGGCGCAGCAACGGCCCCTGGTTCCTTCGCATAAACGGTCTGGTAACGTTCCCTGTCGTCACGACTTGTCCCGGCGGAGGGCTGACCATCCCCGCCCGGCCGCGCACGTTTGATGTAGGGCGGCAGCGGCGGTACGCCAGCCTGCTCGATGGCCTCCGACACCGGCCTGTCGCATGTGAGGCGCATCAGGAAGCTGCCGTCCGGACGCTTTGCCAGCGTCTCGGCCTCTATGCCGCCGGCCAGGAGCAACCGTATTCCCGGCTTCATTCTGCCCGACGCCCTGCACAGGCACGCCCACACGCCGGGCCCGGTTTCCTCCACCAGGAGAACCTCCGCCCTGCCGCCGCTGTCGCGCCTGGTGCCGAACAGCCGGGCGGGAATGACGCGCGTGTTGTTCAGCACCGTCACGTCGCCGGGCCGCAGGAATCGAGGCAGGTCCGACGCCCGGGCATGGCTCAGTGCGCCGGTCGCACGGTCCATCACCATCATTCTTGATGACGAACGCTCCGGAAGCGGCTCCTGCGCGATCAGGCCGGGCGGCAGGTGATAGTCGAATGCATCGGTCCTCATCACTCGCCGATAATCTTGATTAGCGCGCGCTTGCGCCGCATTCCGTCGAACTCGCCGTAGAAGATCTCCTCCCACGGGCCGAGGTCGAGCTTCCCGTCGGTAACCGCCACGACAATCTCCCTGCCCATAACGGTGCGCTTGAGGTGCGCGTCGGCGTTGTCCTCGGCGCCGTTGTGCGCGTACTGGGAATAAGGTTTTTCCGGGGCCAGCCGCTCAAGCCATCTCTCGAAGTCGCAATGCAGCCCGTGCTCGTTGTCGTTGATGAACACGCTGGCCGTGATGTGCATCGCGTTGACAAGGCACAGCCCTTCGCGGATCCCGCTTTCCCGCAGGGCATCCGCCACGTCGGGGGTTATCGCAACGAGCTCACGGCGGCCGCGCGTACAGAACCACAACTCCTTCCTGAACGATTTCACTACGCACCTCTGCCTGGCATGGCGCCGTCAGGCGCTGAACTGCAGATCGTAGAGCCGCTTGTACAACCCGCCGGCGGCCAGCAGGTCTGCGTGCGTGCCCTGCTCCGCGATACGCCCGCCGTCCAGCACGATGATCCTGTTGCAGTTCGCGATGGTCGAAAGCCTGTGGGCGATGGCGAATACCGTGCGCCCGTGCATCAACCTGTCGATCGCCGCCTGGACCATGCGCTCGGATTCAGTGTCCAGCGCGCTCGTGGCCTCGTCCAGGATCAGGATCGGCGGATTCCTCAGCACCGCGCGGGCAATCGAGATCCTCTGGCACTGGCCGCCGGACAGCCGCACCCCGCGCTCTCCTATCACGGTGTCGTAGCCCTCAGGCATCGCCATTATGAAATCGTGCGCAAACGCGCTTCGCGCGGCTTCCTCGATGTCTGCGCGCGACGCGCCTGGCATGCCGTAGAGAATGTTGTTCGCAACCGTGTCGTTGAACAGGAACGTCTCCTGCGTCACAAGCCCGCACATCCTGCGCAGCGACGAAAGCGTAATGTCCCTCGCATCGGTGCCGTTGAGCAATATCCGGCCGCCGGTCACGTCGTAGAACCGCGGAATCAGGTTCACGAGAGTCGTCTTCCCGGAACCGGACGAACCGACTATCGCGATGCTTTCACCGGCCTTGACGCGCAGGTTGAGCCCGCTGAAAAGCTCCTTGCCCGCCTCATACCCGAAATGAATGTCCTCAAAGACGACCTCGCTCAGGGTCCCGGCGAAGTCAACAGCGTCGAGCTTGTCCGTCACAGTGCTCTTCGTGTCCAGCGTTTCGAAGATGCGGTCCGCCGCGGCCGTGCTCTGCTGGACGAGCATCGCCACCCTGCTCAGCTTCTTGACCGGCTCGTAGGCCATGAAAAGCGCCGTCACGAATGCCACGAAATCCTCGAGCGACATCCTGGCCGCCCGCACGTAGACGAGCACGAACGCCGCCGCGGAAGCGGCGAGAACGACAATGATCGGCTCAACCACGGAACTGGCGCGCACAACTCCCATGCGGCGGCGGAAGAATGACCGAGTCTGTTCCGTGAACCGCCGGTTCTCGTATTCCTCCATCCCGAATGCCTTCACGATCTTCACGCCGGAAAGCGTTTCCTGGAGAATGGAGGTCACGTCGGCTATGCGTGCCTGCGCCTCGCGCGAGTAGCGCCTGACCTTGCGGCCGAACAGCGCAATCGGCAACACGCAGATCGGAAACAGGACAAAACTCACCGCCGCCAGCTTGGCATCCACGTAGAAGATCCAGCAGAGCATGGCCACCATCGTCAACGGCTCCTTGGCGATGTCGGCTATGACCGTGGATACGGCCCGCTCGACGAGCATGGGGTCGTTCGACGTGCGGGCTATCAGTTCGCCAGTCCGGCTCCGGGAGAAATAGGAAAGCGACAGCGTGTGCAGATGCCTGAAGATGTCGTCGCGCAGGTCCTGGACGACGCGGTTGCCCACCCACTTGATGAGGTAGTTCGACAGGTAATCGGCAATGCCCCTGGCGAAGGCAACAGCCGGGAAGAGCGCCGCCAGGGCAAGCACCGTCGCGAGCGGCGCATCGGTCGGATCGAACACCTTGCGGAAGCCGCCGCGTATCACCCACACCATCCCGGCCTGCGCGCCGGCATAGAGCCCGCCGCAGCCGAAACCCAGGGCCAGCCGCCACCAGTACGGCCGGACATACCTCAGCAGCCTGATATACACGGACCAGTCCACGTCCTGGTCAACCGCCTTCTTTTCTGCTTCTTTCATGTGGCGGCTTCCCCCGGCAATCATGTGTATTTCAGGACTTCCTCAACCGTCGTGTACCCGTCCAGGACATTGCGGATGCCGTCCTCGCGGAGAGTGCGCATTCCCATCTGGATGGCCCGGTTCCGGATAAGCATGCTGGGTTTGTGCTCGGTTATCATGTCGCGTATCGGATCTGACACCGAGAGAAACTCGTAAATGCCTTTCCTGCCCCTGTAGCCGGTCTCGTTGCAGTAGTTGCATCCGGCCCCGTAGCACAACTTCCTGTCACCGACATCCTCGCGCCGCAGCGACATCGCGCCAAGAACCGTGTCGTCCGGCGCGTACTGGGTCTTGCAGTGCTCGCAGATCGTGCGAACAAGACGCTGGCCAAGCACGGCCTCCAGTGTCGACGAGATCAGGTAGGGTTCCACGCCCATGTCTATGAGACGCGCGATGGCGCCGGACGCGTCGTTCGTGTGCAGGGTGCTGAAGACAAGGTGACCGGTCAACGACGCTTTCACGGCGATTTCCGCAGTCTCGAGATCGCGTATTTCACCCATCATCATGACGTCCGGGTCCTGACGAAGGAACGCGCGCAGGATAACCGCGAAAGTGTTGCCGGTGATCTCGTTCACCGGAACTTGCACGATTCCGTCTATGTCGTACTCAACCGGGTCTTCGGCGGTAAGTATCTTCGTTTCCACGTTGTTGAGCCGGCGCAGACAGGAGTAGAGCGTGGTAGTCTTGCCGGAACCCGTGGGCCCGGTGACGATGACGATGCCGTTCGGCTTGTCAATGTCCCGCTTTATCCCATCCAGAACGTCCTCCGGCATCCCGAGGTTGTCGAGCTCGAGCGACACTATGCTGCGGTCCAGCACGCGCAGCACGACGCTCTCGCCGAACTGGGTGGGCAGCGTGGACACACGCAGATCTATGGGACGGCCGCCTATGCCGACCTGGATGCGGCCGTCCTGCGGCAGACGGCGCTCGGCGATGTTCAGGCCGGCCATCACCTTGATGCGCGAAATGATGGGCAGCGCCAGACGCCGCGGTGGCGGTTGCATCGCGTAGAGCGCGCCGTCCACGCGGTACCTTATCTGAAATTCTTTCTCGAACGGCTCGAAGTGTATGTCGGAAGCCCTGTCGTTGACCGCCTGGTAGAGGACAAGATTGACGAAACGGATGACAGGCGTTGTGCCGGCCGCGGTCTCAATCTCCTTCTCATCCGCAAGTTCACCCAGCCCAAGCGAGTCCCCGACCGCCTCGAGCCCTTCCTCCATGGCAGACACCATGTCGGTCACATCGCCCGCGTCCGGATAGAACTGGTTGATATGGCTCCGCAGGTCGTCCTCTCGCGCGACCACAAACGATACGTCGCGGGTCAGCACGAACATCAGCTCGTCCATCGTCTGCGGCGACACGAGGTCCGACACTGCAAGCACCACCGAGTTCTGGGTCGTCTCGACCGGCACCACGTTGTACATGCGGGCCACGGCCGACGGCACGCTGTGCACGACGTCGGGCGGGATGTCCGTCGCCGGCAGGTTCACGACACGCGTGCCGAGATAGCCGGCGATCATTTCGAGCATGGCGGACTCGCTCACGAAGCCGCCGTCGACGAGCAGAGCCTTGTACGGCTTCCCAGTCCTTTCGTGCTCTTCCTCGATCGGCGCCGCGGCATCGGAAGTCAGAACCCCCTGCTCCACGGCCATCCTCAGGAACGGATCTGTCGAGGTCTTTTGCGCGCCTTCCATGCAGCCTACCGTTTCTTTCCGCCCATTTCCTGGAGCCGCTGCAGGATGGAGTCGGGATCCTGCGACTTCGTTATGAGGTCTTCGTAGTGAATGATCCCCTCGTCGTAAAGGGCCAGCAGGTGCGAATCGAGCGTAACCATGCCGCGCTTCGCGCCCGTCTGAATGTCGGAAGTGATCCTGAACGTCTTGTTGTCGCGGATCAGCGCCTGGATGGAAGGCGTCGAGATCATCACCTCAAACGCGGCGACACGGCCCGGCTGATCCGCGCGCACCAGCAGCAGTTGCGATATGACGGCACAGATGCTGACCGAAAGCTGTGTGCGTATCTGCTCCTGCTGGTCCGTCGGAAACGCGTCCACGATCCTGTCCACCGTGCGCGCCGCGCCGGTCGTGTGCAGCGTGGCGAACACGAGATGCCCGGTCTCCGCCGCGGTTATCGCCGCGGACATCGTCTCAAGGTCGCGCATTTCGCCCACGAGTATCACGTCCGGGTCCTGGCGCAGACCGCGCTTGATGGCCTCGCCGAAGCTGCCGACATCCACGCCTATCTCGCGCTGCGTGACGATGGATTTCCTGTGCTGGTGGTAATACTCGATCGGGTCCTCGATCGTGATTATGTGGCAGTCGCGCTCGCCGTTAATGATGTTGATCATGCTGGCCAGCGTGGTCGTCTTGCCGGAGCCGGTCGGGCCGGTGACCAGTATCAGCCCCCTCGGCCGGAACAGCAGCTCCTTCACCTGCGGAGGCAGGCCGATCTCTTCGAGGGTCATGAGCTTCTTGGGAATCTGGCGGAGAACTATCCCGACGCTGCCCTTCGTGCGGAGCACGCTCACCCTGAACCGCGCGTGTTCGCCGAAACCGAAACCGAAATCGGTTCCGCCCTGTTCGCGCAGCCGCTGCTGGTGCTCGGGCGAAGTGATGCTCTTCATCAGGCGCTCGGTATCGTCGGGCGTCAGCGCCGGCGAATCCAGGGGACGCAGCCGCCCGCTGATGCGCAGCGTCGGCGAGCAACCCACGCTGATATGAAGGTCCGATGCCCCCTCATCCACGGCCAGCTGCAGGAGTTCGTTCATCTCTATCGCGGAGTCGGAAGTGTCGTTCATCAGTCAACGTCTCCCATCGTTACCCGCAGGATTTCATCGATCGTGGTCATTCCCCCGACAACCTTCCTCAGGCCGTCTTCGCGAAGCGTCCGCATGCCCATTTCCCGCGCGCGCACCCTGAGCTCGGAGGCGGATATCTTCTCGTAGATCATGTGCTGGATTTCCTCGGTCACGAGGAACATCTCGAATATCCCACGCCGCCCCGAGTACCCGGTCAGGTTGCACTTCGCGCACCCGCGCCCCTTGTGGAGGGTTACATTCTGGAACTGCGCCGCGGCCGGTCCGAGCATCTTCAGCTCCGCCTCGGTGGGAATGTATTCCTCCCGGCACTCCTCGCAGATGCAGCGAATCAGGCGCTGCGCCATGACCGCGCGCAGGGAGGAGGCGACAAGAAACGGCTTCACGCCGATGTCCAGAAGCCGCATGACCGCGCTCGGCGCGTCGTTGGTGTGCAGCGTGCTGAACACAAGGTGGCCTGTGAGCGACGCCTCGGTCGCGATGTTCGCCGTCTCCTTGTCGCGTATTTCGCCGATCATTATGATGTTCGGCGCCTGGCGGAGGATCGAGCGCAACGCCGCCGAGAAGGTCATGCCGATGTCTTCCATCACCTGCACCTGGTTGATGCCGGAAAGCTGGTACTCAACAGGATCCTCCACGGTGATGATCTTCCGGTCGGGCCTGTTGATGTGCGAAAGACACGCGTAGAGCGTCGTGGTCTTGCCGGACCCGGTCGGACCGGTGACAAGTATTATGCCGTCAGACATCCCGATCAGGCGCGTGAAGGTCTCCTGGTCGTCGGCATAGAAACCGAGCTTCGGCAACCCGAGCGCCAGGTTCTGCTTGTCCAGCAGGCGCATCACCACGCCTTCGCCATGATTGGTCGGCACCGTCGACACGCGCAAGTCTATCTCGCGCCCCTTGATGTTCACCTGTATGCGGCCGTCCTGCGGCACGCGCTTCTCGGATATCTTCATCTGGGACATGATCTTCACGCGGCTGATGATGGCCAACTGCAGCCGCTTTGGCGGACTGTCCACCTCGTGCAACACGCCGTCTATCCTGTAGCGGACCCTGAACCGCCGCTCAAGCGGCTCCAGGTGGATGTCAGACGCCCTGTGCCGGTACGCCTCGAGGATCACGAGCGTGACCAGCTTGATGATGGGCGCATCCGCCTCCGTCGCCTCGGTGTCCTGGACCAGGTCATCCCGGCCGGTCAGCTCGATGTTCACCGCGTGCTCTTCCATGTTGTCGAGCATGCGTTCCACGTTTGCCTCGGACTGGTAGTAACGGTCGAGGGTTACGTTGATCTCCGCGCGCGACGCCACGACGGCCTCCACTCCGCACTTGAGCAGGTAGCGCAGCGTGTCGAGCGAGTCGAAATCCATGGGGTCGCTTATCGCGACGGTCAGGGTGTTGTCGTTCTTGAAGACGGGAACGACGTGGTAACGCCGGGCAACGTCGGCCGGCACCATGTCCCGCACCTCGGGGAGCAGGTCCACGCCCTTCAGACTTATCATCTCCATCCCGAACTGGGAGGCGGCCGCGGCAAGTATCTGCTCCTCGGAAAGAACCTTGGCTTCGACAAGCAGATCCACCGTTGAGCCCGAGAAACGCTGGTTGGCGCTTTTTGCCGACTCGATCCGCTCCTGCGTCACAAGGCCGCGCTCCAGCAGTATCTCAAGCACGTAGTCGTCGTTGGAAGTCATTCGGTCTTCCCAGCGCCGGTTCTCCCCGCGAAAAGCTGGCGCGTGTCGGGCATCGTACCCCCGACGCCTCCGGTCGGCAAGCCAAGGCGAAAATCACGGCGGACCGCCCGCAGCTACTCCGCACCCAGCTTCCGTTCGAGTATCTCGTTCACAAGCTTCGGATTCGCCTTGCCGCGGCTGAGACGCATCACCTGCCCGACCAGGAACTTCGCGGCCGCGCTCTTGCCCTGCATGAAATCAGCGACCGATTTCGGGTTTTCCTCCATGGCCCTGTCAACGATGGCTTCGATCTCCGATGCGTCGCTCACCTGCGCCAGGCCCTTCTCTCGCACAAGCGCATCCGGGTCTCCGCCGCTTTCGAACATCGCCGCAAACACGTCCTTGGCCGCGGTGGATGACACCACGCCGGAATCAACAAGCGAAACCAGCCTTGCCAGCGCACCGGGCGTGACGCGGGCGTTTCCGATCGTCATGCCTCTCTCGCCCAGCAGGCGCAGCATTTCAGTCATCACCCAGTTGGAGACGGCCTTGGCGTTCTTCGATGCGCGCGCGGCGGCTTCGAAGTAATCCGCAACCGCGCGGTCGGCGGCTATCACGCCGGCGGCGTACCCGGGAATCCCGTATTCGGCCGTCAGCCTCGCCCGCCGCGCGCCGGGCAGCTCGGGAATCGCGGCCCGCCATTCCCCGACGGTCGCCGCGTCCAGCTCCACCGGCATCAGGTCGGGTTCGGGAAAATACCTGTAATCATGGGCGTCCTCCTTCGAACGCATGGAGTACGTCACGCCCTGGTCCGCGTCCCACCTGCGCGTCTCCTGAGTCACGCGCCCGCCCGACTCGAGGACATCCACCTGCCTGTCGAGCTCATGGCGCAGGGCATGAAAAACACCCTTGAACGTGTTCAGGTTCTTTATCTCGGTCTTGGTCCCCAGCTCTTCCTGCCCATCGGGCCGCACGCTGCAGTTGACGTCGCAGCGCACGTTACCTTCTTCCAGGTTGCAGTCGCTCACGCCGAGATAGGAAAGCGTCTGCTTCAGCGCAAGCAGGAAGTCCATCGCCTCCTCGGGCGACCCCATGTCCGGCTGTGTCACGATCTCCATGAGCGGAACCCCGGCGCGGTTGAAATCCACCCCGCTGAAAGAGGGGAAGTGCATGTTCTTGGCGACATCCTCCTCCAGGTGAATGCGGACCATCCGGACCCGCCTGCCCTGCCCACCGGATTCGAATTCCACCGCCCCGCCGTCGCAGAGCGGACAGTCGTACTGCGATATCTGGTAGTTCTTCGGCATGTCGGGATAGAAGTAGCTCTTCCGGTCAAACTTGCTGAAAGCAGGTATCGCACAGCCGAGGGCCAGCCCTGTCATCACCGTGAGCCGGATCGCTTCTTCGTTCATCACAGGCATGGCGCCGGGATACCCGAGACAGACAGGACACACCTGGGTGTTCGGCGGCGCCCCGAACCCGGTCCCGCATGCACAGAACATCTTCGACCGCGTCCGCAACTGCACGTGCACCTCAAGCCCTATTGTGGTCAGGTACTTCATGCCGCGCCTCCATGCGGCTCCGGGAACGGCCCGCGCGCGGTTTCGTAGGCCGCGCCGACGCGCAGCACCCGCTCCTCGCCGAGGAACGGACCCAGGACCTGAAGCCCCACCGGCAACCCGTCGTCCGTCAGGCCGCACGGCACAGAAAGCCCGCAGATGCCGGCCAGGTTCGCGGTCACGGTCAGAATGTCGCCGAGATACATCTTCAGCGGGTCGTCGGTCGTTTCCCCGAGCCGGTAGGCGGCAGTCGGCGCAACGGGCGCAAGCATCGCATCGCATTGCCCGAACGCGCGCTCGAAATCGCGCCGGATCAGCGTTCTCACCTTCTGCGCCGAACGGTAGTAGGCCTCGTAGTACCCGCTGCTCAGCACGTAGGTGCCAAGGATGATCCGGCGCTTCACCTCCGCCCCGAACCCCTCGGCCCGCGTGCGGGTGTAAAGGTCGTAGGGGTCCGATGCCCCGTCAGCCCTGCGCCCGTACCTGACCCCGTCAAACCGGGCAAGGTTCGCAGAAGCCTCGGCGGTCGCGATTATGTAATAAGCCGCTATGGCATACTCGGTGTGCGGAAGGGCCACTTCAACGAGTTCCGCGCCGAGCGCCGCGCATGCATCCGCCGCCGCGCGCACCGCCCACGCAACTTCGGGATCCAGGCCCGCCCCGAAGTACTCCCGCGGCAGGCCGAGTTTCATCCCCTTCAGGCCCGCGGCGGCCCACCCGTCATCCGCACACGGAGCCGGGTCCGGCACCGAGGTCGAATCCAGCGGGTCCCGGCCCGACATGATGTTGAGCAGCAGCGCGGCGTCACGCACATTCGTTGTAAGCGGCCCGATCTGGTCCAGCGACGATGCATAGGCGGTAAGACCGTAGCGGGAGATCCGGCCGTATGACGGTTTCAGGCCAACGCAGCCGCAGAACGAAGCAGGCTGCCGCACCGAGCCGCCGGTATCGGAACCAAGCGCCGCGAGCGCCTCCCGCGATGCGACCGCGGCGGCGGAGCCGCCGCTCGAGCCGCCGGGGACCCTGCCATGGTTCCACGGGTTCAGTGTCGGGCCGTGTACCGAGTTCTCGGTGGTTGACCCCATCGCGAATTCGTCCATGTTGGTGCGGCCAACCACGACGGCGCCTTCACGGCGCAGCCTGGCGACGGCGGTCGCGTCGTACGGCGCCCTGTACCCTTCGAGTATCCGCGACGCGCATCCGCACGGCTGGCCGGCAACGTTCAGCACGTCCTTCACCGCCACCGGCACGCCGTTCAGGCGGCCGCCGCCCGGGCCGCGCCGCGCATCGGCCGCGTCCGCCTGCCTCAGCGCATCGTCAGCGTCCACGTGCACGAAGGCGCGTATCGCCGGATCGCGCTCGATAATGCCGGCCAGCATGGCTTCGACAAGCTCACGCGAGGTGAAGTCGCCGGAAACAACGCCGGCGGCGGCGCTGCGCAGGTCAAGACACTGGAAGGCCTCGCGGTTCAATCTGCGGTCCTCAACGGATGGCTACTCCACAATCCTCGGCACCAGGAACTGGCCGTCCGCTGACCGGGGCGCGTTTCCCAGCGCAACGTCGTGTTCGATCCCGTGCCGGGCCTCGTCAGGCCGGAATACGTTGCTCAGAACGGCAGCGTGCGCGGTCGGTTCGACGCCTGAGACGTCCAGCTCGCCTATCTTCCGCACGTAGCCGACTATGTGATCAAGCTGACGCTGAAAAGTCTCCGCCTCTTCCGGCGTCAGCGCAAGGCGGGCAAGCCGGGCCACGTAGGCAACGTCCATCGCGCCGCTTTCATTCGCTTCAGTCATTCCATTCTCCGGAGCCTGCCGTGCTCCGCGCGCGACAGACAGCTCGCAGACGTTACCCCGCAGGTGGTTGCGACTCAACAAAAAGTTTGGCCGGCAAACCCGGGTTTCTGGTAGATTTCCTCAAGAAGTCGGCTATCTGTTCACGAGCCGGCAGGGAGGCAGATACATGAAGAAGTTCGCTTGCTGTTTGCTGGTGGTCGGCGGCGCTGCCGTCTTCAGCGGCTGCGCCGCTTTTCGCATCTCCATCGATGAGAAGGCGCCCGAAGAGGCGTCCGCCCTCACGGCGAAGTACGACCAGAACGACCTTCTTACCTGGGCAAAACTGATGTCGGAGGACATCGTTAATGCTCCGTTCCCGAGGAAGGAAGGCGAGAACCCTATCCTCGTGGTCATGGGCATCCAGAACAGAACCGCTTCGCATCTCGACACGAAGGCAATCGAAGACTCGATCACCACGGAACTGATGAACACCGGCAGGATGCGGTTCGTCAACGCTTCGAGGCGTGATGATCTGCTGCGCGAGCAGGGCTACCAGCTCGCAAACTGCACCGAGGAAACCAGAACGGCCATTGGCAGGCAGCTGGGCGCGCGCTACATGCTCACCGGTTCGCTCGTGGAGATCAGCCAGAAGTCCGGCCGCGAAGTGCGCGTGTCCCGCCAGGAGGATGTCTATTACCAGCTCACGGTCGAGATCACCGACCTGGAAACCGGCATCATGGAACTCCGCAAGCAGCGTGACCGCCTGCGCCGCGCCAGCAAGCCGATCATCGGCTGGTAGACGACCGGCCCGGCTTTGATGAAATGCGCCGGAAATCGCGCCTTGTTCTGCATGCAGGCCGCGGCCATGCTCGCCTGCATGGCACTGCTGTCCGGCTGCGCCTCCGGCCGGATCAGCGCCGGGCGCGCGAACTTCATCGAGGGCCGGTACAACCAGGCCCTGACCAACCTTAACGAAGCCGTTGAGACGCCCGGCCAGGACCGCGTGCTCGCGCTGATGGAGCGCGGCATGGTCCGCCAGGCAATCGGCGATCACAAGGGCGCCGCGAGCGACTGGCTGGCGGCCTCGGACCTGTGCGGGGAACTGGACTACCTGAGCGTCAGCGAAGGCACCACCAGCCTCGTCGTCAACGACCGCGTGAAGTCGTTCCGCGGCGTGCCCTATGAACGGGTTCTTCTGCGCACGTTCGCGGCGCTGAGCTACCTCTCCCTGTCCGCATGGGACGACGCGGCGGTGGAGGCGCGCAATATCGCGCCGCGCCTCGAACGGCTCGAGGGCTTCCCCGACGACGCCTTCAGCCACTGCGTGGCCGGCCTCGCCTTCGAACTCATTGATGACGCGAACTCGGCCCGCATCGAGTACGAACGGGCGGCCGCGCTTCCCGCCCCGGTCAAGATAGGGCCCGACGGCAGGTATGGCCCCGCGCCGTCGAAAAAGGAGGCCGAACTGGTCGTCCTCGCCGCCATGGGCGGCATTTCCTCAAAGGCCGGCGCTTCAAGGCACAACGAGCGGCTGGGCCCGGATTCGCACGCGGAGATCCTCGTGAACGGACGCGTTCTCGGGCGAACCTACACACTGACACACACTGGAACACTCCTCGCAAAGACGGAAGAACGGCTCGCGGCAATGCGCGCTGCAAAGACGGTCTCCCGCATCGTGATAAAGGACGCCCTCGCGGAGTCCATCGAACGCGAGAACAAGGCGCTGGGCCAGCTCGTGCGCCTGATACTGTTCGCCATGGAAGTGCCCGATACGCGCCGGTGGGAATCGCTTCCGCTGCTGCTGCAGTACGGACGTTTCCCGTGCCCCGCCGACACGCGGGAAGTCGAAATAATCTTCCGCGGCAGCGGAGCGGCCGCCGGGCAGCGGATCACGGCGCGCCCGCAGGCAAGACGAGGGCTGCTGGTCCTGTATGTCCGCGACCTGCCCGCTACCGGGCAACAAGGCGAATAACCAGCCATAGCAGCACAAGAGCCGCGATCCCGATCACCACGAACGCCTTGTTCCGCTGAACCTTGTGCTCGACCGGTTCTGCGGTCTGCGACACCTGGAAACTGCTGGCAAGGTAGTTGGCGAACCGCCTGTCCTGCCCGGCCGGGCGATCGTAGACCTTCTCCCGCGGCTGCGCTGCGTCCAAGACTTCCGGCGCTTCCCGTTCGGCCCGCATTGGCTCAGACCGCGCTTCCGGAACCGGATCACACGGCATGGATCGGACCTTCACCCGCGCCGGGGGAAACACAGGCTCCGCCGGTGCAGGATCCTGCTTTGACGCATGCCGGATCTCATCCTTGACGGACTTGAGCTCCCGCTCGATTTCCTTCAACCGTCGGCCCAGATCGTTTCTGCTGCCTGCCATCTTTGGGTCTCTCCGCCTGCCTCAACACGGAACGGCGCCCGGTCAAACCCTGGCCCGCAGAACGAGATGAACGATGTACAGAATGATGACCAGAACCCCCAGCGGAAGCGTCGCGGCAAAGCCGGCCATCAGCCAGTACTGGAAACCGCGGCCCGATGCCGTGGACGCCGCGGAAGACTCGAACTGCCCGCCGGAACCGGACTCCTGCCTGCGCGGCCACCTTGCCGCCTCAAGCTGCGCGGAAGCCATCTCGAACATCGCCCTCGCATTCTGGACCAGGGCAAGGCTCTCCCGCAGGCGCGTCGTGTAGTCCGCGGCTTCCCACTCGCTTTCGTTTATCTCCCTCACTTCGGCCAGCGCCCGCTCGAAACGCTCGCGGGTCGCGGAGTAAAGCTCGGTCGCGCGCCCCAGGTCCTCCTGCTCCTTGCGGATCTCCACCAGGGCCTGCGTCAGGCCGGCGACCAGATCGCGCTTGCCGTCCTCGTATTCTTCCTGGCTGCGCGTGAGCTTCTCGATCCGGTCCTTCTCCCGTTCGAGTTCACGCTGACGCTGGCGAAGCAGCTCGAGCTCCTTCACCGCGCCGGCGACCTGCGTGGTCATGTCTTCCTTCTGCCTGGCCATTACCCTCGCTCCGGGATCCTGGCCTGAAACCGAATCCGCGCCCTGAGCACGCGGTTCGTCACGGCGGATCGAGGACTTCAAGAGACCGCCATCAAAGAAATCATTGCTCATACCGCACCTCCGCGCCCGCAGCGGGCGCCAATCTCCCCGGCGTAACAAGAACCTGTCCGACAGTAAGTCGGTTCGACCCGCTCAATGCCGCTTCGTTTGCCTCGTACAACCGCGTCCATTCCTTGCTGTCCCCGTACAGGTCCGCCGCAATCGAGGCAAGGGTATCACCCGCTCTGACCGTGTACCGGGACCTCTCCAGAACCAGCCGATCCTGCGCATCTTCCATCCGTTTGAGCACCAGCTTCCTCTTGGCCGTCTCCGGCCTGAGCTCGAGATAGGCGCGATAGTGCTTCACCGCGGATTCGTAGTCGCCGCGCCAGTCATGCAACAGCAGCGCGAGATCGAGGTGCGCGGTTGCAAAACCGGGATGAAGAGCCATGCAACGCTCATAGGCGGCGATGGCGGCATCCCATTCCCCGCCGGAAGCCTTGCCCTCGGCAAGTTTCATCAGCGGAGTTGCGCGCTCGGCCCGCTCAATGCGCGCAATACTCGGCCCACAACCCGCCGAAAGGCCGGAAACAAGGAGAAGAATTGGAAGTATGCGCTGTCCCGAGCGATCCATCAGCCCTCCGCCCCCACGCCGTCAGGCCAGGAGCGGCGTGATACTTGCAGAGCGTCCGGGTGGTGTCAAACAGATCGCTCCCGCGCCGCGCTGCCACCCGGCCCGGCGGCAACATCCGCCGGCTCGCTGCACCAGGCGACAGCCTGCTCAATGCCGGTAAAGGACCGTATCCTGTCTATGCCGGCGACATTGGCAAGAAGGCAGAACAGACCCGCGAGCACCTTGAGCGACTCCGGCACAACCAGCGCAAACCGCCCCTGGAAATCCGTCTCCAGTCTCTTCAGGGCGGCAACGAAGTCGTCTCCGTCACTCAACTCGGCTGTGTAGTCGCCGCTCCTGATATCGAAGATGACCATGTGGCACGGGTCATGATCCGGGTCCGCGGCAACCCGCTCAACCGCTTCGAGCATGGCGGGCATCGTCAGCCGCCCGCTGCCGGTAACGGTCGCCCGCCGCGCCGCGCGGTCTATCCGGTGTGTCAGATCCAACCCGGCTACTCCTTCCTGGCCTTCAATGCCGGCCATTCGGAAAAAGCGAGCACGAACGGCAGGATGATGTTTCCGACAGGCACCAGCATCAGAAGCGAAAGCGAGCTGTGGAAACCAGCCTTTCTGCAGATGAACCAGAACGGCAGAACCGTCACCAGCAACGTCAACGGAATGGCGATCACAAGGATCAACAAAGGCAAGAACTGGAGCCACGTCCCTACGGCTTCATTGGTCATGCTTCTTTCCCTTCCCCTTTTCTTCCCGCCGATTCAACCTTCACATCCTGCATCGAGAGGTTCAGCCCTTGGGTATATGTATCAAAAAGGCGTTGCGCAATACCCGTCATTCGTCGCGCAGGCCGGCAAGCATATCGCCGCGCAGGCCTATACGCGCGGACAGCGCGATCCACAGGAGGCCGGATACGAGTATTCCTGCAAGGAAGAGGACTATCCTGCCGCCCTGCGCCCATGATTCGCCGCCCGACACGTTCGGCCACACCGCCGCAAGCGAGGACGCCGCCCCTATCGCCACCCCCGCGGCGAGCAGCGCCGCATGCTCGATAAGAAGCATACGCACCAGGTCGCCGCGCATGAAACCCATGCACCGCATCGCGGAAAGCTCACGCCTGCGTTCGAGCACGTTTCTCAGCACCACCACACCCATGCCCGCAGTGCCGAGAAGAAGCCCGAACCCGCCGAGCGCCATGAACATCGAAAGATAGGTGGACTCGACGGAATAGAACTCAACAAGGCGCTGCGCGGCCGGCACGGCATCAAGCCCCGCCCGCGCCATCCGCGTCCCCAGCAAACGCGCGGCCTCGACCGGATCAGCGCCCTCCGGCACATCCGCCAGAAACGCGCGGTAGCCTTCCTCGGACGGAAACTTCTCGCTGAACCGCGCCGCGGAAACAAGCACCACGCCCTGCATGACGGACAGGTGCTGCGGGAGCGACCCGACAAGCTTAACCCCGAACATGTCGCCGCGCTCGTCCTTGTAGGCAAGCACGTCGCCCTTTTCCGGGCCGGTCTTCTTCTGCAGCCCCCACATCGCCGTATTCACGTCGCCCACGAGCCCCGGCACAAGCCCGTCCGGCAACTCTTCATCGAGCAGCTTCCACGGATCGGCGCCGTCGCGCGCCACAAACGCGCCGCGCCCGGACATCGCTTCCGGAACCACGCCGACAAGCCGCGGCGCCATCGCCCTGTTCAGGTTGAAACAGCTCGCGTCGTCGCCATCGCGGATTTTCATGGAGACAAACGAAAGTCCGGACAATGACCCTTCGCCAAGCTTGAAGGCGGAACGACCCTGCTCCGTCTCAAGCCGGTCCACCACGGGAATCGTGCTCTCGGCATAGATGCCGAACCCGCCGGTCCCCGACGAGCGGAGCCGGGCGCCTGCCGTCACATCCTGCTGCATCGCGAGAACGGCAAACACGATGAAACACCCGCACGCGAGCAGCCCGGCCGCGGCGAGACTGCGCCCGCGTCTGCGTGCCGCCCCGCGTATCCCTATTTCACGGAGCGTAATCCGACCGGATTCGCGCAGAGCCAACGCGCCCAGCCTGTTGCGCACCAAGCCCATCCCGCCGATCAGCAGCATCGCGCCGGCGGAAAAGAAACCGGCCACGCGGTGCCCCGCGTCGTCCGGCGCCGACGCAGCGATCACCGCAATCGCGGCTGCGATGAGCGCCGTGGAAATGACAAGCCCGCGCCGCCCGCCTCCCGCGCGCGGCGCCTCCACACCGGCATCCCCGGAAAGCAGCTCCCGCGCCTGCCGCTTCGTCTGCTTCCGCAACGCAAGCGCCATGGCGAACACCGAACACACCGCCGCGGCCGCCGCACCGGCGGCGGCGGAGCCGGCCTCCGCGTGATAGACAATCGATGAACCCGCGACCGCGCCGCGCCACTCGCCCGACAACCCCCACACAAGCAGCCTCGTGTATGCCGTTCCAATGACAGCGCCGACCGCGCTGCCCGCCAGAGCCACCACCGCGCCCTCGGCGAGGAAGAGAGCCATCGTGTGATACGGAAGAAACCCGATCGCGCGCAGGATGCCTGCCTCCTCCGCGCGCTGCTCGACGTTGAATACGAACAGGAGGCCCGCAAGCATCAGAGCCGCCGCGATAAGCACGAAACTCATGCTCACAAAGAGTTCCCCGAAGTTCATCGCCTTGGCAACCGACTCGAGAGCCTGCTGCCGCGCCGGGAAAAAGAACAGCCCCAGCGCCTGCGGGGAGAGGCAGGTCTTCAACTCCTCCCGCAGCACCGTCACACCCAGCCCGGTCGCCGCGTACCGGACTGCGGAAAGGTCGCCGAACCTGTTCGCCCACATCCCGCGGCCGGCCGCGAGCGTCACAACCGCCTTCGGCGTGGCGCGGTAACGTTCCCAGTATTCCTGGTTCGCCTTGTCGGCCAGCAGCGCCTCGTCCATCGGCATGCCGATGTTCCAGTTGGCGCACTGTTCCACATCCGTCAAACCCGGAAACTCGGGCATGAGATCGCGCTCCATCGCAAGACGATCCATCTCCAGGATCCCGCGCACTTTGAACACGCGCGCGCGCTCCGTAAAGCCGCCCGCGCCTGTCAGTTCGTGATAGGCAACGGTCACTTCGTCGCCCGGCTTCGCGCCGAGATTGTCGGCCGTCCAGCGGGCAAGCAGTATTTCGTCGTCGCCCATGCCGTCGGGCACCGGGCTGAGCCGCCCGTCCGGGTCGGGATCACAGGCAACCATGAACGAGTACGGGGTAAACGGCGCACCCGCCCCGCCGTCGCCAAGCGATATCCTGTTCACGAGATACGTGAGCACGCCGACGCCGGCGGTTTCTTGCAGGCCGGTCGCGGCGTCTGACGTGGCGGGATCAAGAAACACGCGGTCGCTCTGAAGCTGCGCCAGGCCGAAGCGCATGACAGGTTTCAGCTCCAGGCCTGCGTCCTCGATCCGCCACGCCCTGCGCAGGGCCGCATCAAGGGCCGCCGCGTCGGGCGCTCCGTCCGGCCGCTTAGAAACAACCATCAGGTTGGCGCGGCCGGCAAGCCCGAGCGCGCCCTGCAACCACTCCATCGGGAGGAACACGTTGTAAGGGGAAACCTGGTTGGCCTCGAGGCTGAACCTGCCCATCGCCTCGTCATCAAGCACGGCCTTCACCACGAATGAGCCGCGGACGGACAGTTCTTCGTTGCGCGAGGCAAGCGGCGCGTCTCGCGGCATCAGGCCCGGCCTGCCGGCCCTCACCGCGATTTCGTCACCCGCCCTCACTCCCAGCGCGTCGGCGAGCTTGCGGTTTATCGCGGCTTCGCCCTCGGCCGGGACTGCCGCGGCTGCGCCGCCGAACGACATGAAGCGCGAGTCGGCGCCCAGGATCCTTACGCGGTTCACCTGGCGCGCTTCACCGCCGGACATCGGCTGGAATATCGCTATCCCGTTCACCGCCAGGGCCGGGGCGACTTCGACCCCGGCTTCGGCGCCCACCCGGTCTGCAAGGGACGAGTCGAAGAAAAGGCCCTGCGTGTTCATCGCGAAGACCGCGCGGCCGAGCCGCAGCAGGGCGGCCCGGCGCAGGCTGTACTTCACACAGTCGCCGACAAGCACCGCGCCGACAAGTACCGCGGCGGACACGGCCACACCGATGAAGACGGCCAACTCGGAGCGCCAGTGGAAACGCGCGCCGGCCAGGGCCAGCCCGCAAAATGTCAGCGCCTTTCGCCCGGACATCTCAACACTCCTCCGGATCACGCGGCGGCGGGCGCAAGCTGCCCGTCGCGCAGTTCAAGTACCTTGCCCATCCGCCGCGCAAGATGCGGTGAGTGGGTCACCACCATCATCGCGACGCCTTCGTCCCTGTTCAGATCCCCGAGCAGGTCGGCCAGATTCTCCGACCCGGCCCGGTCCAGCGAACCGGTCGGCTCATCGGCAAGCAGGAGCGCGGGAGAGTTGACCAGCGCACGCACAACCGCGGCGCGCTGACGCTCGCCGCCTGACAACTGGCCGGGCCTGCTCGACAGCTTGCCCGACAACCCCACCTTCTCAAGAAGCTTCCGGGCCCGGTCGGCGGCCGCTTGCCTGCCGTGGCCATGCACGATCGTCGGCACAAGCACGTTCTCCAGCACCGTGCACTGCGGAAGCAGGTGATGAAACTGGAAGACGAAGCCGATGCGCCTGTTGCGGATCGCCGAGAGCCGCTTTTCGTCCAGTTCGAGCATCTCCGCGCCTTCGAACCGGACGGAGCCGGAGTCAGGCCTGTCCAGCGCCCCGACGATGTTGAGCAGCGTACTCTTGCCGCACCCGGACGGGCCTATCACCGCAAGCGTCTCGCCTGCCCCGATCCGGAGATCAACGCCGCCGAGCACTTCAGGCATTCCGCCGTAGCTCTTCCTGATACCCGTCAACTCAACGAGGGCTGATCCCGCCATCGGTTTCTCCCTTCATTCAAGCGCCTTGCCCGGACTGCCGAACGCCAGCACGTACCCGTCGTCCGTGCCGACAATGAGCATGCCGGCCGTAACCGTCGGGGACGTAACATGGTCGCTCACCTGGAACGACCATTCTTTTCTCCCCTTCTTCAGCGACACAAGATGCAGCACGCCGTCAATCGCGACGGCCACGTGTTCCCCGGCGATCACCGGCGAAAGCGCCACCATCCCGCCGCTTTCATAGGTCCAGAGTTTCGCACCGCCGTCGCGCTTCACGGCGTGAACGTTGCCGTCGCCGCCGGAGTAAACCACAAGCTCCTCAGTAACCGCGGGAGTGGTGAAGAGCTCTCCCTCCGACTCCTCGCTCTCCCACGGAGACTCCCCCGTCTTGAAGTCAATACAGGCGAGACCGCCGGCGCGGTTGCCGATGAACGCAAAGTCGCCGTCCACAGCGGCGCCGCCGGCCATCTCTTTCCCCTCGCCCATGGAGACAAGCGCCGACTCCCTGCCGTCCGCCGCCGAGATGCCATGCACCGCGGAATCGCAACTCCCCAGAACGGCGCGCCCGCCGCCAACCGAAACATGGCCGTCGGTCCGGTCCACTGGCTCCGCCGTCCACACCACCTGCCCGTCGGCGAGGTCGAGCGCCTGCAATACGCCTTCGGCCTGGTCGAGGATCAACACCACCCCGCGGCCCCCGGCCTGAGCGAAATTGGGCTGGCCCTGCACTGGAACGCCAAGCGGCTTCTTCCACTTCAACGCGCCTGTTGCGGCATCGAGCACGTGCACTTCGCCGCCGTCGGAAACAGCCACGATACAGCCGCCGGCAAACAGGAGCGGGGCTGTTACGTACAGGGCCTGCCGCGGCGCGGGCGGGGTTGTTTCCGCCGTTGGTTCCACTCCAAGTTTCGTTTCCCAGACCTTATTCCCGGACAGGTCCAGGGCAGTAACCGTGCAGTCGCCGGCAAGGCAGTAGATCCGGCCGGCGCCGGCCACCGGCGTGGTCGTCACGGGCCCGGCAGCCTTGAAACGCCACAGCCGCACGGGCTTGGCCGTGAATTGCGCCGCGGAATGCCCGGTCAAACCGTATCCGCCGTGAAAAGTGGGCCACGAATCGGAAACCGCCTCCGCACGCGCGAACGACGCCAGCAGCGCCAACGCAACAACAAAAACCCTCATCCGACACCTCCAGCACGGCCTCTGCCGCCGGTGACGTCCCTGTACACCGCCTCAAGTTCCTCCGCCATCTTTTCCGTCGTGAAATGCCGCAACGCGCCCTCGCGGCCGAGCATGCCAAGCTCCCGCGCGCGCGCCGGATCGCTCAGAAGCGTCTCGAGCGACCGCTCGGGCTCGGCCGGATCGGACGGATCGTAGATGATCCCGCCGCCGGTCCGCCCCACGATTTCCGGGAAGGCGCCGGCATCAGGCTGTACAACCGGCACACCGCAAGCCCATGCCTCGATCATGAAGGTCCCGAACGCCTCGCCCTGCGGCATGGGAACGCACAGAACCGACAGCGATTTGAGAAAACCCAGCCGTGTGTCGCGGTCCATTTCCTCGATGAATTCGGCATCGCCCGCCATCCCCAGCCGCGCCAGGCGGCGCTTCAGGCGGCCGACAAACGCGCGGTCCCGTCCGACAAGCCCGCCGGTCGCCTTCATCCGCAGCCGCTCCAGCCCCGGCCTGTTCTTCAGCGCGACAAACGCCTCGACAAACCTGTCGAGGCCGAGTGACGGAGTGAGCTTGGAGAGATAGCCCATCACCGGCGCGGCAGCGTCCGGCGTCGCGGCGGGATAGTCCTCGATCTTCATTCCTATCGAAACGGTCCTCATCTTCTCCGCCGGCAGGCCGAGCCTGCCGCGCATCAGCTCGCCGTAGTGATCGCTGACGGCAATGAACGCGTCCACGATCCCCGAGCGCTCCCGCATTTCATCCCAGCAGCGCCGGTCATAGGGCGGATCAAGCTCGTCCATCCACGTATCCTCGTCCTGCAGCGTGCAGACCACCGGACAGCCGACGGCTGACTTCACGCGCGCGGCAAGGCCGATAAGCATGATGGAGGAGAGGTGAACCACGTCCGGCTTCACGTCGGATGCCATCCAGGAAACCAGCCGCTCAAGCTCGCCGGCCTGGTTGCCCTGCTCGCCCCTGATCATCGAGAGAGTCATCTCGCCCAGCCCGTACGGCGCCGTGGTCCCGTCCGCCCGCGCGGCAAGCTTGAGAACCCACCGGGAATCGAGCGCCTTCCTTACCCAGCCGGGCGCTGACCGGAACCAGCGGAAACGCTGCTGCAGGTACACGTTTATCCCGCCGAAAAAGACCGGCGCATCACGGGTGAGCGCGGGGTCGTCATGGTACATCGGCAGGTACATCGGCACGATCACGGCATCGAGCCCGCGCCGCCGGAGCGCCTGCACGGACACGCTGTCGCGGAGACAGTTTTCGCAGTAGAACGTTCCGCCGGAACCGGGCACGACGTTGAGGACCCGCATCGGTTTCTCCCTGCTCGAATACCGGTCGCGATACTAGATCAGGAAGACGCGGCCGGTCCAGCGGATTGGCCCGGCGCAGCGCTCAGAACAGGTTGACGTTCTGCGGCAGCTCAGTGCCTTCGAGAAAGGGACGGGCTCTTCGAGAAAGGGACGAAAATGGTGGAGGTAGGGGGAATTGAACCCCCGACCTTCTGAATGCCATTCAGACGCTCTAGCCAACTGAGCTATACCCCCACACGAAAGAAGCGACGGTGAGTACCACACGCCCCCCGCCCCTGTCAATCGCACGCACCATCGTCGGACGACGGCAGATATGAATAGAGCGTCGCACGTCGTGCAACGGCTGCAGGACGCGCAGGGCCAGTTGAAGCGGACCCGCTGTAGCAGCGCCACGGAGGGGCGCTCGACACGCAGCCGGATTGCCGGCCGGCACACGCGTCAGCGGCGCCACGCGGCGCCGATCAGAACCTGCGCGAGGCCGTGAGAACCACGTTCAGTCCGGGCTCGTTCACGCCGGACCCGTGTATCCGGTAGTCATCGTCGAATACGTTCTCAACGGCAAACCAAATGGTCATTGCATCGCTCAGGCGGACGCCTGACCGCACGTGGAACACCGCATAGCCCGGCGTGCCGCCGGGCGGAATCCGCTGCGTGTCCCGTTCATCGTCGGCGGAGAGTTTGCTCGCCTTCGACGCGAGATCCGCCGCGAGTTCCACCCAGCGCTTGCCGGATCCATCGTGCCAGCGCAATCCCAACTCGGCGGTCGGCGGCATCAGCCGGCTTATGTAGTCGCGTTCGCGCACGTCGGCGGAGGTGGGATAGCCATCGACACGGCCATCCATCACCGACCCGCTTGCGCGCACGGACCAGTTCGGCGAGATGTCACACACGGCGCTGATCTCCGCCCCGCTGACATAGCCGGCACCGGAGTTCTTCTTCGTCACTTCCATGTCGCCGTCTATCACCCGGCCGGTCGGAGTTCTGACTATCATTCCGTCTATCGCGGTGTAGTAGCACGCTGCCTGTGCGCGGATGCGGCCCGCGGATACCCGGTACCCTATCTCGCCACAGATGTAATCCTCCGGGTCCAGGTCAGGCGAAGGCGTCTCTATCTCGTTGCTGCGCGCGGTGTCGAGCCGTGTCAGGTCGGACAGGTTCGGTGCCCTGAACCCCTGTGACAACGCGGCAAACAGCACGTGCCGGCGGTCACGTGAAAGCGGACAAAGAAGACGGCACGCCGCAGTCACCGCGTCCCACCTGCCGGCAACTGACATCGGTCCGCCGGAGACCGGGTCAAGCGCCCTGTCGGCGTCGGCCTCGAAGGAGCTGTACCTGAGTCCGGGAATCACCTCCAGCAGGCCGCCCGGAAGGGTTACCCGGTCCTGAACGTAAACCCCGAGCGACCCGTATGAGGCGTCGTCGGCAACCGGCCCCTGTATTCCAACCGATTTCAGCGATCCGTCGGCATTGTACGCCCGCTGGCCGGAGTCCACGTCATCCAGGTAGCACTCGGCGCCGTAAACCAGCTCGCCGATGCCTGACTCCGACCTGCACTGTACGCCGAGTCCCCATGTCTCCACGCTGGACTTCTGGTCGTCGGAAGAATCGTTGCTCTTCACCCTGTACTGGTCTTCGGCCTGAACATGCCTTGAGAGCGTGCATTCCAGCGAGTCGACGAAACCGGCGCTGGAGTCATGACGAAACCTCACGTACGTGAGGTCACGATCCTGGTCCAGACTCCTCTTCTTCTCATCGCCAACAGACAGTCCTTCCCAGTCAATTCCGTACACGGTCTTGTGCGTCCGCCATACATCGTCCTGCGCGACGTTCTGGTGAACCAGAGTCATCGCCGTGTACGGTGAAACCCTCCAGTCCGCCCGGAAGTCGAAGTCGGTCTCGCCGTACCCGGTGCGGTCCTGCACGCCGACTTCACGCCCGCCGCGCAGGTCGCCGAACGCCTTGAAGGAAACCCCTCCGATGAACGAGAACCCATCCGTCGGCCGCCCCTCCAGTTCCACGCGGAAAACGTGCGAGTCTTCGGCAGTGGCCGCGCGGTAGAGGACGCGGCCGCCGAGGGGAACTTCATCGTCGCGAAGGGACGGCGCAACCGGGTAAGCGTTGACAGTGCCGCCGACCGCATCGCTTCCGAAGAGAACCGAGGCCGGCCCCATCACAAGTTCGCAGCCCGCAAGGGACAGAGGATCAACCGTGTTCCAGTACTGGTTCGGGCCGTCGCGGAAGACTGAGTTGTTCAGCCGCACTCCGTCGATCATGAAGAGCGTCCTGAAACCGGTGAAACCCCTGAGAAATGGAGACCCCTGTCCGTAGGCCGTTTTCTGGACAAGAACGGACGGGACGCCGGCAAGCAGCTCCGGCGTAGTCCGCGCTCCGGCCTCAATCCCGCGCTGAACGTCAATCACATGAACCGTCGCCGGCACCGATTGCATTTCGCACTGCCGGCGGGTCGCCGTAACCACGACCTCCGGCAACGTGCTCAGGGAGGCGGCGGCAACCCGGTTCGTCTCAACCACGACAGCAGCACAGGCAGCTTCAGCCAGAATTGCCGCAAACAACACCATCCCCGCCAGGCGCCTCATCATCCCAACCTCCTCTCCCCTTCACTCCCGTCATGCCTTCACTTCGGGTAAACGTCTCCAGCCCCGTTCCGGTTCAGCTCAGCCATGTTCCTCCGCCTCTTCTTTTGCTGCTTCTCTCATTCTCCCACTTGTGCGGAGCACGGGGCTGTGCAAGGCTCACCGCCGTGAGCGGCACGATACCAGACCAGGAAGCAAGAACCCGGTTCGCCTCGGAACTCGACGGCAACTTCTCCGTGATCGCGCCGGCCGGGGTCGGCAAAACCCGCTCGATCGTGGATCGCGTGGCCGCGATCGCCGCCGCGGAGAACGCCGAAGACATCCTCCCTCGCCTCGCGGTGGTGACCTACACGAACAAAGCGGCCGACGAGATGCGCCAGCGCGCGCGCAACCGCATCCTGGAACAGGAGGGCGGCGCACTGCGCATCGGCCTCTTCAACCGCGCCTTTTTCGGCACCATCCACGGGTTCTGCCTCGGGCTTCTCAGCCGGCACGGACGGCACCTCGGCCTGCCCGGCACACTGCAGCACATCGCCGGCGATTCAGAAACGCTCGCGTGGACCCGTTTCCTCCGGCGCCTCCAACTGCCGGATGACAGATTGGAGATGTCGCCTTCGGACTGGACGGAACTCACGCGCCGGATCCCGGCGGATTCGCTTGTCGAGCTGGGACGCAAGGCCCCCGGCCCGGTCCGCGCACCGGCCTTGACCGGGCCATGCCCGGACGTTGACGTGAAGCCGGTCCTCGACTTCCCCGAGAAAGGCAGGGGTGCGGACAACATCCGGCTCGGGAAACATCTCGCCGGCGAATACGTCCGGCTCTGCGGCGCCGGCGCGGCGTTCGTTCCACTGCCGGAACGTCCCGGCGAAGCCAGGGAATTCCGCGAGGCATGGAACGACGCGTTCGCGCCGGTGAAAGAATGGCTCGGCGCGGCTTCGCTCATCGTGGCGGACCGTGTTTCCAACGCGTTCCTGGACTTCCGCGTACGCGAGGGAACGCTGACCTACGCAGACCAGATACTCCTGGTTCTGCGCCTGCTCCGGAAGCCGGACACGGCACGCCTGCTTCGCGCACACCGGTGGGTGATCCTGCTCGACGAGGCGCAGGACACGGACCCCGTCCAGTTCCGCGTTCTTCTCGAACTCGCACGCCCGCCGGACACGGAGCCGGACTGGATCGAGGCCGGCGGCCCGCCGCCCGACCGCGGCCGGTTCTGCATGGTCGGCGACCCGCAACAGTCCATCTACAGCAGGCGCGCGAATCTGGATTTCTACAAAAAGGTGCGGGAACGGCTCGTGGAATCAGGCGCGGCGGACGAGCTCGTGTTCCAGGTCACATTCCGCTGCAGCAGGAACGTTATCTCCTTCGCCAATGCCGCCTGCCCGGCAATGCTGAACGGTCTCGGCGGGCAGGTCATGTATGTCCCTCTCATGCCCCGCCCCGACGCGCCGGACGGCGGCGTTGTCCGCCTTCCCCTCATGCAGTCCGCGCCTCCGGAAACGGCCGGAAGACCGCGCGCCGCCGACTCCGCGGAGGCGGAGGCAAACCAGGTGGCGGAGTGGCTCGCGCGACTGACGCCGCAACGGATGGGCATCGCCGACTGGTCGAAGGCCGCCATAATCTGCATGCGCCACTCCTGGCTCGACACCTTCGAGACGGCGCTGAAGAAAGCCGGCCTCGGCTTCGTGCGCCGCTCTCAGCAGGCGATTCACGGGGATGACCCGGCTTTCGCGTGGATGACGGCGCTGCTGCGGATATTCACTCACCCGGACGACGGTTTTGAGACAGTCGGCGTTCTGCGCGAGGTGTTCGGCATCTCCGATGACACGCTCTTCCGCTTCGGCCACGGAGAATCGGGCGCCTTCCGGCTCCGCGAGGACGCGGATAGCGCCTCGCCCACCGGCCGCGCTATCTCGGCTCTCGCCAGTCTGCGGCTGTCATGCTCGGCATTGCCGCTGTACGACGCCGCGCGGGAAGTCGTCTGCCAGGCCCAACTTGCAGCACGCCTGCGAGCCATCGGCGCGCACGAGCCGGAGGCGTCCTTGCGCCGCCTGCTGCTTCTCGCGGCGGACGCGGAAACTCGCGGGCTTACGATCGCGGACTGGGCGGGGGAACTGGAACAGCTCTACGGCGAGGAGATCGAACCGGAACCGGGCGCCACGAACGAGATAAACCTGATCACGGGCCACGCTTCCAAGGGGCTGGAGTGGGATGTCGTAATCATCCCGTTCCTGTTCAGGCAGATTCACCACAAGGATGACCCCTACCCGCGCCTCATAACCGCCCCGGACGAATCCGCCAGCCCGGCCTTTGATTCGTCATGGATCGGAGAAGATTTGAAAACCGCCATCACCGCCGCCGGCGCAAGGGAAGACCAGAGACTGATGTATGTCGCCATGACGCGCGCCCGCTCGTTCCTTGTGCTCGTTGACGACAGGACGCTCTTCCCGAAAGACAAGGGGTCGCTCGGCGAACGGCTGGGACTGATCGAGTCCGCCCCCGACGCATGGAAACGGCTTCCATGCGAGCCTCCCCCGCGGAAACGCGCGGCGGCGCGCAAGCCCCCCGGAAAGCACGCCCGCCCGAAGACCCCGGTGCCGGTCAAGGCGGAGGAGTTCGAACTGGCCGCGTCAAACGCAAGGAATTTCCCCCGCAGAATCCTCCCGCATACACTCGCGAAGTCCACGGCCGATCATGAGCCGGAAACCGAACTGCTGAAGCTGGAGGATGGTGAAACAACGTCCGCAATCGAATACGGACTGTGGTGGCACTCGCTGATGGAATCGCTCGACTGGCGCAGCCGCGCCTCGTGGGACGCCTCTTTCAGCACAGCTCTGGCATCCTGCCCCGACACCGGCCGCGCGAAGGCCGATTGGGACAGGTTCATCCGCTCGGAACTTGCCGCCATCCTCTCAGCCCCCGGCGCCGCGATATCAACAGAGGTGCCGTTCATCCTTCCGCGCCTGCCTGACTCGTCGGTCGAGGGATTCATCGACCTGGTCGCGGCTACGGCGGAACACGGTCCGTGGCTTGTGATTGACTGGAAAACCAACCTGCCGGGGCCAGGCGGCATGGCGGCGCTTGCGGAGATCTACGCGCCGCAGTTGAACGCCTACCGCGAAGCAATGTCGGCCTGCATGCCAGGCCGCGAGTTCAAGGCGCTGCTCTACTCCACCTCGCTCGGGAAACACGTGGAAATCGTCCCAGCAACCGGTTCAATTCCGGCCCCGGACCTGTCGCTCCGGTCGTGACAGCATCGCGTTCGCCTCGTCGTCGCCGGTAAACCGTTCGGCTTCAGGATCCCACCGCAGCGTGCGTCCGAGCTTCAACGCTATGTTGCCGATGTGGCAAACGGTCGCTGACCTGTGCCCTGTTTCCGGCGGACAGACCGGCACGGCGCGGCTTCGCACGCAATCGAGGAAGTTGCCGTAGTGGTCATGGCTCTCGTAGAGGCGCGTGTCGTCCGGCCCGAACTCGGTATTCAGCAGCGACTCCGGCTCGGACCGGATGTGACCGCGGCCGACCTCGAGCCGTCCGGTCTCGCCGACGAATTCGACATGCGGGCGCCCCGTCACGCAACGCACCTTCTCGCCGCCCGGATATACCCACTCAACATCCACCTGCAGCGCGGTATCGAACAGGCCGCGGTCGGGGAACACCCCCCGGCCCGTAACCTGCACCGGGCCGGACGAGTCCGCCCCCAGCGCCCACTGCACGATGTCCAGCGTGTGCGCCCCCCAGTTGGTCATCTGCCCGCCGGAATAGTCGCTGATGAACCGGAAATTGTAATGGCACCGCATCTCGTGATAGGGCGCCTCCGGCGCGGGCCCGAGCCACATGTCGTAGTCGAAGGTCGCCGGCACAGGCATGGGCTGCCAGTCCGCCGGCGGCTCGCGGTTGTTCGGGGGAATCCCTACACTGATCTCCCTGATCTTCCCGAGCCGTCCATTCCTCACAAGCTCGCCGGCGAACCTGAATTCGCGGCTGGACCGCTGCTGGGTGCCGGTCTGGCAGACGCGCCCGGTCCTTTCGGCAAAGTTGCACAGCTTTCGGCCGCCGGCCACCGTCAGCGACAACGGTTTCTCGACATACACGTCCAGCCCGGCCTCCATCGCGTCCACCGCCTGCGGAACATGCCAGTGGTCGGGCGTACTGATCACCACCGCATCTGCCACGCCTGCAGCCAGCAGCGCGCGGTGATCGCCGAACACCGCCACTCCGCCATCCCTGCCGCCGGCCTTCAGAATGTCCATCGCCTGCCCGGCATGCAGCTTGTCCACGTCGCAGATCGCGGTGATGTCGATATCCTCGTGCGCCATCACCCTCTGCAGGCTGAACCGCCCCATGTTCCCGACACCGATAAACCCGACCCGCAGCCCGGTCCGCCCGCCCGCACACCCGCGGACGCCTCCCTCGACAGCGCCCACCTCGGGCGCGTTCCATCCGTATCTGGCATGATTGTCGGTCATGACGCCTCCCCCCCGCCCCCGAAAGCCGCAAATGCTAGCTTCACG
>VGWI01000013.1 GCA_016873655.1 Lentisphaerota bacterium
TGTGGACGGGCCGAGGGCGGCCGACGCGCGCGCATGGTAATTCATCATCGGTATTCTCCCACAGGGTGGCGGATCGCCTGTTTCTACGGGTTAACGTCGCCGGACGCCGGATGGTTCACTTCACACGCGTTTCCGGCAAGTATCTCCGCGGCGAAGTGGCACGCGCTGCTTCTTGCCGTCACGACTTCGAGAAGGGGCGGCGTTTCGGAGGCGCACCGGGCTTCGGCGCGATGGCAGCGGTTCCGGGCCGGGCATCCGTCATCTGAAACCGAAGGCTCGACCGCTTCCCCTTTCCATGCGTGTCTGGCGGCTTTTGCGGCGTTTCCGCGGCTGCGCTCCGTGAGTCCGCGGTCAACATCGGGCACGGCCGACAGGAGCGCCTCGGTGTATGGATGGGCGGGCGAGGCAAGAACCCGGCGCGCCGGGCCGTGTTCGACAATGCGGCCCGCGTACATCACGTAGATGCGGTCGCACAGGTATTCCACGACCGCGAGATCGTGTGCAACAAGCAGGAATGCAACGCGGAACTCATCGCGCAGGGCGCCGACTAGGTTCAGTATCTGGGCCTGCACGGAGACGTCCAGCGCCGAGACCGGCTCGTCCGCGACGATGAGCTGCGGGCCGGCCGCAAGCGCCCTGGCCAGGCCGACCCTCTGGCGTTGTCCTCCGCTCAGCTCGTGGGGGTAACTTGATGAACAGGCGGCCGGCAGGCCCACCGCGTCGAGCAGAACTGCGGCGCCTGCTTCGGGCCGGGCGACTCCCCGCGAGATGAGCATCGGCGGCATGCCTCGGACGCGGAGGACTTCAGAGAGTATTCCGCCGACGGTGTGGCGCGGGTTCAGGGATGAGTTCGGATCCTGGAAGACCATCTGGACTTCCGAACGGCGCGAGCGCGGCATGCCCGGCGCGCGGAGCAGATTGCCGCGGAAACGGACTTCGCCGGCCGAAAGGGCGACAAGTCCCGCGAAGACGTTCCCGAGTGTTGTCTTCCCGCACCCGCTTTCGCCCACGAGTCCGACCATTTCGGCTTCGCCAACGCGCAGGTCCACATCGTGCAGCACCATGGCGGTGTGGCCCGACTGTGCACGGTAGCCTGCTCTTACGGCGCGCGCTTCAAGAAGGGCGGGGGGAGCAGCGGGCGTCATCGGCTGCCCCCTTCCGCGCCCAGCGCGTGCCAGCACCTTACCGTCCTGCCGTCGGCCGGCCTGGTTTCGGGAGGCGCGGCCTCCCTGCATCGCGCCGTTTCACCGTCGCACCGGCCGGCGAAGCGGCACCATTCCGGACGTTGAGAGGGGTCCGGCACCGAGCCGGGGATGCCCCGGAGCCGGGCGCCCGGGGAGTCATGCCTGCGGCTGAGGCGCGGAACGGCTCTCAGCAGGGCGGCAGTGTATGGGTGAGCCGGGCGGGCCAGGACAGATGGCGCGGGTCCCGACTCAACTATCATTCCCGCGTACATGACGTGCACCGAGTCCGCCATTTCCGCCACCAGGGCCAGATTGTGCGTTATCAGCAGAATCGCCATGCCCAGTTCCTTCCGGAGCCTGGCGAGAAGCTCCAGTATCTGCGCCTGGATCGTCACGTCCAGGGCGGTGGTGGGCTCATCCGCGACGAGTATGTCCGGGCCGCAGGCCAGGGCCATCGCTATCACAGCGCGCTGCTTCATGCCGCCGCTGAGTTCGTGCGGGTGGCAGCGCCATATCCTGTCCGGGTTGCCCAGGCCGGCCATCGAAAGGAACCGCAACCCTTCGCCGGCGGGGTCCATGCCGGGCCGGTGAAGGCGCACGCATTCCGCGACCTGCTTTCCGACGGTCACAACCGGATTCAGGGCGGTTCCCGGCTCCTGGAACACGTAGGCGATGCGTTTTCCGCGGATACGGCGCATGGTCTGCGGGCTCGCGTCGAGGACGCTGACGCCCCCGACCTTGACCGTGCCGTGCGGATACAGGGCCGGCGGTTCGGGGTGCAGGCGGGCAAGCGCCAGGGCCGTGGCCGTCTTCCCGCACCCGCTTTCGCCGACAAGCGCGCACACCTCTGCTCGAGCGACGCAGAAGCTGGCGCCGTCAACCGCCCGCACGATTCCTCCGTGTGTCCGGAACCAGACGTGGAGATCGCGCACATCGAGTACAACACTGCTGCCGGCCGTTCCAGGCTGCGGTTGCGTGTCTGACGGCGCCGTTGCTGCTGGAGAAGTCATAGGTCAGAACCGTTCCTGTATTACCCGAAGTGTCAGGCGGACGCGTTCCGGGAAGGGCATCGACCTGAGAACAGTCTGCTCGTAGGCGTGAAGTCGGTCCATTGCCCCGTCGGAAACCTGTTGCGGCGAACTTTCCGGCGAAGCTCCTGAACGGAAAGCTTCCCACAGGTCCGACTGGGCCGGGGACAACGCAATCGCGCGATCGGACGAGCCTGATCTATGGTGGATGAGCGACGGCTGAACGACCGACGTCTGCGGTGAAGCCGTTTCCCTGACCGATCCTCCGAGCGCACGAAGCCACGTGCCGATGCGCTCGGAAGTTTCGGCCTGTTTGCCGACGAGGTCATCGAACAGCAGTGTCATTCGCGGCATTGCTCTCGAACAATCCAGCGCGCGGATGTTGTACAGCTCCCACAGGGCCAGGCCTGCCTCAACCGGGATGCCGTTTCTGCGTTCCAGCGAACGCGCGACGTCCGCCGGGTGCCTGATCACGAACACGCAGGCCGGACGATAAAGAAGCGGCGTCCACAGCGGCAGGGCGACGCACATCCGCGGCTCCTTCACGCCCCATTGCCCGTGCCTGTTCAGTTTGCCGACGATTTCATTCGCCCTTTGCCTGAACATCGCCATCGTCCGCCGGCCGACGCGCGCGGGATCGAACCCGGACACCATGTCCCATCTGCAGCGGCACCGGCGCAGGACTTTGCGGTTCAGCCGGAGCACGTCCTGTCTTTCCCAGAATCCAGCAGGATTGTCCTCATCCGGGGGCAGCAGGTCAGCCTGTTCCCCGAAGAAGAGCCCCATTTGCGAGAGCGTCATCGCGGCGAGCGACGTGCCTGAGCGGTGCATTCCAAGTATGATGATCTGCATTACGCCGTCGTATGTCCGAGTCAGCGGACGGACCTCTTCTCCAGGCCTGCCCGGATAATCGGCAGGACCTGCCTGGCCATTTCCTCTCCGTAGTAGCGGTGGACGACTTCGTTCGGATGCTTCTCTCCGGGGTAAGGGAAGAGCTCCCGCGGATCGTACGCTCCGTAATCAAGGTCGTAGGTATCAACGATCCAGACCCCCTTCTTCTCCCCGAAATGGCGCAGGAACTGGCGGAACCTCCATGCCTGCGCGGCGTCGTAGGAGCCTTCCAGGGGTTTGAGCAGATAGAAGACAGTCTCGGCTTCGCCGGCGATTTCCTTGAGGAGGTCCATTGCCTCCAGCACATTCTTCTGGCCTGCGGCCATTTCGTCGAACTGTTCGGCGGTGAGGGAGCCGCGCGTTTTCTTCGCGAAGCCGACGGCGGCAGCGGCGGCGAGCTGCCTCGGGCTCATGTGCTGATAGACCAGGTCGCCGCGGCGCGCCAGGTTCATCAACTGCAGGAAGAAGAATCTCGACGAGAGAAAATTGAACTTGGGATCCAGGACCGTGCGCCATGCCGGCCCTTCGTAGGCGCGCACCTTGCGCGGGATTATCTTCATTTCGCCGCCGGAAATGCTCTCGTTCGCCAGGAACATGATCATGTCCGGATCGTATTCCGGGCATATGGTCCGCAGCGCGTGGATCTGGTGTCCGTAGATGCTTCCGCCGACCGCGACGTTTGCCACCTCCACGCGTGCCGGGAGCCCGGTCGAATTGAGCATCCGCTCCATTACGACCGTCATGACCTCGTCGTCGCCCACGCCTGATCCCATGCAGGTCGAGGCTCCGGCAAGGACTATGCGGTACACGCCCGGCGGTTTGGGCCTGACGATTTCAGGCCCGCGGAAGCCGTCTGAGTTGGTTGTGAACGGCCGGCCCCGAAAGCTCATACGGGTTGAAGGTTTCAGGCCCGTGTACGTAGAAGAGTCGAACTCGAAGTTGCCGTGTGGATGTCCGTAACCGGCGGGACGATAATTGTTGAACGAAAGGCCGGCTGGGCCGAAGTAGTACAGCCTGAACCCGATCTCGCCGCAGGACAGGAAGAGGATCATGCCCGCGGCGAACATGAGGATATGGCGTCTGAACTCGCGCAACCTGGCGAGGCCGGCGGCCAGCAGCGCGATTTCCCCGAGAAGCAGCCAGTGCAGGCCGATGCGGTCAAACTGCGAGTAGAATCCCCACGCCATGGCGGCGCAGAGCGCCCCGAAAGCCGCCTGTCGCAAGGTGACTGTTCCGCGCAGTGCGCGGATATGTTCAGAACTGAAAATAGATGAAGTCCTCCCCGCCCTTGACGTTCGCGCCAAGGAAGTAAGCATACAGCACGTAGGCCAGTGTCAGGAGCGCGATGAGATAGCGGCTCCGGCCGCGCTGCTTCATGTACCACAGTTCGTCGCGCGTTGTCCCGACGCAGGCATTCTCCACGATGATCGGCGCCGCGTAGATAGACAGCGCGATCAAGTTGCGGAAGGTGGCCGCGCCGGCGATATCCGGCCGGACGAGATGCTTCAGCATTCCCCACGTGTGCGACAGGCTTGTCGCCCTGAACAGAATGCCGCCCATTATGAACGCCTCGACCGCGAACACGCGGCTGGCGACGGCCCAGAACCGCTCCATCGGAGGATTCCACATGCCGGGCCGCGGCCTTACGATCTTGCGGAACAGGTTGTATCCGACCTGCAGCATTCCGAAATAGAAGCCCCAGAGCACGAACGTCCAGTTTGCTCCGTGCCAAAGCCCCATCACGGTCATCGCTATGACGGTGTTGACCTGGACCCGCCATCTGCCGCCCGACCTTCCCAGCGACTTGAAGACGTAGTCGCGCACCCATGTCGAGAGCGAGATATGCCAGCGGGCGAAGAACTCCGGAATCCGCGCCACCGCGAACGGCGCGTTGAAGTTGACCATCAGGTCGAACCCCATCAGCCTCGACAGCCCGCGGGCGATGTTGGAATACCCGGAGAAGTCGCCGTATATCTGGAGCGCGAAAGCATGGACATAGATGAGTATGTCCAGCCATCCGCCCGACGCGTAGTTGGCGTAGCCGCGGTTGACGATCCGCGCGAGGCTGTCGGCGATGATGATCTTCTTAAGGAGCCCGACTGCGATCAGGTAAAGGCCGCTGAGCACCTTGTCGCGACTGATCGTGCGCGGGTTGATCATCTGGCCGAGCAGGTTGCTCGCGCGCTCGATCGGGCCCGCGACGAGCTGCGGGAAGAACGAGACGAACAGGGCGAAATCGAGGAATTTGCGGGTCGGTTTCAGCGTGCCCCTGTAGACGTCGAGCGTGTAGCTGAGAGTCTGGAAAGTGTAGAACGAGATGCCGACGGGAAGGATCACCTTCAGCGACCAGGGATTCACCTGCAGGCCCAGGCTGGAGAGCATGGAGGCGAACGAGGCGCTGAAGAAGTTCATGTACTTGAAAAAGCCCAGCATGCTGAGGTTGCCTGCGAGCGAGACGGCAAGCCAGCCGCGCCTGGCCGCGCTGGTGCGCGCCGACGCGATCCGCAAGCCGCACGCGAAATCGAGCACTGTCGAGACCAAGAGCAGCGACAGGAACCGCCAGTCCCACCAGCCGTAGAAGAAGTAGCTGGCGAGGAGCAGCATCCGGTTCTGCCACTTGTGGTCGAGCGCCAGGTAGAGGGCGTAGACCAGGAGGAAGAAGTAGAGAAACTCTATGGAGTTGAATACCACGTCGGCAGTTCTCCTGCCGCCCTTCGGGCGGAAGCGCTCCGCGGATTGTGCCGGACGCCCGCGTTGAGGGTCAAACTGAAAGCGGCCCTTCTTGACCGGCATGCCGCCCGCGGCCTAGACTGCCGACACCTGTCTGTGTCGAACTCGGGGAGGAAGAGTCATGAAGCATGCATGTCTGACGTCTGCAATTGCACTGTCCCTCGTGTTCTGCGCCGCCTCGTGCAGGAACCTGGCGCCGCCCCTGTCGCCGGATGAGTTGAAGAATGTCCTGATGTCCGACGTCGCCTCGGCACTGGAAGGAGGGCGAACGAACGACGCCATAGCTCTGCTGGCTGATGCCGCGGAGAAGCCTGAGTTCGCCGGGATGCGGGGCGAGATGCTTTCCATGGAGCTGCGTTACCGGGCGCTCTCGCAGCCGGTGCAGGAGGTGATTGCGCGATACGCGGCGGTTGCTTCCGGCAGTTTCGACCTTGCGGAGAGAGGCTATCAGGTTGTTGAAGCTGCGTTGGCGGACCGGGCGGACGGCCGGGAGGCGGCGGCAATATGGGCTGAGGCCCTGGTGTCCAGGCCTCTTCCTCCGTCGATTCGCGCCGCGGCGTATGGGCGCGTGTTGGAGACCGCGTATGCCGCGCGTTCGGCGGGGCTGCTTGCGGCGCATCTCGCCGGAGCCATCTCCTCGCTGCCTGAGCAATACTCGGCCAGGCTTGCGGAGCGCGAGGCGGGGCGGCTGGCCAGCGATCCGGCGCCCGGGCTTTTCGACGCCGTGGCTGGCCTGCTTGACGGCGTTGGAGCCGAGAAGCGGGTGTTCGGCGCCATTGCTTCGGCCGCGCGGGTGAGGAGGTCGCTTGCTCTTTCGGGCCCCGCGGCCGGTGCGGACGACTACAAAGCCCGGTTTGACGCGCTTGGCGAGCATACGTCCGGCGCATTCCAAGATGTGGTAGCGGCTGCTGGCACAAACACGGTGCTGTTCGCTGATGTCTGCCGTTTCACGATGAGAAAGACCGGAGCGGCGGACGGGTTGTTCAAGCAGGCAGCGCGTCGCTGGCTGGACCTTTCGCGAAATGCGAAGGATGCCGCCGGACTGCTAGCAACTCTCGCGGAAGCGAGGGCGCTGGGCATGTCGCCGGAGGATGCCGCCGTTCAGTTGGAGAGGGCTTTCTATGACATAATGCCTTCTGCCTCCGCGGCAGACAGGCAGGCCGTGCTGGATGCGGGCGAAGGGCTGTTTGCCGCCGTCTCGAATGAGGGCGCGAAGAAGTCGCTGGGGTTCATGCTCCTGGACGGGTGCGCTCTTTCCGAGGACTACACACGGGCGCTCGGAATCCTTGCACGCGGGGTCCCGATGATGGATGAGAGGCAGGCTCGGATGCTGCTTGCCAAGGCCAAGGCCCACGACGCCCTCAAGCGCGGGGAAAAGCGCGAAGCCATCGGCCATTTCAGGACATTCATGGCTGACATCGACCTTGATGAGTCGTTCGTTGATCCGCTGAGCATGGAGAGTGTCTCCTCCGTCTACCTGAAAGCGATGAATGCGGCGCGTGTCGCCGGGCTTTGGGACGAACTGGGAGACGCCGAAGAGGCCATTGCCGCGCGCAGGGAAGCGCTTGAGGGGTACATTGCCGCCATTGAGTCCACCGGCAAGGACTCCAGGCTGCGTGAGAAGATTTCAGCGGAGATCGCGCGGCTGCGCACCGAGCCGGGCCTGGACAATGCGGCTGTCCCGGAGTCCGATGTGGCGGAGTGACGGGGCCGTTCCGGCGTCACCGGGCGGCGTCATGCCCTGAAAGCGCGCGTCTGACCTGAACGGCGAGAGCTTCCAGAGAGAACGGTTTCTGAAGGAATTCGAAATCGTTGTCGGCGCCGTTCTCCCTGCTGAGCTCTTCCGCCGCATAGCCGGATATGAAGAGCAGGGCCGTGTCGGGCCTGTCCGCCCTGATTCGGTCCGCCATCTTCCTTCCGGACATGTGGGGAAGCACGACGTCGGAGATCAGCAGATCAATACGGCCTTGATGCCCTGCGGCGATCGTGATGGCCCTGGCCGGATCGTCCGCTTCGATAACCTTGTAGCCAAGCTTCTCCAGCATGCGTGTTTCCATTGCCAGAATCGACGGGTCGTCCTCCACGAGGAGGACGGTTTCCCCGCGTGCGCGCGGAATGTGATGCCTGTCCTCCTGCTCCTGGTTGGGCAGCGCTGGGTTCTCGCGGGCCGGAAGATAGACGCGGAACGAGGCGCCCTTCGCCGGTTCGCTCTCGACATCAACGAACCCGTTGTTCTGCTTTACGATACCGTAGACGGTCGCAAGGCCCATGCCGGTGCCTTTCCCGAGGACCTTGGTCGTGAAGAAAGGCTCGAAAAGATGAGAAAGCACCTCGGCAGACATGCCGCAGCCGGTATCGGCAACCTCCATAACAACGTAGTTGCCCGGGGTTATGTCGGCGTGCCATGCGCAGGAGTTCTCGTCCGCCACGAAGTTTGCGACCGAGATGCTGATCCGGCCCGCCCCTTCAATCGCGTCCCGCGCATTGACTGTCAGGTTGGCCAGAATCTGGTCAACCTGGCTCGGGTCAATGCAAACGGGCCAAAGGCCGTTCTGGGGAGTCCAGACCAGTTCTATATTCTCGCCGATCAGGCGGCGCAACATCTTGAGCATGCCTTCGACGACATCGTTCAGGTCGAGAACCCTTGGCGCGACTGTCTGTTTGCGGGCGAACGCCAGAAGCTGGCGTGTCAGATCTCCTGCGCGTTTGCCGGTTCGCAGTATTTCGGCAATGTCGTCCCGCCGCGGGTCGTCCGGCGCGGTTTGCATCTGCGCCATTTCCGCGTGACCCAGGATCGCCTGAAGCATGTTGTTGAAATCGTGCGCAACGCCGCCGGCGAGCTGCCCCACAGCTTCCATCTTGCGGGCCTGCTGCAGACTGGTCTCCAGGCGCCGGTTCTCGGTGATGTCCAGAACGAGAGAAGCGACGCCGACAACGTTGCCCGATTCGTCCACAAGCGGGGTGTTGAACCAGTCGCAGATAAGAGTGCAGCCGTCCTTTGTGACATTCTCGTTTGTGCTGCGTTCTCCGCCGTACTGCCCGAGGAGGTCGGCCCATACCTTGTCCACATGTTCCCTGGCCTCTTCAGGGATGACGAGTTCCGACGCGTGGCGGCCGAGCGCCTCGTCTTTCGAGTATCCGAATATTCGCTCCGCCGCCGGGTTCCACGCCGTGACGCGGAAGTCCGTGTCCCACTCGATGACTCCCAGCGGCGTTTGCTGGCGGTGCAGGAGTATCCGTTGCTGGGATTCGCGGAGCTGCTCTTCGGTCTGTCTGCGCGATATGGCCATGGCTATGCTCGCGGCCATGTCTTCCAGGCGGTGTACGAGGTCCGGGGTAAGCATTCCCTTCCGCCGGTCGTTGAGCTGGAGCAGGCCCATTATGCCATTGGGCGTCCTGAGAGGTATCAGCGCGACGGACTGGTATCCGGCGCGGATGCAGTTGTTGCGCGGATTGGCGCGCGGGTCGCTGGATGCCGGCATCGAGAGAATGTCGTCGGCCTTCGACGTCCAGAAGCTGCCCGCTTCGGTGAAGAAGGGCAATGACGGGTCCGTGCGCCCGTTCAGGACCAGCCCGCAGGTGCATTCAAGAACCGGTCTGCCCCTTTCGTCCCGGGAAATATTGCCGTGTCCATCGCGCGCGCACAGGAGTCTTTCCTCTTTCACGAATGCGTCCGGGAAGCCGGATTGCTCGAAGTAGGGGAAGTCGTCGCCGCTGCGGAGCCGCAGTCCCACGGCGTCGAAACCGGTGTGGCTCCTCACAAGCGTCAGCATTTCACGGATGAGAGAATTGAGGTTGGCGGCAAGGTTGAGCGCCTGTAGAACTTCCGTCGTCAGCCGCTGCATCCGCTCGCGCGTCTTCCGGCCGGTAATGTCTCTCATCAGCGTTGCGCGGAAAGACCGACCCATGAGAGAGATGTTCCTTGCCGTGCATTCGGCGTTGAAAGTTGAGCCGTCTTTTCGAAGGGCGATGTATTCGTACGGGCCGCAGGAACCTGAAGCCACCATGGCCTTCACCAGCTCTCGTGATTCAGGGGCGATGAATTCCATTACCTCCCGCCCCAGCATTTCCCCGGGAGCGTAGCCCAGCATGTCGGCGATCTGGGGGTTGACGTCGGTCACCACGCCGTTCTCCGCGAAGCCGATTCCGTCAGTGATCGTCTCCGAGATATGCCGCAGACGCGCCTCGCTCTCGCGAAGGGCCGCCTCGGTTTTCACTCGCTCCGACAACTCGGCCGTGATCCGGTCCTGGCTGCGGCGCATGGAGCGGGAGTAGAGAATCACTATTGCGGTCACGAGCAGGGCGGAGGCGGTTACGTCGCCCGCGAAGCTCAGCGGGTTTTCGGAGGACGGCCGGAAAAACTCCATCCTTTCTGCGATGGCCAGGAACCAGACCGAAAAAAGACACAATCCCGAAGTGATCGTGGTGAAAAGACGTTTGCGCACGAGGCCGGCCATGAGTATCACAGCCGCGAAGGCCGCGACTGAGCCGTCGTTCACGCCGCCGCCCACCCATGCCATCCACGTGAGCGCCGCCCATCCGGTCAGAACCCCCGCGGCGCCGACGGTGTCCGGCGAGACCCATCGCGTCGAAACCAGCAAACCGGCAAAGAAGACAAGGAGCACGGCCAGGACGGAGTTGGAGCGCGGGCCGCCGCCGCCGAGAGTCAGGCGGGCCGCGAGCAGGCAGCCGATGACTAGCACGATGGAAACGATGACGCCCCGCAGGAAGCGGGTCGTCGTGTCGTGTGCTTCATCGCCGGCGGCAGGCGGGACAAGCCATGTAAGGAATCGGCGCATGAATGTGTTCGCGCTCTCCGGTTGTTCCAGCAGGACCGTGCATTTGACGTGAGGCTGGCAGTTTAGGAGCAGAAACCTGCGCGGGCAATAGTCATGTGCCTCGGGTTGCGGCGACAAGTCCGTGCAGCGCCAGCGGCCGCGGCAGCGGCAGTCCGCGGGAAGCGAGGACTGCGAGTCCGTCTGCTTCGAGCAGGCGGCGGATTGACCTGAACCCGTGCCGGCGGACGTGGCCGGGATCAAAGGCGGCTTCGCGGAAACGGAGGCACAGAACTCTGGCGGCGAACATGGCCCGGTCGAACGGAAACACGACAATCAGACGGCCGCCCGGCTTCAGCACGCGCGCGAGTTCGGCCACGGCCGCTTCCGGCCTGTCAAGGTGCTCGATCACCTCCATGAAAAGCACGGCGTCGAAAGACGCGTCCGGGAAATCCAGTTGATAGACGCTGCCGTGGCGGGCGGGCAGGCCGAGTCCTCTGCAGATGGCGACGTTGGCCGGGTCGGCGTCAACTCCTTCGACGCGGGCCGAGGGGAAGCGGGAAACCAGTTTTCCGAGTGTTATACCCTCGCCGCAACCGGCATCGAGGATACGCGAGCCGGCGACAAACCCGAGGGTAACGTCATCCCGGTAATCCCAGTAGCGCCTTCCGAGGCCGCCCTTGGCGTACTGCTCGCGCTGGCTGATCTCCTCTTCGCATTTTCCCGCTGTTACCGGCATGGCCGTGTCGCCTCCTGAACAGGGCGGATAATAGCCGCAGGCGCGGAACACGGCCAGCGATAAGGGCAGGGCGGAATCGTATTGCGCGTGCGGGTGGAGAGGGGGAGAATGGGCAGCGAAAACGAGGGGGGCCGATGAAGACAGGTTTACTTGCCGTGGTGGCGCTTCTGCTTCCTGCGTTCTGCGCGTGCGGGCAGGACGACGGGGTCTTCAGAGTCTATCCTCTGAACGGCGGCGATGAGATAGTGCAGATTCTGCGCGACGTTGCCGGGCCCGAAGCGCGGATTGTTCCCGACCCGCAGAGCCGCAGGCTGATGGTCTATGCCGGAACGAACGCCCACGCCCGGATAGCCTCCGTTCTGCTGGAGGCGGATCAGCCCCGGAAGAACATCAGGATAGACGTGGTTTTCGTGGAGACCGCCCAGGACACCGCCGCCGGAGCAGGGGTTGGCGGGTCAGGCCACGTCGTCATAACGCCGTCGGGAGCGGGGGGCACGGTCAAGATCACACCGCGCTTCTACAACAGGGCGACAGGCGTCGATTCGACATCCGTGCAGACTCTCATGGTCCAGAGCGGCGGCGAAGGCCGGCTCGAGGTCGGCAGTGAAATCCCCCATGTGGAGTGGCTGACCGATTACGGCGCGCGGCACGGGCTGCTGAGCGCTGAGACGAGCTGGCGGCGGGTCGGCGCGTTTCTTCGCGTCAGGGCGACAGTTGTGGGCGACGGTTCGGCGGTCAGGCTGGAGTTGACGCCGGAGATGTCGGGGCTCACGGATGCGGGAGACCAGTCCGTGCGATTCTCCGGCGTCTCCACGGAGATGACCGTAAGGAACGGCAGCACCGTGGACATCGGAGGCTTCGAGCAGAACAGGGACTTCTACAGCCGCTTCCTCGTGGGGTTCGACCGCGGCGGCACGGCGCGCAAGCTGTCAATCCGGGTAACGCCGCGGATACTGGACAACTGATTCCTGCGGTATTTCCGCCGTACGGCCTTGCGTCGAGCGAATGGCGAAAGCGCGCCGCCCTTCGTGCGGCGGCTACAGGAAGGTTTTCGCCGGCAGGCCGTGGCAGCCCATCATGTCGCCGTGGTCGCTTGTGAAGAAGATAATCGTGCCATCCCACTGGCCCGACGCGCGTACGGCGTCGAGGATGGCGCCGGCATGCGTATCCGCGAGGCTGCACAATCCCCAGTACCGCGCGACCAGCTCGCGCCGGCCGCGTTTGGTGTGGAGAAAGAGCGGGTTCATGGGCTTTTTCATGCCGGGATGCTGTGTTCCGGCGTCACCGGCGAGTCAAGCCGGTTCTCCCGTTTTCCCTGCCGCCGCGGAGCATTGAAAACGGCGCGCGGATGTGCGATACATCCCCGCGCATGAGCGGCTCCCGTCATTTCGCAGGATTCGGGTTCGGCCCGATCCAGTCCGGGTTGATGCTCCTGGAAGCGCAGGCGTCCGGGAATTTCTCCCGCTTCACCATTGCCGAGGTGGACCATGGTCTTGTCGGCGAGGTGAGGGCCAACAGTGGCCGGGTAACGGTGAACGTCGCCCGGGCCGACGGCGTTGAACACCGGCTGCTCGAAGGGATAGAGATACTGAACCCGGCCGTTCCCGCCGACCGCGAGGCGCTCGTGGAAGCGGTGCGCGCCGCCGACGAACTTGCCACCGCCCTGCCCAGCGTTGATTTCTATGCCCGGGGCGGCGCAGCTTCGGTTGCCGCGGTGCTGGCCGACGGCCTCGACGGCTCGAAGCAGAGGCTGCTTTACGCTTCCGAGAACCACAACCACGCCGCAAGCCTGCTGATCAGGGCGGTGTCTGCGGCGCGCGGGGGTGCGGAGTCTGTCGGTCTGCAGGCGGTTGACACTGTTATCGGGAAGATGAGCGGTGTTATCAGGGATCCGGCAGTTGCGGCTCGCCTCGGGCTTGCCGCCATGACGCCCGGCGGCGCGCGGGCCGTGCTGGTGGAGGCGTTCAACAGGATTCTCATATCCCGCGTGAGCCTGCCCGGCTTCGCGCGCGGGATCGGCGTGTTCGAGGAAAAGGACGACCTGCTGCCGTTCGAGGAAGCAAAGCTGTATGGCCACAATGCGATCCATGCCGTGCTTGGGTACCTCGCCCGCGGCCGGGGCCTGAAAGTGATGAGCGAGATAGCGCGTCACCGCGACCTGCTGGAACTCGGCAGGCGTGCTTTCATCGAGGAATCCGGAGCGGCCCTTATCCGGCGGCACGGCGGGTCGGGCGAGGCGCTCTTCACCCCGGGCGGGTATGCCGGATACGCCGACGATCTCCTGCGCCGCATGGTGAACCCCTGCCTGAACGACGAGATAGAGCGTGTTTGCCGTGATCCGCGGCGCAAGCTCGGCTACGATGACCGCCTCGCCGGCACGATAAGGCTGGCGGTTCAGTACGGGCTGGAGACGCCTGTGATGGCTTCCGGGGCGGCAGCAGCGCTGGAGCAGGCGCGAGTGGGCGGGGAGATCGCCGTGCCGGCCGGCGCGAGGGATGAAGCCGCGCGCCAGGCGCTGGCCGCTCTCTGGGGCCCGGCGCGGCCCGGCGACGGGGAAGTGCGCGAAGAATGCCTGCGGCGGATAGCGCGGGCCTATGCGGGAATGGGGAAATGACGTACAGCGGACCTGAAGTCATTGCGGCCGGACACATCTGCCTGGACCTTTTCCCCAGGTTCACGAACGAGCCGGGACGGAAACTCGGAGACCTGCTGCGTCCCGGCACACTCGTTAAGATGGGGGACATGACCTTTTCCACGGGCGGGTCGGTTTTCAACACGGGCATGGCGCTTCGCATTTTCGGGTGCAGAGTCGGGTTCGCCGCCAAGGTCGGCGATGACGCCATAGGCCGCATCATCACCGACGTACTGCGCCGCAACGGCAATGCGGATGGGGTGAAGGTTTCGGCGGGCGAACCCAGCTCCTACACGGTGGTGCTGGCACCGCAGGGCGTGGACCGCGTGTTCCTGCACTGTCCAGGAACGAACGACACCTTCGTGAGCGGCGACATTGATTTCAACCTTGTCCGGGGGGCGCGCCTGTTTCACTTCGGCTACCCCACTCTCATGGATGCCCTGCACGCCGAGGACGGCAGGGAACTGGAGGCGATATTCAGCGGGGCGAAGCGCGCCGGCGCGGCCACCTCGATGGACATATCGCTCCCGGATCCGTGTTCGCCTGCCGGCCGGGCGGACTGGCGGGCGATCTACGGGCGCGTGCTGCCGAAAGTTGACGTCTTCACGCCAAGCATTGAGGAGGCGTTTTTCACGCTCGATCCCGCCGCGTACCTCGAGCGCAAGGCGTCCGCCGCGGGTGAGGAGCTGATCGAGCATATCACCCCCGGCGAGTTCCGGCGGATAGCGGGCGAGTTCGTGAAGATGGGTTGCGCCGTTGTCGCTCTGAAGGCCGGCCACAACGGCTGGTATCTGCGCGCCGGCGACTCGAAACGGCTTGCGGCGGCCGGATCCATCTTCAGCGGCAGGGAGAAAGAGTGGGCCGGCCGCGAGCTGTGGTGCCCGGCCTTTGCGGTGGACAGGATTGTGAGCGCCACGGGGGCCGGCGACGTTTCGATAGCCGCGTTTCTCGCGGCGCTTCTGCGCGGAGCGGGTCCGGAGCGTTGCCTGAAGATGGCGAACTGCGCTGGCTACATGAACCTGCGCGCCATGGACGCGACAGGCGGCCTTGTTTCGTGGGATGAGATGGAGCGTGTTCTGCCGTCCCTGCTCGAGCGCGGCGTATCCGCGCTGGACGGAGCGGGCGGCTGGGAATGGGAAAAAGAGGAAAGGCTCTGGGAGCGCATCGGCGCCGCCGGGGCGAGAGGGAGAGATGAAAACACTGGCGGTAAGACTCTATGGCAGGAACGATCTCAGGCTTGACAGCTTCGAACTGCCCCGGATCAAGGATGACGAGATACTGGCGGATATCGTATCCGACAGCATCTGCATGTCGTCGCACAAGGCGGCCATCCAGGGCGAAGACCACAAGCGCGTTCCGAGCGACGTGGCGAAGAACCCGATCATAATAGGCCACGAGTTCTGCGGCACCATTCTCGAGGTCGGCGCCCGGTGGAAAGAGAAGTTCCAGCCCGGCCGACGCTACAGCATACAGCCTGCGATGAACGTGCCGGGGCGCGAGCTGGAGGCGCCCGGCTACTCGTTCAGGACGATCGGCGGCGCGGCCACCCGGATCATCATCCCGCGCGAGGTGATGGAGATGGACTGCCTGCTGCCGTACGACGGCGACGCGTTCTTCAAGGCATCCCTGTCCGAACCGGTCTCCTGCATAATCGGCGGGTGCAACACCCAGTACCACTACAAGTTGGGCGAGTACACCCACACGTCGGGCATCGTTGCCGGCGGCCGGATGGCGATCCTCGCCGGCGCCGGCCCGATGGGGCTGGGCGCGATTGACTACGCTCTGAACGGGCCCCGGCAGCCTTCCGTCCTGGTGGTGACCGACATAGACAACGCGCGCCTGAGCCGCGCCGAATCCGTCTTCAGCGTGGGGGAAGCCCGGCGCCGCGGTGTGGAGCTGAAGTATCTCAATACAGCGTCCGGCGACGCGGTGGCCGCGATGATGGGCTGTGTCGGCGGCGCCGGATACGACGACGTGTTCGTATATGCGCCCGTGCCGGCGCTGATTGAGCAGGCGTCGCGCATTCTCGGGTTCAACGGGTGTCTCAACTTCTTCGCAGGCCCGTCGAAGAAGGAGTTCTTCGCCTCGATCAACTTCTACGACGTGCACTACATGGGGCATCACGTCGTCGGCTCGTCCGGCGGCAACACGGCGGACATGCGCGAAGCGCTCGACCTCATGGGGCGGAACAAGCTCAATCCTGCCGTCATGATCACGCACGTCGGCGGGCTGGATTGCGTTGTGGAGACAACGTTGAACCTGCCGAAAATACCGGGCGGGAAGAAGCTCGTCTACACGAACATCTCGATGCCGCTCACGGCACTGGACGACCTGCCGAAGCTGGGCGAGACCGATCCGGTCATGGCCGAGCTGGCGGCGATCACGAAGGCAAACAACGGGCTGTGGTCGGCGGAGGCGGAGAAATACCTGCTTGCGCATGCGAAGCCGATCGCCGGCGCCGCGGCGTAACAGAAAGAAAAGGGGGTGCCCGTGCTAAGCCTCAAGAACACGGTGTTTGTCCTCGTTGACGCGCAGACGAGCCTGTTTTCGGCGATGCCGGACAAAGAGGCCTTGCTCCGCAATCTGGAGCGGCTTGTGCAGGGCATGCAGACCCTTGAGGTGCCGCTCATATTGCTCGAGCAGACGCCGGACAAGATAGGGCGCACGCTGCCCGAGCTCCGCAGGTTTCTCGGGGCGCTGGAGCCGGTGCAGAAGGAATGCTTCAGCTGCTGCGGCAGCGAGGAGTTCATGTCCGCGCTGAAGGCGACAGGCCGCCGGCAGGTTGTCATCGCGGGCATCGAGACGCACGTATGCGTGTACCAGACGGCGACCGATCTTGCGCACGGCGGCTACGATGTGGAAGTCGTCGCAGATGCTGTTTCATCGCGCAGCCCGCAGAACAGGGAACTTGCGCTGGCAAGGATGCGCCAGTCCGGTTGCGGGCTGACGAGCGTGGAAATGGTGCTGTTCGAACTGATGCGCACCTCGGCGCATCCTGCATTCCGCGATGTTCTGCGGATCGTGAAATAGCGGCCGGATGCGGGCGCACGGAAGGAAGGCCCCAATGAAGGCCATAATGGTGATGTTTGACTCCCTGAACCGGCACATGCTTCCGCCCTGCGGGTGGAACCGGGTGCATGCGCCGAATTTCACGCGGCTGGCGTCGAGGTCGGTCACGTTCGACAACTCGTATGCCGGCAGCATGCCGTGCATGCCGGCGTGCCGCGAGATGCACACAGGGCGCTACAACTTCCTGCACAGGAGCTGGGGGCCGCTCGAGCCGTTCGAGCGGCTCGGGCTTGCCGGGAACGAATGAAGGATGGCCGACAGGGCGGGGCGGCAGTCCCGCAGCGGGTTGTGATAGTCGGCCCCGGCGCCATCGGGTGCCGGCTTGCCGCGCACCTCTCGGCGGCGGGGCGCGATGTCTGTCTTCTTGACCGCGACGAGGGCCGTGCTGCCGTCTTGAGGCGGGATGGTGTGGTTTCGGGCGAAGGCGCCGGGCAGGCGCGCGGGTTTCCCCGTATCGAGGTGGACCCGCGTGCTGCCGGTCCGGCCGGCTGCGTGGTTGTGTGCGTCAAGGCGTACGACACGCCGGCTGCCGCGCCGGGCGCCGTTGCCGCATGTGCGCCCGGCGGGGTGATTGTCTCGCTCCAGAACGGGGCAGGCAATGCGGAGGCGCTTGCCGGGGCCGCGGGCGCGGCGGACAGGATCGTCTGCGCAGTGACCGGCGCGGGCGCGTTGCTCACGGCGCCGGGACGGGTGACGCCGTTCGCCCCGTTCAGGATCGAGGCGGCTCCGCTTGTGCCGGGCTCGGACGCGGCAGTCAGGGCTTCGGTGATGCTCGAGTGCGCCGGCGTGGACTTCGCGGTGAGCCCGGACGCTGCGACTCTACTGTGGGGCAAACTCGTCGTCAGCGCCGCCATAAACGCCTTGACAGCAATCGAGCGAATCCGCAACGGTGAACTCCTTTCGCGTCCTGAAGCGAGGGCCGCCGCGTTCGCCGCGGCGTGGGAAGCCGGGGCGGTTGCGCGTGCCGCCGGAGTCCGGCTCCCCTATGGAGACGAAGCCGCTGAGGTCGAGCGTGTTTGCGCGGCTACTGTCGGGAACAGGTCTTCGATGCTTTGCGATGTCGAGGCGGGGCGCAGGACCGAGATCGGCGAAATAAACGGCTTCGTGGTCCGCGAGGGACGCAGGCTTGGTGTTGCCGTTCCGGCGAACGAAATGCTGCTTCGGGAAATCGGAAGGCTTGTGGAGGCAAGGCCGTGAAGCTTGATCCGCGCGTGCTGAAGGGCTGGCAGATAGCCGAGGCGCTTGAAGCGCGAATGAAGCCTTTGTCCGTTCTTGCCGGGGAAACGGGGCTGAGCGGGGATGAGCTGATCCCGATGGGCCGGCGTGTGGGGAAGGTTGACTACGCGCGCGCGATGGCGCGTCTGCCGGACAAGCCCGACACCCGCTACGTGGATGTCACGGCGATTACTCCGACGCCGCTGGGCGAGGGCAAGACCACGACGACGCTGGGGCTGGTTCAGGGCCTCGGCAGGCTTGGGCGCCGGGTCATCGGGACGATCCGCCAGCCGAGCGGCGGGCCCACGTTCAACATCAAGGGGTCGGCGGCCGGCGGCGGGCTCTCGCAGTGTCTGCCGATGACGGAGTTCTCGATCCGGCTGACCGGCGACATAGACTCGATCACGAACGCCCACAACCTTGCGATGGTGGCGCTCACCGCCCGCATGCAGCATGAGTTCAACTACGACGACGAGCGGCTGGCGCGCAGCGGGTTGAGACGGCTCGACATAGATCCGGGGCGCGTGCAGATGAAGTGGGCGGTGGATTTCTCGGCACAGGCGTTGCGGAACATCACGATCGGCAAGGGCGGGAAGATGGACGGATTCCGGATGGATTCCGGGTTCCAGATAAGCGTTTCAAGCGAGCTGATGGCGATTCTCGCCGTTGCCCGCGACCTGCGCGACCTGCGCGAGCGGATCGGGCGCATAGTCGTGGCGTACAGCAAGTCCGGGGCGGAAGTGACTGCCGGCGATCTCGAAGTCGCCGGCGCGATGACCGCGTGGCTGGTCGAGGCGATAAACCCGAATCTGCTGCAGACTTCGGAAGGGCAGCCTGTTCTCGTACACGCCGGCCCGTTCGCCAACATGGCGATAGGGCAGAGCTCCGTGATCGCGGACCGCCTCGCATGCAGGCTTGCGGACTACGTGGTCACTGAAAGCGGGTTTGGCGCGGACATAGGTTTCGAGAAATTCTGGAACCTCAAGTGCAGGTATTCGGGGCTGAAGCCTGACGCAGCGGTGGTGGTTGCCACCGTGCGCGCGCTCAAGATGCACGGAGGCGGGCCCGCGGTGCACCCGGGCGCGCAGCTTGACAAGGCGTACACGAGCGGCAACCCTTCGCTGGTCGAAGCCGGCTGCGCCAACTTGCTGGCGCACATCGCGATCGTGAAACGCAGCGGACTCAAGCCGGTTGTGTGCCTGAACCAATTCCATACGGACACGGATGACGAAGTCGCTGTGGTGCGGAAGGCGGCAGAGGGGGCAGGCGCCGACTTCGCCTGTTCAGATCACTGGCTGAAGGGCGGCGAAGGCGCGGTCGAGCTGGCCGAGTGTGTCGAGGGCGCATGCAGGGCGGGGGGCGACTTCAAGCCGCTGTTTGCGGACGGAACCCCGCTGAGAAAGCGGATAGAAACGATTGCGCGCGAGTTATACGGGGCTGACGGCGTGACCTATTCCGATGAGGCAGCGGCGAAGGCGGCGCAGATAGAGGCCGACCCGGCCGCGCGTGACATGGGAACCTGCATGGTCAAGACGCACCTCAGCCTGTCACACGATCCGGACAGGAAGGGGAGGCCGACCGGGTGGGAACTGCCGGTGAGCGACATACTGGTCTATAAGGGCGCCGGTTTTGTCGTTCCGGTTGCCGGCGCGATCAAGCTGATGCCGGGCACGTCGTCGGATCCGGCGTTCAGGCGGATTGACGTGGATACCGGGACCGGCAAGGTGACGGGGCTGTTCTAAGCGGGGAGAACGGGAAATGAGCGCGAAGCTGATGGACGGGAAGGCGCTGGCGGCGGAGATGCGCGCCGAGCTGCGTGCGGAAGTGGAGCGGTTGGCCGCGACCGGCGTCGCGCCAGGGCTTGCCGTGGTGCTTGTCGGGAAGGACCCGGCTTCGCAGTCCTATGTTTCGGCGAAGGAACGCGCCTGCGCCGAGATCGGGGTCAGATCATTCGATCACAGGCTTCCGGCGGAGACGACGCAGGACCGGCTCATGGGGCTGGTGCGCGAGTTGAACGCCGACCCGAAGGTGCACGGGATACTCGTCCAGCTCCCGTTGCCGAAGCACATCAACGAAGACGATGTTCTGCTTGCGATCGATCCGGCGAAGGACGTGGACGGGTTCCACCCGGTGAATGTCGGGCGCATGCTGATCGGCCACAAGGCCTACCTGCCCTGCACTCCGCACGGCGTGGTGCAGATGCTGGTGCGGCACGGCGTAAGGACCGACGGCGCGCACGTTGTGATCGTGGGCCGGAGCAACATCGTGGGCAAGCCGCTTGCCGTGCTGATGATGCAGAAGCGGGAAGGCGGCAACGCGACCGTGACCGTGTGCCATACCAGGACGCGCGACCTCGCCTCCCACACTCGCCGCGCGGACATCATCGTTGCGGCCGCGGGCAGGCCGAACACCATCACCGCCGAGATGGTCAAGGACGGCGCGGTGGTTGTGGATGTCGGCGTGAACCGAGTTGAGGATGCTTCGAAGAAGAGCGGGTTCCGGCTGGTCGGCGACGTCGACTTCGAAGCCGTGAAGCACAAGGCCTCTCTCATTACGCCCGTGCCGGGCGGGGTGGGGCCCATGACGATTACCATGCTGCTGGCCAGCACCGTCGAAGCCGCGAAGTTGTCTTCGGGCACCTGAGAGAGGAGGAAGAGAGATGGCGCGAGACCTCAAGAGCGACTACAAGACGATCATGGACGACCATTTTCCGCCGCGGATGGAGATCCACTTCGTGGACGGCGGCGACCGGCGGGTACTCTGCTACGAGAAGGCGACGTGGCGGATTGACGGGGTCGAAAAGGGTCTGCGGTACGGGGAGAATCCCGGCCAGGAAGCCGCGATGTACAGGCTCATGAACGGCAACCTCGTCCTGGGTGACGTGGAATGCATACAGCCGGGCCGCGCGCTGGCTTCTGATGTTGAGCTCCTGCAGTCGGGCAAGCATCCGGGCAAGACAAACATCACGGACGTGGACAATGCCCTGAACATACTGCGCTACCTGATGGATTCCCCGTGCGCGATCATCGTGAAGCACAACAACCCGTGCGGTGTGGCGAAGGGCCGCACGCTGGCCGAGGCCTACACGCGCGCGAACATGGCCGATCGCGTTGCGGCGTTCGGGGGCGCGATCGCGTTGAACGGTGAAGTGGATGTTGAGACCGCCGAACTGATCAACGAGAACTACGCCGAGGTGGTTGCCGCGCCGGAATTCGCGCCGGGCGTCATGGATATCTTCGCGCGCAAGAAGAACCTGCGGGTCGTTCGCGTACGGAACATGGCCAGGCTGAAGGAGTACGACGGTGCGAAGTTCGTGGACCTCAAGTCGCTCATGGACGGCGGCGTCATCGCCCAGACATCGTTTGTCCCCCTGGCGCGGCGCAAGGAGGATCTCCTTCCCGCGGCGGTCACTTACAAGGACAGGGAATACAGGGTCAGTCGCGCGCCGACTGAAGCAGAGTACGCCGACATGCTGTTCGGCTGGCTCGTGGAGGCGGGCGTAACGAGCAATTCTGTTCTGTACGTCAAGGACGGGGCGACGGTCGGGATCGGGACAGGGGAACAGGACCGTGTCGGCGTCGCGGAGATCGCGCGCGACAAGGCGTATCGCAAGCTTGCCGACCGCCTGTGCTGGGAGACGCACGGGATTCCCTACAATGATCTCAAGGACACGGATGCGCGCGCGGAGATAGACCGGGATGTCGCGGCCCGGAACGGCGGGATCAGGGGGAGCTGCATGGTGTCCGACGCGTTCTTTCCCTTCCGCGACGGCGTTGACGTGGGCATTCGCGAAGGCGTCACCGCGGTTATCCAGCCCGGCGGATCGCTGCGCGATCACGAAGTCATCGAGGCCTGCAATGAGTCGAACGTGGCGATGGTGTTCACCGGCCAGCGCAGCTTCAGGCACTGACGTCGCGGCGGTGTTGGCGTGACGGCTGCCGGCTCGAGATCGTCGGAGCTCCGCAAAGCGCTTCGGATCGTGACCGCCGGGGGTTGCCTTGCCATGGCGTATGCCACCGGCGTCTCTTCCGCGCCGACGACCGAGTTCTTCAGGCACATAGGCGCGGGCGAGTTCGAATTCGGTCTCCTTGGCGGGCTTCCGCTCGTGATGATCTCCCTTCAGTTCGCGGGCGCCATCGCGGCGGGGAGGCTCAGGCGGCGCAAAAAGCTCTTCATGGTATCGCATATCGCCAGCAGGCTGGCGTACCTGCCGATCGCGTTTATTCCGCTTCTTTTTCCCGGCGCGCGCCTGGCATTCACGCTGCCGTTGATGATCGGGCTGGTGGCGTTGAGTTCGGCAATGACCAACCTTGGCTCGCCGAGCTGGTTCTCGTGGATGGCGGACCTCATTCCGCGCAGGGTGCTGAATCACTACTGGGGTGTCAGGCAGCGCTGGATGTTCGCCGTCTGGACGGCCGCCAGCCTGATCATCACCTTCCTCACGCTTGCCTGGGGGCCGCCTGTGACGGTTCTGTTCCCGGTGCTCGTCACAGTGGCGGTTGCCCTGGGCGTGATGGACATACTCCTGTTCGCGAAGGTGAAGGAGCCGGAGAACCTGACGACCGGATCGCGGGAGAGCCTTGATGTTCTGATCGAGCCTTTCAGGCACCGGGAGTACAGGAGCTTCCTCATTGCCTCCGCGGCGGAGACCGCGGCGATCATGATGGCCGCGTCATTCATGCAGATCTACGTGCTGAAGGAACTCGGGCTGCCCCTGTGGCAGGTGACGCTTATCTGGTGCATGTACGGCGTAGGCAACGCCATTGCCTCGCCGATGTGGGGCAGGCTGGCGGACAGGCACGGGCACAAGCCCATAATGGTCGTATGCATGGCCTTCAAGCCGATTGCCGCGGCGGTGTTTGCGGTGATCACAAAGGAATCCGCGCTGTGGGTGCTGCCCGTGTTCTTTCTGCTCGATTCCTCCTGGAACGCGGGGATCTCCGTGGCCAGGAACGGATACATGCTGAAGATCGCCCCGCGCGAGAACAGGTCCATGTTCGTTGCCGCGATAACCGGCATCACGGGAATAACGGCCGGGCTGGCCACGATAGCGGGAGGCTGGTTCCTCAAGACCGCGCACGGCTTGACCTTCGCGCTGGTCGGGCATGACTGGAGCGGGTACCAGATACTGTTTCTCTCAAGCGCCTTGCTCCGCGTGCTGTGCCTGTTTCTTACGGTATCCGTCCGTGAGCCGAAAAGCTCTCCGCCGGTCCATCTTGTGCAGGACATGGCGGACATGCTCACTTCCCGGTTGGCGAAGTTCCCGGTGGGTTTCTATCGGCGCTGGCGGTGACCGCCGCGTTCCGTTCGCGGTTCCGTGGTCCATCCGGTCGCCACGGCCGGGACGGCCGTCTCCAGGGGGCCGCGCGAGGGCGTCATGCCCGACATCCCGTTCTTCCTCCCACCGGGCTTATTCCGCAAGAGCCGAAGGCCGGCAAGGCTCCTGTGGCGCCGATCCCACCCGCGGGCTTGTACGGGGGGCGCAGATTCCGATCGGGTTCGACATGGGGGAGGGGGCACGAGTAGACTCGCCGGCCATGACTGCGCCGTCGAGCGAGTATGCGAAGGTGTGGGGAAGCCCGGGTGAGCGGGCCCGTTTTACGGGCCTGACGCGCGCCGCGGCTCCGCTGTTTCTCGTGGTCGGGGTTGCCGGCTATCTTCTGCGCGCGGCGCTGCCGTGGCCGGGGCTTACGCCCGCGGCGACGGGGTTCCTTTTCCTGGCTCTCTCGGCGGCGGTCGTCTGGAGTCTGCCCTTTGCGCGCCGCCGGGTTGCATCCTATTTCAAGGGCGCGCGCGGTGAGGAATGGGTGGCGCACGAGCTGGCATTTCTGCCCGCCGACTGTTCCGTGTACCACGGCGTTCGGCTCTCGTCGGGCGGCAGGACTGCCGGCGATGCCGACCACGTGGCGGTAACGCCTTTCGCGGTGATCCTTGTGGAGACGAAGAACTGGAGCGGCCGGCTGGCGATAGACGGCGAGCGGGTTCTCTGTAACGGCGCCGAACCATCGAGACAGCCGGTTGCCCAGGCGCTGGAAGCGGCCCGGGAGCTGGAGCGGACCCTTGCGGGCAGGGGTTGCCGCGTGCAGGTGCGCCCCGTTGTCTGTTTCGCTTCCGGCAGGCTTCCTCAAGGGCCCGTCGAGGCCGGCGGGGCGACGCTCTGCGACGTGCGCGCGCTTGCTTCGGTGGTGAAGGGGTTCGGCGGGGTGTCGTTGCCGGAACTGGACCGCGGCGTTATCGAGTCGTGCCTGCAAAGTCTGGTTGAATGAGTCATTGCCCGCTGGTATCGTCGCCGCATGCATGAAGTGGGTAGACGCGTACTCTTTCACCTGCCTCCCGTCCTCGGCATAGACCTGAGCATAACGAACGAGGTCCTTCTTCTCTGGGCCGCCGCCGCAGTCACGTTCGCGGTTCTATTTGCAGCCGCTCCGCGCGGGGGCGGCGCCGTGCCGCGCGGCGCTTTCAGGAACATGGTCGAAGGGCTGATCGAGTACCTTGACAGGGAGGTAGTGAAGTCGGGGCTGGGCCACGAGGCCGCCGGATGGGCATGGTTCGTGATGACGCTCTTCTTCTTCATCCTGTTCGGCAACCTGCTCGGGATGCTGCCGGCCCCGTCGGTCATCAAGTCGGCCACGGCCAGCATATCGGTTACATCCGCCCTGGCCTTTCTTGTCCTGTCGGCGACGGTCTGCGTGAGTGTGGGGAGGCACGGGCCCGGCGGCTTCTTCATGAAGTTCATACCTGCCGGTCTTCCGAAATGGGTTGCTGCGCTGGCGACGCCGATAGAGGTGCTGAGCTGGCTGGCACGCCCGCTTTCGCTGGCGATCCGTCTCTTTGCCAACATGGCCGCCGGGCATGCGCTGATACTTGTCTTTGTGCTGCTGGCTTCGCAGGCGCGGTGGTTCGAGTCGGCTTTTCCGCTCAGCAGCGCCGTGCTCATGAGCGGATTCGAACTTTTTGTGTGTTTCATTCAGGCTTTCATCTTTGCGCTTCTTGCGGGTATCTACATCAGGGAGGCGGCTGAAGCGCGCGGTTGAGCCGGCAGCCCGGCGCCATGAAGGCGGGCCGGGCGCAAACGGAGGAGAGAAGCAGATGACATCTGAAGGCATGGCCTGGCTGGGCGCGGGCCTGGCTGTTGGCATAGCGGCGCTGGGGACCGGCATAGGGATCGGCATACTGGCCGCGAAGAGCGTCGAGGCGGTTGCGCGGCAGCCGGAGGAGGCGGGGACCATACAGCGGCTGATGATTCTCGGCATCGCGTTCATAGAAGCGCTTTGTCTCTATGCGCTGCTGATAGCCATCATGCTCGTGGGCAAGGGCAAGGAAGAGAAGACGGCGGAGGAAGCCGCGCCGGACGTTGCGCCGCCCGCCGCCGTTGTCAGGTAACCTGTATCGCAACGGAGTCGAGCCAACATGGATGGCATGCATTTCGACGCCGGACTGTTCGTCTGGACTCTCATCACCTTCGGCATCCTTTTCGGGCTCCTGGCGCGTTTTGCCCTTCGCCCGATCCGCAGGCTGATGCAGGAACGGGAGGATTCCATACGCTCCGCGCTTGACGGCGCCGCGAAGGCGCGTGACGAGGCGGAGAAGATGCGCGCCGAAAGCGAGGAGAGAATCGCCGCGGCGCGGGAGGACGTGAGGAAGATAATCGAGGACGGCGAGCGCATTGCCGCGAACATGAGGAAGGAAGCCGCCAGAGCCGCCGCCGGGGATGCCGCGCGTCTCGTCGAGGAGGCCAGGGCCGACATCGAGAAGGAAACCAGGCGCGGGCTTGACGAGCTGAAGGGGGTTGTCGCCAACCTGTCGCTGCGCGTGTCGCGGCAGATACTGCGCGACGAGCTGAGCCCTGAACGCCACGCGGAGCTGGCGGACCAGTTCATAGAACGGCTGAAGAAGACTCATGGAAACTAGCTGCGCCGATGCCGATGCCTTCGCGGACCTGCTGCTTGCGATGGGCGCCGTGACCGATTCCCCGCAGGAGCTGCTGGAGGAATACCGGGCCTTTCTCGAATGGTATTCGGCCAACGGCGAACTCAGGAGCTTTCTAGGCGCAGGCGAAGTGACCGGGGAAGGCAAGCGCGCCGCGCTCGAGGGGATACTGAGGGGCAGGGTTGCTTCGCCGATCGTGTACTTCGTCCTTCTTCTTCAGGAGCGCGGCGGCATGCACCTTGCCGCCCGGATAGAGGCGCTTGTACGGCGGAGGATCGAAGTGCGTGGCGGCGGGTCGGCGGGCGAACTGCTGTGTGCCGCGCCGCTGACCGATGAACAGGTATCGCTGATAGAGGCGGAAGTGGGCCGGATTCTGGGCCGTGAGGCAAAACTTCGGGTAAGGCACGACCCGTCGCTGATCGGCGGGTGTGTCGTGCGGGCCGGGCATTTCGTGTTTGACTGGTCGGTCCAGTCCCGTCTCGCAAGGATCGGCGAGAGTCTGGCGGCGGGTTGAGCGCCGACGCGTGGGTTTCCCCGCGCCGGCCGCGTGCCGTTGCACTGCCCGGTACGGAAAGGCTATCATGCCGGCGATTCGGGGGGTGACGGCGTGGGACATCACATAGTCTATCTCTCCATTGTTGCGGTTCTGACGGCGGGCGCGGCCGTCGCGGTATTTCTGCTTTTCAGCTTGCGCAAGAAGGCCGGGGTCGAAGTGGCTGAGGCCTGCAGGAAGGCGCACGAAGCGGCCGCGCGCGAAGCGTTTGCCACCGGGCAGGCTGAAGCCGCTTCCTTTGGCCGTTCGTGGCTTGAGCATGCCCTTGCAAAGACCCGCGAGATAGTGCTGGCTTACGAAATTGCGCCCGACAACGTGCCGGGGCCTTACGTATTCGCCAGCGACATGGCATGCGAAGCGCTGGGCTTCGCCAGGGACGAACTCCTGAAGCTCTCGCCGCGCGACATAGAGGTCTTTCGTTCGGTGGGCGTCGGATCGGCCTCCGCCGACGTCAAGTACATGTCCCTGAACAACACCTCCGCCCTTGCAACAGGCGGCGCGTACGCGATGAGGGGCATGGAAGTCCTGGTGAACACCATTCTCCGCGACCGGCAGACCGACTACGAGGGCGGCTTCCTGTGCAAGAACGGGCGTTTGCTGTCCGCCTCCATCATGGCTGTCCGCGTTGATTTTGCCGGCAGACCGCGCGTCCTCTGTTTCGCCAGGGATCTCAGCGAGCAATCGAGGCGCGAGGCGGAGGCGCACGAGCGCGAACGACTGCTTAAGGATCTCGTTACGAACTCAGCCACGGGCGTGGTCCTGCTGGACGCCGGTCACGCGGTGCGTCAGGTGAATGCGGCATGTCTCCGGATGTTCGGATGCCCGGACGATAGGGAGTTCCGGAAAGTGAAACTGCTGGAGAGCAGGTTCTTCCCGGAATCCGCGAAGGAGAAGCTGGCGCGCGGTGAGACATTTGTCTGCGAAGTGGCGTTTGATTTTGACGCCGCGCGCAGGGAAGCCTTGTTTGCGACAACGCGCCAGGGGCTGTGTCACTTCGAGATCCACGTGACGAATCTGGGCGTGGAGCGCGGGCTCAGCTCGCGGGGCGTGCTTCTCCAGGTTCTGGACATCACGGCCCAGCGGAACGCGGAAAGGGAGGCCGAGCAGATGGAGGAGTCGCTTCGGCAGGCGCGCAAGCTGGAAGCGATCGGCACGCTTGCCGGAGGCATAGCGCATGACTTCAACAACATCCTCACCCCGATTCTCGGCTACGCGGAGCTCGGCCAGGACCTGTGCGAGGAGGGCTCGCCGCTGCGCGGGTTCCTGAACGAGATCATGCAGGCCAGCCTGCGGGCCAAGGAGCTGGTGGAACAGATACTCGTTTTCAGCCGGCGCGGGGAGCGGACGACGAAGCCGATGCGGATAGGACCGATCATCAAGGAGGTGTCGAAGCAGATAGCCGCGTCCGCGCCTGAGAGCGTGAGGGTCAACTGCTCCATCCGCACGACGGCGGACAGGGTTCTGGCGATGCCGACGCATATCCACCAGATTCTCATGAACCTGTGCTCGAACGCCGTCTACGTGATGAAGAAGAACGGCGGAGGAACGCTCGACATCAGCATGACCGGATTCGTCCTGAGCCATATCCACAAGAAGGAGTTTCCGACACTGACAACCAGGGCTTACCTGCGGGGCGGGGAGCAGAAGCGGTTTCTGCGCCTGACGGTCACGGATACTGGGCCTGGCATGGACGAAGCCACTCTGGCGCGGATATTCGAGCCTTTCTTCACCACGAAACCCAGCGGCGAGGGGACGGGAATGGGGCTGGCTCTCGTGCAGGGGATCGTCACAACGCTTGGCGGGGCCATACGTGTCGAGACCGCGCCGGGGGCCGGTACTTCGTTTCACGTTGCCATCCCGATTGCGGAAGAGAAGAAGGAAGACCAGACCCAGCAGACCGGGCCGGTTGTGTCCGGCAGTGCGCGCGTGCTGTTCGTTGATGACGAGACCGCCATCGTGCAGATGGCGGAGAAGATGCTCCAGTCGCTCGGCTACGAGCCCGTTGTCACGAACAGGAGCGTGGATGCGCTGAACATATTCCGGCGCGACCCGGACATGTTCGATATCGTTGTCACCGACCAGGTGATGCCGGAGATGACAGGCGCGGAGCTTACGAGGGAACTGCTGGGGGTGAGGCCTGACCTGCCGATCGTGCTTTGCACGGGTTTCAGCGAGAGGTTCCCGCGAGAGAAGGCGGAAGAAGCCGGCATCCGTGAGTTCGTCATGAAGCCGATAGTCCGCCGGGACCTTGCCCTGGCCATCGAGCGGGCGCTGGGACGGACCACCGACCACGTGTGAGCCGCCGCCGCGGGTTCAAGTATTTCCGGCGGCTGCATGAAGCCGACGGGCCATGCAATCTCAGGAGCAAAAGGAGAAAGCCGCCATGAAAGCCGGATCGGTGAAGTTTGTGTTGGCCGGGTTGTGTTTCGCCGCCGCGGTGTCGTCCGCTGATCTGGAAAAGGCGGCCTATCTCGGGGTGGGCGCTGCGCCGGCGGATGCCGCCATGGCCAGCCAGATCGGACTGCCGCCGGGCTTCGGCCTGGTTGTGAACCGTGTTGATGCCGAAGGCGGGGCATCGGACGCCGTCCGCATGCACGACATCCTCATGATGCTGGACGACCAGCACCTCGTGAACCAGGAACAGTTAACTGCGCTTGTGCGAAGCAGGAAACCGGGCGACGAAGTGAAGCTGTCGCTTCGCCGGGAAGGGAAGCCGCTTACAGTTACGGCGACACTTGTCGAAAAGGAACTCCCCCCGTTCTCGAGGGAGTCGGGACGAACACCTTCCTGGAGCAGCTGGACGTTAAGCGACTGGATGACCAATCTCAATGCACGGGCCTCCCAGCCCGGTGTGCCGGACGGCAGACCGCGCCGGGGCGCCTTCTCCCGAAGAACGTCTTCTGTCTCTTCAAGCGTCGCCAATGGAAGGATGACCGGCAGAGTGACCACGACCGACGCGGAAGGGAGAACAGTAACGCTGAACGAGACCGACGGCGACAGGCGTCTGTCGGTTACCGACAGCTCGGGCGCGGTTTTATTCGAAGGCCCGGTGAATACCGACGACGAACGCAACGCCGTTCCGGCTGAATACAGGGACGGTTTGCGCGAGATGGAGGGCAGGAGCGCCGTGTTCCTGCTGAATGACGGGGGACGCAGTGCGGAGTAGACTCTTTGCCGTTGCATCGCTGGCAGCGGTTGTCGTGCTGGCGGCGGGAGTTGCGGCTGCCGAAGTCCGGGACTGGACGAGCGGCTCCGGCGACAGTGTTCGCGCGGAGTTTGTGGAGATGCGGGGCGGAATGGTCGTTCTCCGGACGGCCGCCGGCTCTCGCGTCAGCATAGGACTGAACGAACTCAGCCTTGCCGACCGGGAATACCTTGCCGGCCTTTCAGTCGCCGCCCCGGCGGGTCAGGCAGGCGGGACGGTCGTGTTTTCATTCGATACGAAGAGCACGGGCTCCGACTTCGCTCCCCGGCATGTGCTTGCAGTTTGGGTGACCGATTCGAAGGGCCGGTTCATCAAGACGCTGGAGTGCAGGGAGAAGAACTACGGGCGCTACCTCGTCCAGTGGGCCAGGGCCGCCGGCGGCAACAAGACCGACGCCGTGACCGGCGCCAGCCTCAAGACACACGGGGCTCACAGGGTGACATGGGACTGCAGGAATGCCGCGGGCGAGACGGTTCCCGACGGGGAGTACCGTATCCGCGTCGAGTTCAGCGAACGCAACGGGCCGGGGCCGTTGCTGCCGGACGACCACGTGCGATTCATCAAGGGGCCCGAGGCCAAGACCGCAAGACCGGCCGACACTGCATACTTCAAGAACATGGCGCTTTCCTTCACCCCGGCCGGCGCCCCGGTCGGGGATTGATGATCCGCGGGCCCGCCCGGGCCGCGTCCATCAAACACCCGGGAAGTCGGTCCTTGACGCAGGATTGGGCCAACGTTCGAGGACAAGAGCCTGTCGGTTGTCGAGGAGGCCAACGCCGGGCTGGCGTTGTTGAAAAGATCCGCTCATTGACAGTCCGCCTGGAGGCGATGACGGCTACTTCATGATCGTGCGCGTCGCGGGTGGTGAATAGACTGCGCAGCGCGCCCGGTGTGCTATGCCGGGTGAATGGCGGATGTGGGGAGTCAAGCATGAATGACCCGGCCGGGTTTGTCGTGGGATGGGGGACTCTTTCGCTGATCAACGCGGGGCTTGCGCAGAGCAAGAACCGCAGCGGACTTCTCTGGTGGGCGCTCTCGCTCCTGCTGGGGCCGGCGGCAACTTTCCTGATCGTCGTGATGGGCCGCGGCGAAGAGCGGCGGTGAAGGCGGTTCATTTGCGGGGGCATCCGATGCACGTGGGCATGGTCGAACGCTGGGCGCACGAGCACAGGTTCCACGCAGGTGATTCCGGCGCTGAGCGGAGAACCCTGTGGGTTGCCGGTATCACCGCGGCAACCATGTGTGTCGAAGTGGTTGCGGGCTGGCTGTCTGGTTCCATGGCACTGCTTGCCGACGGCTGGCACATGGGCACGCACATGTTCGCACTGGGGATTTCCGTGTATGCCTACAGGTTCGCGCGCAGGCATCGCGACAATCCTGCGTTCTCCTTCGGAACTGGGAAGGTCGGCTCGCTCGGCGGCTTTGCCAGCGCGGTTGTACTCGGCATGGTGGCGCTGGCGATGGTCGGAGAGGCCGTGTTGCGGCTCTTTACGCCGCAGGAGATACTATTCTCACAGGCCATGACCGTCGCAGTTATCGGGTTTGCGGTTAATGCGGTCTGCGCATGGCTCCTGCACGGCGCGCACGGCGATCACAACCTGCGCGCGGCGCTCGTGCACGTTGTTGCAGACGCCGTCACGTCAGTTCTCGCGATGGGCGCGCTCGTCTGTGTGCGTTTCTTCGGGTTGCGTTGGATGGATCCCGCGGTAGCGCTGCTGGGGGCGGGGTTGATACTCCGGTGGGCGGTCGGGCTCCTGCGTGAAACGAGCGGCATCCTGCTCGATGCCGGGGTGAGCGGCGCGGTCGTCGCGAAGATCAGGACCTGCATCGAATCCGACTCCGACAACATGGTGTCGGATCTCCACGTATGGAGGGTGGGCGGCGAGGCCCTGAGCGTGGCCGTCTCCGTTGTGACGCACAATCCGCGTCCGGCGGAGCACTACAAGGCGCTCCTTGGAGCGATTCCGGAAGTGCGGCACTCGACGGTCGAGGTGCTTGCGTGCGACGGTGAATCATGTTTGCGTGGGTGAAGTCATCGGAAATGAAGGTGGCATGCGAACCCATAGCGGTTTGTCAGGTTCTAATTCTTGAGTCCCAAAGGCCATGTCCCGTGCCGGCGTCAGGCAAGGCATCGGGCGTTTATGTGTAGGACTTTTCCGACATGATAATGAATGGCGAAAACCCAAAGTGCGGGTATATGCAGTGTTTTGAGGGTTCGGGCGGGCGTGGCCCGCTTGACCTCTGTTCGGGAGCGGTATCCGGCCGGATCCAGTGGCAAGATAGATGCTGTAGTAACCGTGAACGGATGATGCACTTGAGGGCATGGGAAGAAGCCCTTTGAGGCTGTGCCCGTCCTGGCCGGGAGGCGGGAGTGCAGTGAGCCAAGGTGATACCATGTTCGCGCCTGCGGACAGGTCCGAGCCCGGAGAACTCAAGCAGGATTCAGAGAGAGTGGCGCGCGCGGGGCTGGTAGACCACGTCACGCACGTGATCCCGTCGCCGGTTCTCATTCTCAACGGCTGGCGCCAGGTTGTCTATGCGAACGACAGTGTAAAGCGGATGCTGGGTGCGGCATCAGATGATGAAGTCCTCGGCAGGCGTCCGGGCGAGCTGCTCAACTGCATACATGCTTGCGAGCGTGCGGCGGGTTGCGGCACAAGCGAGTTCTGCAGCCAGTGCGGTGCGGTAAGGGCCATTCTCAACGCCCAGTCACGCCAGGTCGGGACGGCGCAGGAATGCCGGATTACCACGACAAGCGGCGCTGCCTACGAGTTCATGGCTTGGGCTTCTCCCTTCGGGTTCGACGGGCACAGGTACGTGATATTCACGCTCGCCGATATCCGCCACCAGAAGCGGCGGGAGGTGCTTGAGGAGACTTTCTTCCATGATGTGAACAACATGTTGACCTCGATCGTTGGCCACGCCGAAATGCTCGGCGAGGCGTCCAATCCTGAAGAGACGTCCCGGTTGGCGAGTTCCATCGAGGTCGCCGGAAGGGAGCTTGCCGCGCAGGTGGGCGCTCAGCGGAATCTGCTGGCCGCGGAAGACGGGAGACTGGGCCTTGAGCTTGAAAGCGGCGTGAGCGGGCTGGACATGCTTGCGGAGCTGACAGACGCGGCGCGGAGGTGGTGGCCCGACACTGCCGTAGTGCAGCGCCAGTCTTGCGGGGATTTCTCGTTCACGACCGACCGTTCGCTGCTTCACCGGGTGCTCTTCAACATGGTGAAGAATGCCGTCGAGGCTTCCCAGCCCGGGGACGTCGTCCTGGTTGGATGTTCTCCGAGGACCGGTCTCGGAATATTCACGGTCCATAACCGCGGCTTCATGCCGAGGTGTGTTCAGTTGCAGGTGTTTCAGCGATCCTTCTCAACAAAAGGGAGGGGAAGGGGGGTTGGCACTTACAGCATGAAGCTCTTTGGCGAGAAGTATCTGAAGGGCCGGGTGTGGTTCACTACGTCCGAGGAACACGGAACGACCTTCTTTCTTTCCGTCCCGCTTCGTGCCAGCGAAACGTTCTCCGCCTCCACATGCCGACCTGCCGGGCAGTAAGCCGGGCTGTTGCTGGCTGGTCTGCCGGGTGCTATTCTCCGCCGCATGGAAGAGGGCCAGTCATCCTGTTCGTCGCCGGAAACCCAGGCTTCCGCCCGCAGGCTGTTCTGGGCGGTGCTGGTTGGAGCGACGCTCCTGCGTCTGCTCATTGCCGGGACGTTCGGACTCAGCGCCGACGAGAGCCACTACGTAATGTATGCGCGGCGCCTGGCATGGGGATACTTCGATCATCCGCCGATGGTCGGTTTTCTCGGAGCGCTCGGAGAGCTGCTGGGTGGAGGCGTATGGGCGGCCAGGCTGGGCCCGGTTCTCTGCTGGGCCGGGGCGCTGTACCTGCTTCGCAGACTCGCCCTTGCGCTCTACGGGGATGAGCGTGTTGCGGCCGGAGCGGTGGTTGTTCTTGCGCTGATGCCGATGCAGCAGATGATAGGCATGGCCCTGCTGCCGGACGCCACGCTGAACCTCTTCTGGTGCGGGGCCCTGCTTGCCGGCTGGCACGCGCTGCGCACGGAGCGCTGGAGCCGGTGGCTTCTTGCCGGCGCGTGCATCGGCGGCGCGCTCTTGAGCAAGTACCACGCCGTGCTGCTCGGAGCGGGGCTTGGGATATACATTGTTTTCAGCGGGGAGGGCAGGCGGGCGTTGAAGACACCGAAACCCTATGCCGCCGCCCTGGTCGCATTTCTCGTTTTTGCGCCCAACGTCTTCTGGAATGCCACGCACGGGTGGGTTTCCTACAAGTTCCAGCTTGCTCACGGCGGAGGCAGCGGCCGGTTCGAGCTGCAGAAGCTCGCGAACGTGATCGGCGGCCAGATGGCGGCGGCTTCTCCGGTTCTGGCCGTTCTTCTCGTCATCGCGCTTGTCCGGCTGCTGCGCGGGCGCGGAACGGGAAAGACGGCGGACCGGTATGTTGCGCTGTCGTGCCTTGTAGTGGCGCTTTTCTTTGCGTTCTTCGGGGCTGTAGGCAAGATTCTTCCTCACTGGCCGGCAGTCGGATGGTGGCCGGGCGCACTGGCTGTCGCAGTGGTAACTGTCAGGGCGCTTGATGCCGGTTCCGTGCGCTGGCGACGCTGGGCGTGGACGGCGGGCATCCTCGCCGCATTGATGTCGGCCGTTGTCTATCTTGCGGCCGCGGTGCCGGTCACAGGCCGCCTGTATGACGCAGCCCGAACTGCTGCGGAGAAGATCAACGGCCGCTTTCCGTCCATCCCCGTGCCTGGTCCGTTCAAGCCGGAGTATGACCTTTCGAACGACGTGCACGGCTGGCCTGAATCCGCGCGCCAGGTTGAGAACATCATGGCGGCCATGCCGATGCCCGGCCGCACGTTTGTATTCTGTCACCGCTTCTACGCCACCAGTCAGTTAGGCGTTCACCTGTCGCCGGGTGTTGTGGCGACGACCCTGCGGCGCAGGCCGAGCCAGTACATGCTCTGGTTCGAGCCGGCGGAGTACAGGGGGTGGGACGCGCTGTTCGTTGACGAGAACCACGATTTCAGGGGGCCGGACCAGTATGCTTCGCTGTTTGAGAAAGTTGACTCTGAGCCGGTGCGTTTCGAGACGCTGCGCGGCGGCAAGCCGTCGCATATCTTCCATGTCTATCGCTGCTACGGATTTGCCGGGCGCGTGGAAGGCGGACGGGAACCGTCAGCCCGTCTGAAGGAACAGCGGTAGACCTTCTTTCCCTTGCCGGTGAACAGCAGTTCGAAGTCGGTCCGTTCCTCGTCGGTCGGCAGGAAAGGCTCCGTTCCGGCGTAGCGCGCGTCCGCGGCGAACAGCTTGCCTATCGCCTCGAAGTAGTCGGCGTCATCCGTCGCGGCGTGCATGACGCCGTCGGGCGCGAGTGTCCGGTCCATGTCGTCGAGGAAGTCGGGTGAAAAGAGGCGACGGCGGTGATGGCGTCTTTTAGGCCACGGGTCGGGGAAGAGGATGTAGTAGGCGCGCACGGATCCGCCTGGGATGAGCCAGTGCAGCGCGTAGGATGCCTCGACGCGGAGCAGGCGCGCGTTGTTCAGCCCGGCGCGCACAAGTTTGCGGTCTGTCCTTCTTATGCGGGAGAGCTGGTGGTCCATGCCGATAAAATTGGCGTCCCGTTGCGAAGCCGCCCGCGCTGCCAGGAACCGACCCTTTCCGCAGCCGACATCCACTTCGAGTGGGCGGGCGGAATCGAACATCTCGGAGAGGTCGAGCGTGGCCGTGAGCGACGGGGGCGTGAAGACGCACGTACTGGATGGCGCTGTGCCGGAGGGATGGCTCATGCCCGGCCGAACAGCCTGCTCAACCATCCGCCGGGCCCGGCGTCCATACGCTTTTCGATATACTTGAGCGCAAAGACCTCGAAATGATCCGGGGCGCTGTCCTTCGGGAATCTCCTGGCTGCTCTTACGACCCCTTCCTCCCCTGCCTTTACAAGGCGGGCGGCTTCGGCCGGATCGGAAGTCCTTTTTTCCGCAAGCGTTCCGAGCAGCGGGTGGAACATGCGGAGCAGTTCCCGCTTCGAGTTCCAGTCGCCCCGGCGGGCGCCGGCGATCGCCGTGGTCAGGGCGGCGAGACGGTGCAAGCGGTCGGGTCCGGCGACGGGCTCCCCGTTCATGTTGAGCGGTATCTTCATACGCATCTCCGGACGAGCGCACCAACGCGCACGGAAGGTAGCCTGTTACCAGACGGCGGCGCGGACGATCAAGGAATAAGATCTATTGCGGGAGCTTTCCTCTTTGCGCGGCGCGCGCCTGCCGGAGCGTGACCTCCGACGGTCTTATCCGGTCAGACACGGCGGGCGGAGGGCGGCGCGGGGCTCGCCGGGGCCGGTGGTAGTCGGGCGCGGCGCTTGACAAGTTGTCCGCCTGGGTCTGACACTCACGCCTTTCGCGGCAACCGTTTCGACCGGAGAGATGCCTTGACTGAAGTAAGTGTAATTGTCGCCACGCGAAACAGGGCGGCCATACTGAAGAGGTTCATGGAGGCGCTTGCGGCGCAGGAGCCGGTGCCGGGCGGGTTTGAGCTGGTTGTGGTTGATGACTTTTCGCGGGACGATACGCCGTCGGTGTGCGGGGAAGCGGCACGGTCATCGGCATGGATAACCTATCTCAGGGCGCCGGGTCACGTGGGCATTCCGGCGGCCCAGAACATCGGGATTCGCGCTTCTTCCGGGCGCAAGCTGTTGTTCACGGATGACGATTGCGTGCCGGGGCCCGACTGGGTCCGCCGGATGTCGGAGGCGCTCGATTCGCATCCCGTGGTCGGGTGCGCCATTGCCGAAGCGCCCGGCAGGGGGTACGTGATGCTGAGCCACCACGTGGCGCTGGTCGGGGGGTTTCTTCCATCCGACAAGGCCGGTCCTGCCAACATGCTTGCCGGCGGGGGCATGGGCCTCACCCGCGCGGCGTTTGACCGGATAGGCGCGCTGGCGGAAGACCAGACCAGGGCATTCGACACGGAATGCTCGCTGCGTGCCCGGAGCATGGGATTGGACGTGTGGCTCGACCGCCGCATTGTGACGGTCCACGATCCGCCATGCCGGCCCGTTTCCGCGGTCATGCGCTACGCCTGGTTGCATGCAGGCGACACCATTCTGTTGCGCCGGCGTTACGCCGCCGTCCTGCGCACGCCGTTCATTTTAAGAAATGGTCTTTTTCTGACCGCGCTTTCGCCGGTAATCGCGCTCGGCGTCGTTGTGAGGCTCTGTCTTGACGGATTGCCGCTCCGGATGTGGCATACTCTTCCGCTTGTCTGGGCGCTCAAGGTTGCGTGGTGCCTGGGCGCGGCAAAGGGCATTATGCCTGCCGCCCGGAAGGCGGGGAGGCCGCGGTGACCGCGACCAGGCCGGAGGTCGCTCTTGCGGGTTCGCTTCCGCCGCTTGCGGGGATCAGCGGCTACTGCGGCGGGCTTGTCGCGGCGCTTGGCAGGCGCATTCCGGTTGAGGCCGTCTCGTTCCGCGCGATGTATCCGGCGTTTCTTCATCCGGGCGGAGGCCGCGCCGACCCGACTGTTCGCATGCCGCCGGGCGGGGAACTTGAGATCAGGCGCGATCTCGCGTGGTACAACCCGGTCGGATGGGTTCTTTCCGCGCTGCGGATTCGCGCCGGCGTGGTACACATCCAGCATTGGTCTTTGCCGCTCGTTCCCGTATGGCTGGTGTTTGCCGCCGTGAGCCGGTTGCGCCGCAAGCGTGTAATCGTCACCATTCACAATGTTCTGCCGCATGAGCCATCCCTGCTTTGGGGTCCGGCCAGCCGGCTGCTCTGCCGCATGGCGGATCTGTGCATAGTGCACAGCGAGACGAACTTTGAGGCGGCGTCGGAGCATCTGCGGCTGCCGCGCCGGAAGCTGCGGCGCATAAGAATGGGCGTTGATCCGGCGCGCCATGCCGGTTCGCAGGAGAGAAAGCGCGCCCGTGACCGTCTGGGAGTGCCGGAATCGGCGCGCGTGGCGCTGTTCTTCGGAGCCGTGCGGCGGTACAAGGGGCTGGACGTTCTCCTGAAGGCTTTCGCCAGGGTGTCCGCCCCGGATGCGATGTTGCTGGTTGCCGGTCGGCCCTGGGTGGATTGGGAGCCCTACGATAAGTTGATCCGTTCTTCTCCTCTTGCCGGGCGGGTGCGGGCATGGCCGGAATTCGTGTCGAGGGAGATGGCGGACGATCTCTTTGCGGCGTCGGACCTGGCGGTTCTTCCCTATGTCAGGTTCGAAGCCCAGAGCGCGGTTGGCGCGGAGGCGCTTTCGTGGGGGCTGCCGATGGTGGTGACCGATGTCGGCGGGTTGCCCGAATACGTGCCGGATCGGAGCCTGGCGACGCCGCCTGGCGACGAAGATGCGCTGGCGCGCGCGATTTCCGGCTGCCTTGGCGATCCGGGCCGGCTGGCGCGGTTGAAGGAATTGAGCGCCGCGCACGCGGCTTTGTTTTCGTGGGACAAGGTTGCGGAGGAGACGATCGGCGTTTACCGGGAAGCGGCCGCTGGCGCCGGCCGGGGGCCGATGCAGTAGAGCGCCTTGTCCGTGCGGACATACATCCGGTTTCCGTCGAAGCACGGCCGGCTTGGCACCCATGCCGACGTCTTTTTCGCCAGGACCCCTTCTCCCAGCTTGGCGAACACGCGGCCGGGTTTGAGAGTTGCGAACACGCCAAAGTCGCAGTTGACCACCAGCATTCCGCCGGCGGCCGAGATGGACGGGTACCGCCAGTGCCCGCCTTTCGCCCGGTCCTGCCGTCCGATCGGTATTCTGGCCCTGTAGCACGGTTCGCCGGTGGAAACGTCCGATACGGACAGGTTAAGGTCGCGGTCCAGCAGGTACAGCAAGCCGTCGAAGACAAGCGGGCTTGGGTGGTGGCGGCCGGTTGTGAGGTCATCCCTTTCCCACGCGCGTTCCAGCCGCAGGCGGTTCCGGCGTCCGAGTTCGATCCTCACCGGGTACACGTAATCGCCTTCGCGGCGCGGAAGGTTCTTCAGCTTCTTGCCCTGCATGTGAGACGGTTGTTCCACGAATAGAACCGTGTCGCCGTCGCCGATGACGACGGGCGACGCGGCCTCGCCGCAGATCCCGATGCCGCGATGCAGCAGGCGGCCATTGTCCAGCCGCGCCACGGCGCCGCCGGCCGAAACGACGAGGTCCGTGTCCGATGCGCGGGCGATGACGGGCGAGCCGCATCCCCAGCCCGGCGCGCGGAAAACGCGGCTTTTCCAAAGCCTCTTACCCGTCTCCGCATCCAGCGCGATAAGTCCCTGATACTCCCATGCCGTTCCGTCCGTCTGCCAAGTCTCCGGCGCCCACGTGAAGACGAGCTTCCCATCCCTGAGCAGCGGCGAAGCGTAGGTCAGTTCGAGATCGTGCCCGCGGCCGGCCGGGTAAAGCGCCGACCACAGCAAGTTGCCTTCCAGGTCGAAACATGCGGCGACGCCGGTCCCGATGCGGACCCAGACCCGCCGTCCGTCAGTGACAGGGGTTGACGAGGTGTAGCCCGCCTCGTACCAGCGCGGTTCCGGAACGCCCAGCGCGTTCAGGCGCGGGGCGATGTGCCTCTTCCACTCGTCGCGGATCGGCGTGCCGCGCCTGGCGAAGTACCACTCATGGAAACGGGAATGATGAGACTCGAACTCCGCGCGCCGTTCCGGGCGTCGCATCGCGGAAAAGACATCAACCTTGCGCGCCCACAGGATCGCCCCGGAACCGGCGTCAAGGCACAGGAGCGTATCCGGCTCCGCGAGCGTGAAGACGCGTCCGTCCGCGACAACAGGGGATGCCGAGGATTCAGCGGGCATACCCGCGACCCACAGAATGTTGACGCCGGCTTCCTCGTCGAACACCGCGGGCGGCGAAGCGCCGGGCCAGACATCGGAGCCGTCATTGCGCCATCCGTTGGCCCGCGCGTCCGCCGCCGTGAAGTGGGTCAGCGCGAGCAACGCGAGGCGCAGCGCCATGACGGCGCCGCCGCGCGGCCGGGTGCAGCCTGCGTTTCGTGGCAATGATCCGTGCATGTCCGATCTCGAAACCTACTCAATCGGGATTCCAGATTTCGGAGAACACGGATACGCCACCCCGCCTGCTCTGTCAATCTGCGGCAGCGCGTGGTTCCAGGTCCTTCGCAATGGGTTGCGCGGACGGCTGGCAGGCCGTATGCTCGTGCGGCAAACGTGCTTCACAGGGGAGGTCATGGTCATGGGGGGCGCGCGGCGGACCGGGCCGTCTTTCTTCATCAGTCACTCATCGAAGGACCGCGAGGCGGCCGACGAACTGTGCGGTCAGCTTGAGTCGCGTGGCGCGGTGTGCTGGATAGCGCCCAGGGATGTGACTCCCGGCGAGCCGTACGGCGCGCAGATCGTGGCCGGGCTTGAGCGGTCTTCCGCGCTGGTCTTCCTTCTTTCATCGAGCTCGAACGCGTCGCGCCATGTCGAGAGCGAAGTCGCCCGCGCGTTCGAGAAAGGAAAGGACATCTTTCCCGTGCGGCTCGAGGAGATCAAGCCGTCGCCCGAACTGGAGCTTTTCGTAACATCCCCGCACTGGATAGATGCCTGGCGGACCGGCATGGCGAAGGCGGCTGAAGCGTTGATTGCGGCGTCCCGGGCCGGCGGGAGCCCGAGGCCGGGCGCGGGGGCGGGGAGACGGGGCGGGCGGAGAGTGGGGATCCTTGTTCCGTCCGTCCTGTTGCTTGCTATGATCTGCGTCTTCGGGTGGGCGGCGGTTTATCTTGCCTCCAATCCGCGGGAGCGCGAGCGTCTGCGTGGATTCCTGACCGGGCAGAAGGACGAGCCGTCCGCCTCCGTTCCGGCGGCGCCGGTTCCTTCGCCTGCGCCTACCGCTTCCGTTGTGCAGGCGGCGATGCCTGTTCCTGAAGTTGCCGCGGCGACCGGGCAGGAGAACGTTCTTCCGACTGAGCTGCCCAGGCCTGTTTCCGCGCCGTTTGTGCCGCACTACCTGGAGACAGGCGACCCGGTGATGGAGTTTGTGTGGATCCCCGCGGCGGGCATCTGGGCCGGGCGCTACGAGGTCACCAACCTGCAGTACCGGCGTTTCAGGCCGGATCACTGGGCCGGAAGATTCCGGGGCGAGGAGATGGACGGCGACTCTAATCCGGTGGTGCGGGTCACGGCGGGGGACGCGGCGGCGTTTGCCGAGTGGCTGACGCGGCGGGAAGCGGAGGCGGGCCGTCTGCCTGCCGGCGCGAGACTCAGGCTGCCAACTGGAGAAGAGTGGATGCTCATGGCCGAGTGCGGCGACGGGCGTCCGTTCCCGTGGGGCGGCGAGTGGCCTCCGCGTTTCGGCAACGTGGCGGACCGCGCGCTGGCCAGACTTTCCTGGGGTTGGGCGTACATTGACGGATACCAGGACGGGTACGCGTTGACGGCGCCGGTGAAGGAAAGCGGGGCGAACCCGTGGGAGATACACGGCCTTGCGGGGAACGTGTGGGAATGGACTTCGGACATTTCCGGCGGCGAAACCGCGGCGCGCGGCGGAGCATGGGATTCCTGCGGCGAGGAATCGCTGCGTTGCCGGACGCAGGTTCTTCTTCCTTCCGGCGAGTCCCAACCGACTGTCGGGTTCAGGCTCGTGCTCGAACCCGGTCCCGACGGGCCAGCGGGTACTTCGCCGTCCAGCTGAGGGTCGGAGGAAGCGCAAACGTTAGTGGATGGAACTGCGGTTGCGTGATAGGATTCCGCCGACAGTGCGGAAGGAGGCGGCGATGCCCGGCAATCCGAATGTGCTCTTCAGATTGCAGAGTGCGCGCAGCAGGGCGCATCTCTGGTTCGGCGTCTGGATACTGATAGTCCTGTCCGCGTACCGCCTGACCACCGAACTGGCCGATCCTTTCCGCCGTTTCCTTGAGCAGCAGTTCTACATTCCGCTTGCGGACTTGATCGTGAACGTCCTTTTCTTCTGGCTGCTCATCCTGCTCTGGCTTGCCTACAGGCAGTGGTCTGCGGCGGTGTTCCGTGAGCGCGAGCTCGAAGCCGTGATAGGCAGCATCAGCCCGGACGTGCTTCTCGTTGTGTCGCCCGACCGCACTATGCAGATGTGCAACGCGACCGTTGAGGCGATGTTCGGGTACAAGCCCGATGAAGTGGTTGGGCGCAAGACGGACCTGCTCTATTTCGACCGCCGTTTGACGGGAAGAAAACACGAGCTCTTCACGTATCTTGAAAGGGTGGGGTTTCATCTCGGCACCGCGACGGGCCGCCGCCGCGACGGGCGCACTTTCCCGGTGGAGATAATAACCGGTGCGATCCGAGACCAGGGCGGCGCCGTCGTCCTGATCCGCGACATCACCGAGCGCATGGAAGCCGAGCACGCCCTGCGCGGCAGCGAGCGGCGGTTCCGCCTCTTTATGCAGCACCTTCCCGCCTGCGTGTTCATACGCGACAAGGCTGGCAGGTTCGTCTACGTGAACCAGCATTTCGCCAGTACGCTCGGCGTTGACGAGCTGTCGGTCGTCGGCAGGGCCGACTCCGAGATACTTCCCCCTGAGATGACCTCCAGCCTCAGGGAGGATGACAAGAATCTTGAAGTGGGCGCGGGGATTCTCCGCCGCGTGGAAGAGGTGACGATCCGTGGGTCGAAGCGATTTTTCGACACGTACCGTTTCGCGCTCCCGGACGAGAAAGACGAGTTCCTCCTCGCCGGGATATGCATGGACGTGACAGAGCAGCGGCAGGCTGAGGAGGACAGGACGCGCATGCAGGAGCAGATGCTGCAGACGCAGAAGCTGGAAAGCCTTGGGCTTCTCGGCGGAGGGATCGCGCATGATTTCAACAACCTGCTTGCGGGGATACTTGGCTACGCCGACCTTGCGATGGCGGAAATGCCCGCTTCGTCGCCAGCCTACGCCAGTATTCGTGAGGTGGTGTCCAGTTCCAAGCGAGCGGCGGAACTGTGCGGGCAGTTGCTGGCATATTCCGGGCAGGGCAACCTGACCCTGGAGGTTCTGAGCCTTTCGCGGCTCGTGGATGACATGCGGCAACTTCTGGAGATATCGGTAACGAAGAAGGCCTCGCTCGTTCTGGACCTTGCAGAGCCGCTGGTTTCGACGGAGTGCGATGCCACCCAGATGCGGCAGGTGCTGATGAACCTGGTCGTGAACGCGTCCGAGGCCCTGGATGAGAAACCGGGGATTGTGCGTGTTGTCACTTCCGAGGCGTATTGCACGCGCGAAACGCTCGGGCTCACAGTGCTCGGCGAGGACCTGCCGGAAGGGCGTTATGTCTCCATGTCAGTGCGCGACACGGGGTGCGGCATGGCGGAGGAGACAAAGGCGCGGATGTTCGATCCGTTTTTCAGCACGAAGTTCGCCGGGCGCGGACTCGGGATGGCCGCCGTGCTGGGCATAGTGCGCGGGCATGGCGGGGCGATCAAGGTGGATACGGAACTCGGCAAGGGCACGACGGTGACGGTCTTCCTCCCGGTCTCCGCCAAGCCGCTGGCCGAAAAGGCGAACCACGACGCTGTTTCGCGCGAGGAATGGAAGGGGGAAGGAACCGCGCTCGTTGTCGATGACGAGCCGGTTGTCAGGTCGCTTGCGGTGAACATGTTCAAGAAGATGGGATTCGCGACCAAGAGCGCGGTCAACGGCGCGGAAGCGCTGAAGATGCTGAAAGACGACAGGGACGTCTCCGTCGTGCTGCTGGACATGACGATGCCTGTGTACGGCGGAGCCGAGACTTACGAATCGATCCGGAGTTCGGGGAGCAAGGTGCCGATCATCTTTTCGAGCGGCTACAACAAGGCCGAAGAGGTGGATGCCCTGAAAGACCCTCTGGCGGCTTTTATCAGGAAGCCGTACAGCTACTCGTCGTTCCGGGCGGCGGTGCAGGAGATGCTTGCCTCGTGTGAAGGCTGAAGCGGTCCGGCCTGCTGAGTGAGCTCAGCCCGATACGCCGCGAGGCGGCGTGATGGGGAACTGTCCGTCGGCGGGCGGCCGGGCGTCTCCGCGCAGGGCGTCGCGGGCCAGTACCAGCGCCAGCCCGCCTGCCGTCACCACCCCCGCGGTTAGCCAGTAGATGTTCTGAATGCCCACGCCGGACCTGTACAGCCACAGTCCGACCAGGGGCCCGGCAAGTCCACGCACTCCCATGAAGAGGTAGTGCAATCCAACGTAGACCGGAACACGCCCGGACGGCGCCATCTGCAGCACCATCAGCGAAGCCGACATTTCCATGCCAGCGATTATGAAGCGGAATGCGCCTTCCCCGGCCACGACGCACAGCACCGGGTCCGGATGGCGGAACGCGAGCGCCCAGATGGCCGGCTTGACCGCTTTCAGGAACATGCAGAGAATGACGATGTTCAGGGTCGGAACCTTCGTCATGCGCCATCCCCAGAAGAGAAATCCGGCTATGCCGCACACGGGCCCGACAAGGCCGGTTGCCATTCCCACCTGGGTGTAGCGCAGGTTCAGGATATCCGAGAAGTATATCGGAGTTACCGGCATCAGCAGTTTTTCGCCGAAAGTGCCGATGAAGAAGATCAGCATGAATAGCCGGAATCGCCGGTCCACGGCGAGAACCCGCAGTTCGGTGAGCACGTTGATCCGGGTATGCCTGACGAATCCCTCAAGAAACCTGCGCGGCAGGTTCGAGAGCGGGAGGACCAACAGGATCGCGAGCAGGCCGGCGGCCGGGAAGGCCCAGCGGTATGAGTCCGGCGACCGGTCGAGCAGTTTGCCGGTGAACCATGCGACGGGCAGTGAGACGGCGATGTTGATGATGCGGACCCACTTGAACAGCGCCGGGCGCACCGAGACGCGGATGTGTGCGCGGGTCAGCGACTCGTAGAGCGGCTTGGTGGCGCCGTCAACCGCGCTGGACCATACAAGGAACCCTACGAAAAGCGCCGGCTGCGAGATCCAGAAGAAGAACAGGAAAGGTATCCGGATGAGCATCCGGGCGACGGCAAGCAGTGTTCCCCAGCGGTACAGGTAGACGAGGCGCGAGGCCGGCACGGCGAACAGGAACCCGATGAACGGGGCCATGGAGAGAACCGTGAGCAGTTCCGCGTTCGCGCCGAGCCGCCGGGCGAGGACGCCGGCAAACGGTTGGACCGCGCCCGCCAGCAGGCCTGTTCCCAGCGCGTCGGCGAGCGACGCAACGAAGGAATCGCGGCTCAGCGAAGGGACTCTCCAGAGTACCCTCATCTTGGGAGGAACGGAAGCTGTCTGCT
>VGWI01000014.1 GCA_016873655.1 Lentisphaerota bacterium
GTGGTATATCGCCCCGGGAAACTCCACTCGCAGGTGTCTTGCCATGCCCGGAATATGGCATGCCTATTCTCCCCCTGCAATGTTTATTGTGAAGGGCTGACCCCAATGCGTCCGTGGGCAGGATATAACCATGCCACTGGTTGCGGACAGCTACCGGTGTTGACCCGAGAGAAAGGGTGGCGCGCCCGGAGAGATTCGAACTCCCAACCCTCTGGTCCGAAGCCAGATGCTCTGTCCAGTTGAGCTACGGGCGCCCCGGTATCACTTGAAGAAGTGGTCCTTGATCTCTGTGTTCCGTTTCTTGATCGCCGAGGCGTCCGTCTTGCCCGACATGAACGCGTCGTGCACTGCCGACACGAGGAAGACGGCGATGACGCCCATCACGATGGCGGAAACCCACGGGAACAGGGTCTCCCCGTACTTGGACCTGTGCCACAGGCCCGTCAGCGGCACAACAATCGCGAGCCACGCAATAACCGCGCAGACGAGCGGAATCCACGGGCCGACGCGGCTGCCGAACCGGTCGGCAAGGTATTCCCGCGCCGCTATCGCCGCGGCCATGGCAATCATGCCGCCAAGCACGACGGACCCGAACGAGCGCGCCGGGTCTGTGTTCGCTATCTTCATCAGCCGGGCCACGAAACCGAACGCCACGACCATGAGAATCACCGTCACGGCGACGGTGCCCCATTTCTCCGTCGCAGTCTCGGGATTCCTTGCAAGAACCGTTACCAACCCGTCCGCGGCCTTGATCCATCTGTCCATTGCAGTCGCCTCCCTTCGGTCACGACGGCTTGTGCCGCCGCCGCGCCGCAAACTCAGGAGCCTCCCTGACACACGTGCCCAGCAACGAAAGCGATTTGCGGATAAGCTTCATGGTTTCCGGCTTCAGGTCCAGCGGTTCACTGCCCACGTCTGACCAGCCGGGTGTGGAAAGATCGCCCGGCGCGAGCTGGAGCTTCTCCCAGTTGTGGAAGAGCCGTCCCCATGGCGAGTTGAGGATTCCGTGAACAAGCGCCTGGTGGGACGGATACCAGAAGGCGTCGTGGTAGAGAACGCTGGCGATGTACGACCACGGGGCCAGGATCGTCTTGAGCGACCACTCCAGCGGCTTCTTCAGCGGCCCCCAGTAGATCTTGTGCTGCATGCGGCTCGCAAACGTCATTTTGCTGTACGGGCCGACAAAATCCCATTTCTCGTTCATAACGTCCGCATCACCGACAATCTCGATGTTGTTCACATCGCCGCAGCCGAGCCCCAGCTCGTGCGCAAGCCGCACGAACTTGATGTCTTTCAGCGGGTCGAAGCCCATGAGCTTCGCCGCAACCGCGTCGATCGCCACCTGATCGGACGAGGCCAGCAGGATGTTCTTCACGTACGGCACCATGCACCGCGGGCCCGGCCCGTCGCCGGCAAACGTGCCGTCCATGACCGCGAATAGCCCGCTGTGGATTTTCTTCTGGATCATCAGGAGATCCACCAGCGTCTCGTGAATCACCGGGTGCGTCCAGTGCCGGTGCTCGTTCAGCAGTCCGCCGAACGCGTTCTTCATTGCCCCCGTGGTCGTCGTGAAGACGTGCGTCTTCACGGTCGGGAGGTGGATGATGTTGGACCCGATAAACTTCTTCGGGATCATGAAGCCCTTCGGGTACACCTTGTTCAGGCACAGGAACCCGTCCGCGAGCGCGCCGACCGCCTCGCGCACGTTGATCCACTCCTCGCCTTCGTAGAGATGGATGTTGCGAAGCCCGTGGTTGCGGACGACGTTGATCTGCTTGTTCTGCTCCTCGCCGAAGTGGGCGTCTATGACGACGGTGCGGTTGTGGCAGGCGTGTATGAGGTCCGTGCTGTAGCCGTCGCGCTTCATGGCCCTGATCACGCCGTCAAGCTGCCACGGCGTGGTGGATGCGGCCGGCATGAAGAAGTGCCAGCTTATGTTCACCTTGAGCGCGGTGTCCCTGTCTTTCGGGAGTGCCGACTGGTAGCCGGCCAGGTTCATAAGCCTGTGGTAATCGGCGAGAACGGTCGCCGGACTTGTGCGAACTACGGCTACCTTTGATTGCGACATGGGGTCATGTTATTCTCCGGCCCGTCCCGTAGCAAGTCCAAGCCCGGCCGCGGTCGGGACGGGTGGAGGAGGATCATGAGCGAGACAGCGAAACCGGCACTTGTCGTGCTGGCAGCCGGAATCGGGAGCCGGTACGGCGGCCTGAAGCAGATGGACCCGGTGGGCCCGTCGGGCGAGTTCATCATTGATTATTCGATCCACGATGCCGTGCGCGCCGGGTTTGGTTCGGTTGTGTTCGTGATCAGGAAGGCCATCGAACCGGATTTCCGGGCAACCATCGGACAGCGCATAGGCGAAAGAATGCCCGTGCGGTACGTCTTTCAGGAACTGAACTCTCTTCCGCCCGGGTGCAGCGCGCCGGAGGGACGGGGCAAGCCATGGGGAACCGGTCACGCGGTTCTGCTCTGCGGTGAAGCAGTGGGCGACTCATTCGCCGTGATAAACGCTGATGACTTCTACGGCCGCGATTCTTTCGAGAAGCTGGCGGATTTCCTGCGATCCACCTCGGACGATCCGCACGCTCACGCGATGGTCGGGTTCTCGCTCCAGTCCACGCTCTCGCCGCACGGAACGGTGGCGCGCGGTATTTGCCGCGCAGACGGGACGTCGCGTCTGCAGAACATTGAGGAAGTGACCGGGATAGGCGTTGTGGATGGCCGACCACGGGCCGGCAACCGGGTTCTTGACGGATCGGAACTTGTTTCGATGAACATGTGGGGGTTCAAGACCTCTGTGTTTCAGGCCCTGGACCAAGGGTTCCGAACGTTTCTCCGAACGGACGCGTCGAAACCTGGCGCGGAGTTCTATCTGCCTGCGGCAGTCCAGATGATCATCAGTTCCGGCAGCGGAACAGTGACTGTCCTGCCCGCTTCGTCGTCGTGGATGGGCATGACGAACCGCGAGGATCGCGCGGCGGTGTCTGAACAGATTGCCGGCCTGATCGCTTCAGGCGCTTACCCTCATTCCCTGTGGGGGTCGCGCACAAAGGGCACATGATCATGAGAGAGCGGTGATCTGTGCTTTGCGTTCCCCTTACCGAGAACCCGCGCGGGCATGGTAATGGGCTCACTGGCATCCCACAGGAATCCTAATCGCAATCCTGATCGTAATCGTAATCATCTGTCACAGAGAGGATTATGAGTAGGATTACGAAGGGAAGTTCAAGAATCACAATCTCGCACACTATTCCAAAACATCAGCAAATACGGGGTTTTGTGATCGTGAAACGTTGCCTGTGGGATGACAGTGCAATGGGCTGATGATCCGGGGGGACAACGCACTGTTCATAACTAGCGTGCGCGCCGGATTCCGGGACAGGCGCGGAGGCAAGCATGCCTCCAACGTGGTGATTTACCACTCGCTGCGCGCCCTGCTCCAAGCGGGAGACGAACAGGAATCCGCCGCTTGTTCCGTCAGGAGAAGGTCTGCGCAGGCCGCAGCCCACGCCATGGCCAACCCGGGTGCGTACGATCTGACGCGCCGAACCGAAGAGCCTTGCCGCGCGCAGCGGCGGTGTGGTTTGCTCTGCCGCGTGAAAACGCTTCCGGCCTTGCTGGTTCTACTGATGTGCCTGCGCAGTTCGGCCGACACCACCAACCGGGCGGTTTTCGCCCGGGCCGGCTTCATATGCGACGAACTTCTCAAGACGCCGGATAGTGCCGACGCACTGGAGACTTTTCGCGCTTCGGCGGCCGGAATCGAGGCGGGGGACGAGATAAGGACACGCCTGGCGGCGGTGTACGCCCTGGGCCTGTTGGCGGCCGGACAAGACACCCGCGCAGACGCGGTCATTACCGCTCTGTTGAAGACACCGGCGGATTCCGACGCCGCGGCCCTTCTCGGCCCGGAGAAGTTCACCGCCCCGTGCCCGGCGTGCAACGGCAGCAAGTCCATGCCCTGCGCCGCCTGCCGCGGCAGCCCAGCCTGCAGCCGTTGCGGCGGGAAGGGCTGGATTCCAGGCTCCGTGATAGGCGGCATTAACACGCGGCCCGCATGTCCTTCCTGCCGCGGAACGGGCGCATGCACATCCTGCATGGGCAAAGGCAAACTGAGTTGCACAGCCTGCGGCGGCATCGGCCGGGTCCGCTCCGCGGCAATAGCCAGGGAGAACTACCTGTCTGCCATCACTGTGGTCCGCGCCTACATGCAGGACCGGGAATTCCCGGAAGCCGGCCTGCTCCGGACCGAGATGGACAGGGCGCGACGCAGCATGGACATAGATGAGGCGATCGCCACCGTGTCAACTGCGCTCTCGCGCTGGCCCGAAGCGCCGAATGCCGCGGAGGCGAAGAGGCTGTTGGCCGGCCTGAAGAGGGACCGGGAAGAGGCGCGCTCCAACCAGGCCGTGAAGGAGGCGCTCATCCGCAATGCCGGTCGCGCCTCCGACGACTCAGAAAACGCGCCGGCACAGGCGTCTGCTGTCGTGAACGAACTGCTCCGGGTTCTCTCCCGAGGTGGAGACGGCGCTGCGTTCATGGCTCCCTCCTGCCGCGCCACAGCCTCCTTCACTCCTGTGTCCTGGCGCGTCGGCGAAGCAGCCGTGATCGGCGCGGTCGCACGGGTCCCTGCACGCGTGGAAGCCGACGGCGTGGGGCCGGACGCCGTACGGAATCTCGTTTTCACCCTGGAATTTCGCGGCGATTGGACGGTAACGCGTATTGATTCACGGTAGCGCTGATCATTTTCAGAAACACTTACGCAAGACAACATGCCCCCATTTTCGGCTCCGGCCGATTCTTCGAAGTATGGCCGCACCACCGGCATGGAAGCGGTCCACCCTGACAGAGAGAATATAAAGGCGGTATAGAGTCGAAATCGTGATCGCCCTCAGGTCTCGATTTTGCTCTGGACCGGACAGCAGCCATCGGAGTCCGGAGCACTCTCGCAACAGCCCTTGAGACGGCGAGACATCCGTTGCAGGGGTTTCCGCAATAGGCTTGCGCCCTGTGTTCACCTCCTTGCTCGGCACGTCCGAACACCTTGTGGACCAAGTTGTTGCGATGCACGACCTGCTGTAATGATCTTGTGAATAACCGCTCCCGCGGCTTTCAGGCCGACCTACGGCTCACAAGGAGTCATACCCAGCCTGCAACGCTGTAACGCTACCCCTACCGCATCCTGACAACTTCTGGGGGAGGAGACGTTCGGTCACATTACCGAAAAACACGCCGCCGCAAATGTGTCATTTCTGTCTCACATCCATGCGAAATCCCGGCCAACAGATCCTGAGGCACCCTTGGTCGTGTTGCGCAACACTCTCTTGCGCAACCCGTTGCAACTTATGAAGGGCTTGAGCAATTCGATGGCATAGGACTTGCGTAGTTCTCATGTGGAGTGTGATGTAGATCAAGGAGTTACATCATCTCCGGGAAGGCTGGTAGAGGATGAAGAGCCTGACTCATACCTCGGACTGCACGGTGCTGAAGTCGAAAAGCATGCCCGCCCTGTTCTATATGAACATGAAGGTTTACGAGGTAACTCCTCTTGAGCCCAATGACAGGTCGGATGCTGCTGAGCATGCCATGAGCATATGGTGTGCGGTTCACCAGGTGAACGCTCTGAGCTTTCCCGGCAATCCGTCGAAGTCCTGACGCGGGCTGAGGGGTTCAACTCCTCGATGCGGCTGCTGACTTCTTAAGAAGTATGCCGAGAACCGCTACGTCGGACGGACTTATCCCCGGAATCCGAGAGGCCTGACCCAGATCCGCAGGCCGCACACGGGAGAACTTCTCTCTGGCCTCGAATCGCAGCGGCATTGCTGCAGCATAGTCGAAATCCGCTGGTACGGGGGTACTCGAAGTGCGTATGGCCTCAGCGGCAAGGCGCTCTTCCCGCTCAATGTAGCCCTGGTATTTAGCTCCCGTTTCCACCTGTTCGACGACTGCCGGCGGCAGAGATGCGTCGTGCCCCGGCAAGTCGGCGTAGAGAACACCAGGCTGACGCAGAAACTGCAACAAAGTGGCTTGCCCACTGCGCACCGACACCAGCCTCGCCATCTCGGCCTCGATGAGGGCCTTGTAGCTCACCGTCTCCTCAACGGCGTCGCGATCCGCGATGCCAATGTAACGGGCCTTCTCCAGCATACGGAACCTGGCATTGTCCTGTCGAAGAAGGAGGCGACGCTCCGCCCTCGACGTAAACATTCTGTATGGTTCGTTCGTTCCCTTGGTCACAAGGTCGTCAACCATGACCCCCACATACGACTCCGCCCGCTGAAACGCCACCGCTTCACGGCCCTGAACCGCCAGCGCAGCATTCACACCAGCTACAAAACCTTGTGCAGCAGCCTCTTCATAACCAGTTGTCCCGTTGATCTGTCCAGCCAGATACAGGTGTTTCACCCGTTTTGTCTCCAGCCCGACCGTAAGTTCACGCGGATCCACGAAGTCATACTCTATCGCGTAGCCCCAGAGGAGTACTTCTACATCCTCAAAACCCGGGAGAGATCTCAGCATCTCTTCCTGTACATCACGCGGCAGACTGTTCGAAACCCCGTTCGGGTAGACCACGCCCGAGACACGCCCCTCCGGCTCAACAAACACGTGGTGGCGCTTCTTCCCGGTGAACTTCACGATCTTGTCCTCGATAGAAGGACAGTACCGCACTCCTGTTCCTGTTATCATCCCACCATAGAGCGAGCTCCGACCCAGATTGCCCGACACGATCTCATGCGTCCGGTCTGTCGTGTGAGTCAAATAGCATGCCATCTGGTCCGACCCAGGCTCCCAGGGAGTCAACTCATCCCATTGTTCCACGTGGAACAATCGCCGCCAGTTCATGCCTCTCCACGAAACGAACGGTGGCGGCGTGGTCCCGGGCTGGGGCTCCATCCGGCTGTAGTCCAGACTGCGCGCTGCGAGTCTGGGCGGTGTCCCGGTCTTCAGGCGCGCCATGGGAAAACCCAGCGCGCGCAGGCAGGATCCGAGCCTGTCTGCCGACGGCGCTCCGTTGCGTCCGCCCGGCCACTCTTCAGCACCCACGTGAATCCTGCCGTTCAGGTAGGTTCCCGGTGTAAGAACGGCGCACCGGCATGTGATTCTATCTTCGCTGCCGGTCTCGATAGCCGTCACTTCTCCATGCTCGACGATCACGCCGCTGGCTTCGGCCTCCAACACATCCAGCCCGGCCTGGAGCTGAATCACCGATTGCATGCGACGTGCGTACGCGTCCTTGTCGCACTGCACCCTGTTCGATCTGACGGCCGGGCCTTTGCTGGTGTTTAGCTGCCGGAACTGTATCCCGGTGAAGTCGGCGTTTCGGGCCATCTCGCCGCCCAGAGCGTCGAGTTCGAACACGAGATGTGACTTCGCAATGCCGCCGATCGCCGGGTTGCAGGGCATACAGGCGATATCAAGTTTCCGCAGCGTCACCAGTAGCGTCCGGCAGCCCATCCTCGCCGAAGCCAAAGCGGCCTCGCAGCCGGCGTGACCGCCACCGACAACCACCACATCATACTCCGGGTGTGATGTCATTCCTTGCCGACCTGACGTAATACCTGGCGCCCGTTGTTCACTTACCGACGCAGAAGCGTGAGAAAACCGAATCCAGAACATCGTCCGTGTATGAGCGCCCGAGTATCTTTCCGATTTCTTCCGCTGCCGCCTTCAAATGTATTGCGCTGAGGACCAGATCCTGGTTCCCGTCGAAGCTGCCGGCTGCCAGGCCCAGCTCGACAAGAGCTTTCTCGACAAGTTGTCGGTGACGCTCGCTTATCACGGCGTGGGGTTCACGGTTCTCCGACACCCCCAAACACATCGCCATTTCCTTCCGCAAGCTCTCTACGCCATCTCCTTTCAGAGCACAGCACGTCACGGTTGAGACATTTACAACCGCTTCGGCCGCAATATGTTGCGGTAGGTCGCTCTTGTTGAGGACCGCTATGCGCCGTGTCTTTGAAAGGCCTTCGTCCAGACACGTGTACGAGGTATCCGCCGGCACCGAGGTATCCACGACATGGAGGACCAGGTCTGCCTTTGCAAGAAGGTCGAGCGCGCGTCTTACTCCTTCTCCTTCTATTGCGCTGTCGGTCTTGCGGACGCCGGCGGTATCCACGAGCCGCACGGGGATCCCCTCGAGAATCATCTCTTCCTCTATGGTGTCCCGCGTTGTGCCCGGTTCCGGAGCCACAATGGCTCGCGGTTTCCCGAGGAGGGCGTTCATCAGAGAGGACTTGCCGGTATTGGGGCGGCCGCATATGACAACCAGTGCGCCATCACGGACAAGGTGGCCTTCCCCCCATGTGCTCAGAAGCGCCTGCAGGTTTCCTCTGACCACCTCAAGGCGCTGCGCCCAATCTGCCGGAAGTTCCCGCTCCATCTCATCATCATCGAGATCCAGCGATCCTTCAACGTCTGCCGCAAGGGAGAGCAGCACATCATAGACATCTGCAAGCGAGCTTGAGAGCCGTCCTTCAAGCTGCTCAACTGCAACGCGCGCGGCTCGTTCGGTCCGGGCGCTGATCAGATCCGCAACCGCCTCCGCCTGAACGAGATCAATCCTGCCATTGAGAAACGCCCTGCGCGTGAATTCTCCGGGATCGGCTATTCTCGCACCGCACTGAAGCACTGCGCGCAGCGTGCGCCCGGCCGACTGGCGGCCGCCGTGGCATTGGAGTTCCAGCACATCCTCGCGGGTATAGCTGTGCGGCGCCCGGTAGATGAGTGCTATTGCCTCATCCAGATCCCCGCCGTCTTTGCCGGCCGGATCTGCAAGATGCCCGTACAGAAAGCTTCCCCCTGCACACGCCGAAACGGGCCCCGAGCGCGCCTTGAACAGCTTGTCGCCTATATTCAAGGCATCGGGCCCCGAGATCCTGACGACTGCTATGCCTGCCTGTCCCGGCGGCGTGGCGATTGCCGCTATCGTGTCTTCGCTGGAGTTCATGGACAGTCCGCCTTGTATGACATCCCGCCGCCGCGGACCATCGAAAAACGCGGCGGCGCGCCGTATCATTCAAGTGCCCTGCACGGACCTGTTCCGTCTTCGCGTTTCTCCGCGGCTGCAGGCATTTCGGCTGACCTGCACCGGGCTCTGACATACCCCCGGCTCAGGAAACGGCCTCATTCGGAAGCAACCGATGTGTCTGCCGGGGCGCAGGGCCTTTCAGAACACAACCGCCGCGAACGCCGGGTGCGGCGCGAGCTTCTTTCTGCCGTCGAGGAAGGCCAGTTCGACCAGAAACGCTATCTCCGCCACCTGTCCGCCGGCGCGCTCAACAAGGCGCGCCGTGGCGGCGGCGGTGCCGCCGGTCGCAAGAAGGTCATCCATAACGACTACGCGGGCCTTGCTCCGGAAAGCGTCCCTGTGGACAGTCAGCGTCGCGCTGCCGTATTCCAGCTCGTAGCTTTCCTCGTAGGTCTTGTACGGCAGCTTGCCCTTCTTGCGCACCGGCACCAGCGAAAGCCCGAGCCGGTCGCAGACCGCCCCCGCGAACAGGAACCCCCTTGCGTCGATTGCCGCAACGGCGTCAGCGCCCGCCGCCTTGCAGCGTCCGGCGAAGATGTCCACGGCGGCCCTGAACAATCGCGGGTCCTGCAGAACCGGAGTGATATCCTTGAATATGATGCCGGGCTTCGGAAAATCCGGCACATCGCGAATCGCAACCTTTATCTCGTCGGTGCTCATGGACTAATCCTCCTTCTTGCAGGGCGCGAGTATGCCAAGCGCGCCGGACGCCGGAAAGACGCAAAAAAAGAGCGGGCGGACAGGTTCTCCGCCTGTCCGCCCGCTTTATCCCCGTCAATCGCCGGCCGTCAGGCCAGCGCAGCCTGTGCCGCCGAGAGCCGTGCTATGGCCACGCGATACGGACTGCACGAGACGTAGTTGAGTCCGTTCTCGTAGCAGAACTTCACGGATGCCGGATCGCCGCCCTGCTCTCCGCAGATGCCGACCTTCAGTTCCTTGCGGGTTGAACGGCCTTTCTTCACAGCCATGCCGATCAACTGGCCGACTCCGCTCTGATCTATCGTCTGGAACGGATCCGCGGAGAGGATATTCCTGTCGAGGTACTCGTTCAGGAATCCGCCGATGTCGTCGCGGCTGAACCCGAACGTCATCTGGGTCAGATCGTTGGTCCCGAACGAGAAGAACTCCGCCTCCTGCGCCATCCTGTCCGCCAGCAGCGCCGCGCGCGGGATCTCGATCATTGTCCCGACCATGTGTGGAATCTGCCTGCGCCCCGCCTCGCGGCACACTTCCTTGTGCACGCTCTCCACCAGCTTCTTCTGGTTCTTGAGCTCATTCACGTCGCAGGTAACCGGGATCATGATCTCCGGTTTGCACTTGCCGCCCGCGGCGATGATCTCTGCCGCGGCCTCGAAGATTGCGCGCACCTGCATCTCGGTCACTTCGGGATATGTCACACCGAGGCGCACGCCGCGGTGCCCCATCATCGGGTTGTTCTCGTGCAGGGCTTCTCCGCGCCTTTTCACTTCTTCGGCTGTTATCCCGAGCGCCCGCGCAAGTTCCGCCTGCTTGTCCGCTCCCTGCGGCACAAACTCGTGCAGCGGCGGATCGAGCAGGCGGATCGTAACCGGCAGGCCCGACATCGCCTCGAGCGTCGCCTTGATGTCGCGCTTCACGAATACCTTGAGCTCCCCGAGAGCATTGCGCCGCTCGTCGGCGGTTGTGCTCAGGATCATTTTCCGCAGCAGGAAGAGCGGCTCGTCGCTGCCTTCGCCGTAGAACATGTGTTCGGTACGGAAGAGCCCGATGCCCTCCGCCCCGAACGCGCGGGCGACCTTCGCGTCGGCCGGCGTGTCGGCGTTCGTGCGGACGCCCATCTTGCGGAACTTGTCGGCCATCTTCATGAACTTCTGGAACCGCGGGTTCTCCGTGGCGTCAATCATCGCGAGCGAGCCCGCGTACACATGCCCTGCCGTGCCGTTGAGCGTAACCACGTCGCCTTCCTTGAGGACGACGTCTGTGCCCGCAAGCTTGGCGGTTTTCGCGCGAGCGTCAATGTGAAGGCTGCCTGCGCCGACTATGCAGCACTTGCCCCAGCCTCTGGCCACCAGGGCCGCGTGGCTCGTCATGCCGCCGCGCGCCGTGAGGATGCCCGCCGCCGCGCGCATGCCCTCGACATCCTCGGGGTTGGTTTCCTCGCGCACGAGAATGCACTTCTTCCCGTCGCGGTGCCATGCCACCGCGTCCTCGGCTGTGAACACCAGCGCGCCGCATGCGGCGCCGGGGCCGGCAGGCAGGCCCTTGGCAAGAGGCTGCGCGTCCTTTTCTGCGCGCGGGTCAACGATCGGGTGCAGGAGCTCGTCGAGCTGGCTCGGATGAACACGCATGACCGCTGTCTTCGCGTCGATCAGCCTCTCGGCCAGCATGTCCATCGCCATGTTGAGCGCCGCCGTGCCCGTGCGTTTTCCGACGCGGCACTGGAGCATCCACAGCTTGCCTTCCTGAATGGTGAACTCGATGTCGAGCATGTCGGTGAAATGCCGTTCGAGCTTCGTGCGTATGGCATCAAGCTCTTTGTACGTCCGCGGCATCGCTTCGTGCATGCTCTTCAGGTGCTTGTTCTGCTCGTTCTTCGTGTCGTCGTTGATCGGGCTCGGCGTGCGGATGCCTGCAACGACATCCTCGCCCTGCGCGTTGACGAGCCATTCGCCGTAGAACCTGTTTTCACCGGTCGCGGGATCGCGCGTGAAAGCCACGCCCGTGGCGGAGGAGTCGCCCATGTTGCCGAACACCATCGCCTGGACGTTCACCGCGGTGCCCCATTCATCCGGGATCCCCTCGATGCGCCGGTAGGACACGGCCTTCTTTCCGTTCCAGCTCTTGAACACCGCCGCGATTCCGCCCCATACCTGCGCCATCGGATCGTCCGGGAATTCCCTGCCGAGATGCTTCTTTACGAGAGCCTTGAATTCGCCGGCGAGTTTCTGCAGGTCATCCGCGCTGAGATCCGTGTCCGACGCCGCGCCGCGCTCGTGCTTGTAGTGATCAAGCGCCTCGTCAAGGATCTTGCGGATTCCCTTGCCCTCGGCCGGCGCGCGACCCTCCGCCTTTTCCATCACCACATCCGCGTACATCATCACCAGGCGGCGGTAGGAATCCCACACGAAGCGCGGGTTGCCGGTCTTGGCGATCATGCCGGGAATCGTCGTGGAGCACAGGCCCACGTTCAGAACGGTATCCATCATGCCAGGCATGGATTTGCGGGCGCCGGAGCGGCATGAAATCAGGAGCGGGTTCGTCGCGCTGCCGTACTCCATGCCCATGATCTTCTCGGTCTTGCGCAGGGCGGCAACAACCTGGCCTTCGAGCTCGAGCGGAAACTTGCAGCCGTTCTCGTAGTAGGCGGTGCAGCATTCCGTTGTAACCGTGAAACCGGCAGGCACGGGGACGCCCAGCCTGCACATCTCCGCCAGGTTCGCGCCCTTGCCGCCGAGCAGGTTCTTCATGGACGCCTTGCCGTCGGCCTTGCCGCCTCCGAACATGTAGACGTACTTGCGGGCCTTTCCGGCCTGCTTGCGGGTTGCAGTTTTGGTCTTCTTCGCAGCCATGGTTCTTCGAGCCTCCGGACACGCCGTCTCGCGACGGAATCAGGAAAACCGCGTCTTTGAACCGGGCACCACGCCCGGCCTTGCAGAGAGCGGATTTGACGAGCCTTGGAACTTACGGACGCCACCTTTACATGTCAACCAAAAGGCGGTCGCGCGCGTGTGTTTTCGCGCTCTTTCTCGAGCGCGTCTGCCGACATCGCGCCGACAACCGCGCTCTCCAAGGCTTTCGAATTGTCCGGGCAGCCCGCCTGCACTAGATTGCGGCCATGGAATCCGTCACCACGGCGCAATTCTCCTCCGCCCCGCAACCGCTCCTCTCCGTTATCGTGGTCAACTGGAACGGCGGCGCGCTGCTGGACGAAACGCTCGACTCGCTCATGGCCCAGACGCTCGCCGGCTCCATGGAGATCGTTCTTGTGGATAACGCTTCCACCGATGGTTCCCAAAGCCGGGCCGTCGAGCGTTGCGGCCCCAGCCTTCGTCTTGTGCAACTGACTTCTAACCAAGGGTTTGCCGGTGGCAACAACGCGGGGTTTGCGGCGGCGCGCGGGAGCTATTTCCTGTTGTTGAATAACGATGCCGTCGCCGCGCCGGACTGGGCGGAACGGCTGCTGGACCGCGCCCGTGCAGACACCCGGCTTGGCATGGTCACCTCGAGGATCCTCTGCGCATCGAATCCGAAGATGTTGGACAATGCAGGTCACGACATCTTCGCCGACGGATTGAACCGAAGCCGGGGGCACATGCAGCCGGACGCCGCCCCGTACGACGAAGCCGGGCCCACCCTGCTGGCAAGCGGGTGCGCCGCACTGTACCGGGCCGACGCGGTTCGTGCTGCCGGCGGTTTCGACGAAGACTTCTTCGCCTACGGAGACGACACCGACCTGGGGCTCGCCCTGCGTTTTGCCGGTTGGGGCTGCATTTACGAGCCTGCGGCGCGGGTTCTCCACCACGGCTCCAGCACGGCCGGCCGGCTTTCGCCGCGCAAGGTCTACCTCATCGAGCGAAACCGCGTTTGGGTGCTCATCAAGTATTTTCCCCTCTCCTGGATTCTCGCGAGCCCGTGGCACACCGCGCGGCGCCTGTTCGCGGGTCTGCGCGCGGCGCGAGGCGGCAACGGGCTGGCCCGCGAACTCACGGGGTCTATCGGGCCGATGAAACTCGGACTGACCATCTGTAGAGCCTGGTTCGACGCATTGCGGCGGCTGCCCGTCTTCTGGCGAAAGCGCCGCGCCATCTGGCGGCGCAAGAAACTCACGAACGCCGAGATCCGCGCACTCTTGAAACGCCATCTCCTCCCCGTCTCCGCCATGACCTTCGCGGAATGACCCGCGGCGCCGACGGTCCCGGCTTCGTTCATGGGCGACTCCAAGGGGCCCGTATGCAACAATGCCGTCTTTCTCTCGTTCGTGTCGGTCGGGTTCCTTCGGAATTCCGGCGAGACCCGCCGCTGCCGGCGCGGACTCGACAAGCAGGGCGGGATATGGGACATTCCTGCGCCTTACCCGCCAAGGGGTTGGAGAAATACCGAGGAGGACCATAATGGCTTCGAAGCTCGATCACGGCGATCTCACACTTGTCGCAAACACGATACGCGGACTGGCCATGGACGGCGTCCAGAAGGCGAAGTCAGGCCATCCCGGCATGCCGATGGGCATGGCGGACATCGCCGCGGTCCTGTGGCTGAGCCACCTTAACCACTGCCCGTCCGACCCGGCGTGGCCTGACCGCGATCGTTTCGTGCTCTCGAACGGGCACGGCTCCATGCTGCTCTACAGCCTGCTCCATCTCTCGGGCTACGACCTGCCCGTCTCCGAACTCCAGGCATTCCGGCAGTGGGAAAGCCGCACGCCCGGCCACCCGGAGCGCCACGTCACTCCCGGTGTTGAAACAACCACCGGGCCGCTCGGCCAGGGCATCGCCAACGCGGTGGGCATGGCGCTTGCGGAACGTATGCTCGCGGCCCGGTTCAACGACGCCCAGTTCGCCCCGGTGGACCATTACACCTATGTCTTCTGCGGAGACGGGTGCCTCATGGAAGGCATCAGCCACGAGGCCTGTTCCCTCGCCGGGCATCTGAAGCTGAACCGGCTCGTCCTCATTTACGACGACAACAGCATCACGATCGAAGGCGCCACCAGCCTCGCATGCAGCGACGACGCGGCAAGGCGGTTCCAGGCGTACGGCTGGAACGTGCTGCGCGCCGACGCACACGATTTCGACGCCATCGAACGCGCGCTGCGCAAGGCCCGCCGGTCAAAAGACAAGCCGACGTTCGTCATCGCCCGTTCCCACATCGGCAAAGGCAGCCCGAACAAGGTTGATACCGCCTCAGTTCACGGCGAACCGCTCGGCGACGACGAGGTCCGCGCCTCCAAGCGGAACCTGGGCCTGCCCGAAGATCAGGCGTTCCACGTGCCGGATCGCGTACGCGAGCTCTTCAGCGCCCGCGCAAAGAAGCTCGAACGACTCGCCTCCTCGTGGCGGCGCAGGATGAAGGCCATGGCAAAGGCGAGCCCGGAGAAGGCGGCCCTGTGGCGGCAGTACATGGACGACGCAATCCCCGTCGACCTCGACGCGCGCCTGCCGAAATTCGACCCCGCAACCCCGGTCGCGACCCGGTCGGCATCCGCCAAGGTCATCCAGTCCGTCGCCGCCGCGATTCCGCAGCTTGTCGGCGGTTCGGCGGACCTGGCCCCGAGCACTCGCACGCTGATAGACGGCGCCGCCTCGGTCGCGCCGGGCAGATACGACGGCCGCAACTTCCATTTCGGCATCCGCGAGCACGCGATGTGCGCGGTGATGAATGGCATCGCGCTGCATGGCGGATTGCGGGTGTTCGGCTCGACCTTTTTCGTCTTCGCGGACTACTGCCGCCCCGCGCTGCGTCTCGCCGCAGTCATGGAATTGCCGGTCATCTATGTATTCACACACGACAGCTTCTACGTTGGCGAAGACGGACCCACGCACGAACCGGTCGAGCATATCGCCAGCCTCCGCTGCATGCCGGGCATGACCGTCATCCGGCCGTCGGATCCAACCGAAACCGGCGCGGCGTGGGCGGCGGCGCTCCGACACAAGAAAGGGCCTGTGGCGTTGCTGCTCTCGCGCCAGAACATCCCCGTGATAGACCGTACCGCGAACCCGGCCGCCGCGAACTTGGAAAAGGGCGCTTACACGCTGTTCCAGACCGCCGAAGGCGACCCGGACCTCATCATCATCGCCTCAGGCTCCGAGGTGCAGCTTGCCATTGACTCCGCCCGCGCGCTTGCAGCGCAAGCCCGGGTGCGCGTCGTCAGCATGCCGTCGTGGGAGATGTTTGACAGGCAGCCGAAAGAGTACCGGGAATCAGTTCTCCCGAAAGCCTGCGCCAAACGCATCGCCATCGAGGCCGGTGTGCCGTTCGGGTGGGAACGTTACGTGGGCAGGTGCGGCAAGGTTGTGGCGCTCAACAGGTTCGGCGCTTCGGCGCCATACAAGACGCTGGCCGAGAAGTTCGGGTTCACGACTGCCAACGTCGTCGCAACCGCGAAGGGGCTGCTGGCCTGAGACTCCCCGTTGCGGCCGCGGGCCGGGAAGGGTCGGTTTGACGCATGGCCAGATTCATCATACGCGGCGGCGTTCCGCTGAAGGGGCGCCTTCGCGTTCCGGGCAATAAGAACGCCGCGCTGCCAATGCTGGCAGCCACGGTCCTCACGGACGAGCCCGTCTGCCTTTCCAATGTCCCGCAGATCGAAGACGTCGGAACGATGCTGGAGCTTCTCTCCGAGCTCGGAGCGGACGTGAAGATCGCCGGGCACACGGTCACCGTCTGTGCGCGCGGCCTGCGTCGACGCAAGTTGAACCCGGCGCTGTGCCGGCGCGCCCGGTCCACGATTCTCTTTGCCGGCCCGATGGCGGCCCGCCACGGGCAGGTAACCGTTGCCCCGCCCGGCGGCGATATCATAGGCCGCAGGCGGCTGGATGCGCATTTTCTCGGCCTCGCCGCGCTGGGAATAAGCGTGCACGGCAAGGACCGCTACATCTTCCGCCGTGGCCGTTTTGCCGGCGCGCAGATACTGCTCGACGAGGCCAGCGTCACTGCAACGGAGAACGTCCTGATGGCGGCTGTGCTGGCCCCGGGCACGACGACGGTCTACAACGCCGCCTGCGAGCCGCACGTGCAGGATCTTTGCCACATGCTCAACCGCATGGGCGCGCGCATTCGCGGCATCGGCACGAATTACCTGCGGATAGAGGGTGTCGCGTCGCTCCACGGGGTGCGCCACCGCGTGAGCGGCGATTACATTGACGCCGCGAGCTTCATCGCCGCCGCGGCCGTTACCGGCGGCGAACTGATCGTCGAGGGCGTGCCGGTGCAGCATCTCGAGGTGATCGCCCGCCCCTTCAGGCGGCTGGGCGTGAAGTGGACCGTGTCAGACGGCGAAGTGCGCCTCCCGGCGAACCAGCGGCTGGCCATCGTGAATGACTTCGGTTCCGCGGTCCCGAAGATCGAGGACGGCATCTGGCCGGCTTTCCCGTCCGACCTGATGAGCGTGGCGCTGGTCGTCGCCACCCAGGCGCGCGGCGACGTGCTCTTCTTCGAGAAACTCTTCGAAAGCAGGATGCACTTTGCCGACCGGCTTGGCGACATGGGCGCGCGCATGGTTCAGTGCGACCCGCACCGCATAATCATAAGCGGCCGCGCCAGGCTCACGGGAATCCATGTCGTCAGTCCAGACATCCGCGCGGGCATGGCGATGCTGATCGCGGCCCTGTGCGCGCGCGGCGAGAGCGTCATAGACAACGCGCAGATAATCGACCGCGGCTATGAAGCGGTGGACCGCAGACTCCGCAAGCTTGGCGCGGACATCACGCGGGCGGACTGATCATTCCTTCACCGTTCGGCTTGCACGCATCCAGGGCAGCGCCCCGGCGGCGCGCTCAGAACTCCGGGGCCGGCGGAGGGCCGTCCGGCGGCGGCATCGGTGGCTGGATTCCGGGGCCGCCATCCCGTCTGCGCTCTACGCCTTCGTGTCTCTCGCGCCAGTGCTCGCCAAGCGGCCTGCGGGGGCGTTCGCGGGACATGGCGCGTACGCGGTTGATCTGTTCCGGCGAGAGCGTGTTTCTTACGGCCAGCAGAGACTTCACCCTGAGCTTCGCCATCTCCGTGCGGATGGCGCCCGCCTTCTCAACGGCCGCCATCAAAGCGGCCTCATCCAGCCTTTCCGCCGTCATCAGCCCCGCCTGCTCCATGCCCGCTTTCTCCAGAGCGGCGCGCAGTTTCGGAAATTCCTCCCGCACTCCGGCAAGAGCTGTCTTGAGCTGTTCAATCTGTTCCCTGCTTACTCCGGCGCGTTCGGCCGTCTCGGGGTTCCGCAGGAGTTCATGTATGGCATTCTCCTGCTCCTGGCCAGGTTCCTCCTGACGCCCCATTTCCCTTCCCGGGCCGCGCCTGCCTTCCGGGCCCGGTCCCGGCGGGGGCGGCACGCCTTCCGCGCACGCGATGCCTGCCGCGAGAAGCGCTCCTGCCAGCAGGATGGATGAATTGGACCTGTTCATGACCTGGCTCCTTTCCAAACCTCGTTACGCTGTCTCAACGCAACACCTGCGCACTTTATTTCAGCCCCCCCGGCATCCATTCAGTGTTCGAACCGCTTCTCGCATGGCACCAGGTACCGCCATCCGCGGGCAGTGACCAGAACGGTATCTTCTATCCTGATCCCACCGATTCCGGGGTAGTACAGGCCCGGCTCCACGGTAACCACGTGGCCCTTGCGGATCCGAACCGGGCTCAGGCCGAGAGACGGCGGCTCGTGTATCGCCAGGCCCACACCATGGCCTGTGCCGTGGATGAACCCCTTCGGGCGCGCATCGCCGAGGACCGTCTCGAACCCGCGCCGTTTGAACTCGTTCAGCGCCGCCCTGTGCACGCGCGCGCCGCCCACGCCCGGCCGCAGCTCAGCCAGAGCCGCCTGCTGCGCCGCCCTGACAGCCGCATACATGCGGCGCAACTCGCGCGACGCCTGCCCGCGCACCACGGTCCGTGTCAGGTCGCCCCAGTAACCGTGTTCCGTGTGCTGCGGAAATATGTCGAGAACGATCGCCTGCCCCGCGAGCAGTGGGCCCGACCCGGCATCGTGCGGGTCAACCGCATGCTCCCCGCATGCAACTATTGTGTCCCTGCCAATGCAGCCGTGCGCTATCAGAACCGACTGGATTGTGTTGCGGAGCCCTTCCGAAGTAAGCACCTCGCCGCGCAGAACAAGGCGTCCGCGTTCGTCCGGCCTGCTTGCCGCGATGCGTCGAACCGCTTCCCGCATCGCCAGCACCGCCGCCTGCTGGGCCTGCGAGATTTTCGCAACTTCATCAGGCCGCTTCACGGCCCGCGATTCGTATGTTGCGCCCTCCGCGCAACACACTTTCAGCCCGGCCCGCTCCAGCCGCCGCGCCACGGACAGCGGAAAAGCTCCCGAAACCGTCACCTTCCTCGCGCCCGTGCGCCTGACGGCCGCAAGAGCCCATTCCTCGATCCTTCTCCGCCGCACCGGCGGCAATCCGAGCCGGTCCGGCGTTGCCACCTCTATTCCCCTGACCGTGTTCACCGCGCGCCCGTATTCCATGCCGGGCACCACCAGGAGGCGTCTTGTGCCGGCATCCAGGAAGACCACCGGGTCCGCGGCCCAGAAACCGGTTGCATACCTCAGGTCTGGCCATTGTTCGGGACTTCCAACAATGAGAATCGCGTCTGTTGACTTCTTTCCCATGCGCAATCTCCGCGTACGGACCGCTGGAAACGTGTTTGCCCGGCCGATTCTGCACGCGCACCTCCCCGCAAACAACAGGGAAATACGCGCTTTTTGCGATCCCCATGCCTGCAACGCAACCGGCCGCGCGGGCGCGCGCCGGCACGCGAGCCTTCTCGAGCTGCATCGGCTGTCTTTGCTCAAACGGCCGGAAACCGCCGGTTTTTCAGTGTTTTTTCGCGCCGCACGAGCAATCCGAACCTGCTGCAAACTGCCTGCCGGATCATCCCTGATTCGGCGATCAGAAGGCTTCCGTTGCAGCCGTTGTCGCCTCAAAGATGTTCACAAGCACGTCACGGGCTGTCGCATCATGCGCACCCGCCACGCCGGCGAAAGCGCGAATCCCCTTGATTCACGGCGGGTTTCGGGGCCTCCTCCGCCTGTTGATAACCTGTTCATTCAATTCAGTCTTTTTTCCTTGTCTGGTTGTTTGGCCGCCGACACTATGGGCCGTGTTCTTTCGGGAGGAAGAACCGGTTTTACGGGTGTTATTCTCGCGCGGTGTGACGGAAAGTCGCGCCCCGTTCTGGAGATTGAGCTGTGAGTCATCCTGAAGCCCAGCAGATCTGGGGTAGGGCATGCAAACATCTCGAGCAGGCGCTTCATCATGACGTCTACTCGCGCTGGATCGCCGTTATCCAGCCTGTTTCGCTGGACGACCACACCCTGACGCTGGGGGTGGAGAACGACTTCTATCAGTCGTGGCTCGAGGAGAACTACGTTCCCCTGATAAAACAGGCCCTTTCTGCGGTTTCTGGCGAGACCTACGACATCCTCTTCGCAGTGCGCGAGGGCCAGACGCCGCCCGCGGAGTCGAAGCCGGTCGAAAAACGGCGGCCGCTCCTGAGCCGGCTTTCCCGGTCGCCGCGCCTTACGGCGGCCCTGAACCCGCGATTCACTTTTGATTCGTTCATCATCGGCCCATCGAACAGCTTTGCCCACGCAGCGGCTCTTGCCGTTGCGCAGGCGCCGGCTCGCGCCTACAACCCGCTCTTCATCTATGGGGGTGTCGGTCTCGGCAAGACTCACATCATGCAGGCCATCGGCCACCATGTGCAGGCCACGTCCCGTTCGGTAGTCTGCTACGTTTCGTCCGAGGCGCTGCTGAACGAGTACATCGAGGCACTCCAGTCAAACAGCCTCGTCCAGTTCCGCAAGAAGTACCGTTTCGCCGACCTCCTGCTCGTGGACGACATACACTTCCTCGCCGGCAAGGAGCGCATACAGGAGGAGTTTTTCCACACCTTCAACGCGCTGTTTGACTCGCGCAAGCAGATCGTCATGACAAGCGACCGTCCCGCGAGCGAGATCGCGCGCCTGGAACAGCGTCTCGTCTCCCGGTTCGAGTGGGGTCTGGTGACGGAGCTGGAACCGCCGGACCTGGAAACGCGTGTGGCCATTCTCCGGGAGAAGCAGAAGCCGGCGGCCATCCTGCTCCCCGACGAGTTTCTCCACTTCATCGCCCAGAACGTGAAGTCGAATATCCGCCGCCTCGAAGGCGCCCTTGTCAGGGCTCTTTCCTATGCGTCTCTTACGGGCAAAGACATCACGATGGACGCGCTCAGACATCTTCTGCGCGACCTTCTCGACGAGGAACACGCGGAGGAAATCACGTTCGACCGCATCCAGCGCACCGTCGCCGAGCATTTCGATCTGCGCCTTACAGACATGACAAGCAAGCGTAGGCCCCGTTCCGTCGCCATGCCGCGTCAGATAGCCATGTATCTCTGCCGGCGGATGACGCGCTCCTCCCTGCCTGACATAGCCAACGCCTTCGGCAAAACGCATGCAACGGTCCTTCACGCCTGCAAGGCTGTCGAGAGCCGGATGGATGTTGACGGCGATCTCCGCGGCAATGTCATGCTCATATCCAAGAAGCTCGGCGCCAGAATGCCTTTTGATAAGGATGTTAAGAAGGCCGATGCATCGTGTTCATAACTCCGACCATGTTCACATCCTATCCGTTACCGTCTCTTTCTCCACACCTTGTCCACAGGTCCATACATCATTCCAACCCGCGTATTCACTGGACGAAAGCACCCTTTTCAACGTAATCAACATGCATAATACTGGTGCTTTGAATTAAGGTAGAGAATCAACCAGATATAAGAGACTGAAGACAACCCGCGGAGATGAAGGAGAACTCATGAAGCTGACCATCGCGAAAGCTGCCCTGCTCAATGCCGTGCAGAAGGTACAGAACGTGGTCAACATCCGGACCACCGTGCCTGTTCTGTCAAACGCCATGATAGTGGCATCCAAGGACGGCGTGGAACTCACCACGACGGACCTGGAGGTCAGCGTCCGCTGCAAGGCTGAGGCTACGGTCCACAAGGCGGGTCAGACCACGCTGCCGGTGAAGAGACTATCGGGCATCGTGCGCGAACTGCCTGACAAGGACATTGTCATCGAGATGGGAGAGGGCAACACGACGACGGTGGAGTGCGAATCGTCGTTCTTCAAGATAGTCGGAATCTCCGCCGACGAATTTCCACCCATGCCGAAACCGGAAGGCAAGTTCGTGTACACCATGAACCAGGGCGTGTTCCGGGAGATGCTGAGGAAGACATCCTACGCGGCGTCGACCGACGAGACGCGCTTTGTGCTCAACGGCGTGCTCATGAGCTTCAAGGGCGGGAAACTGACGATGGTGGCGACAGACGGGCGGCGGATGGCCATGGTGGAGTACGAGGTGGAATTCCCGAAGGAAGCGGAAACCGATGTGATACTGCCGACGAAGGCGGTGAACGAACTGTTGCACACCCTGGGAGAGGAAGGCGATCTGAAGATACAGATTGCCGGAACACAGGCGCTGTTCGAGTTCGGCGACCTGACGATGTGTTCAAAGCTGATAGACGGCACTTTCCCGAACTTCCGGCAGGTGATTCCAAGCCAGGGCGAAGCGCGCGTAACGATCGAAAGGGAAGGGCTCCTGGCCGCGCTGAGGCGCGTGTCGCTGCTCTGCACGGACAAGGCCACGGCAACGAAGCTGCAGTTCGCGAAGAACAGGCTCACACTTACGATGAGCACGCCGGATATCGGCGAGGCCCGTGAAACGCTGCCGATCAAGTATGCCGGACGGGAAATAAAGGTGGCGTTCAACGCCGAGTTCATCATGGACGCCCTGAAGAACCTCAGCAACGACGAGATACACATGGAACTGACTGACGACCTGAGCCCAGGCGTCATGAAGTGCGACATACCGTTCCTGTACGTGCTGATGCCGATGCGGATCAACGACTGAAGAGAAAGCCGGCGGCGTCAGGCGCGGAAATTCATATCCTTCACGGCCTTCACTTCGTCCGGGCGGGAGACGGGTGTTGTGGACGGGGCTTGGCGAAGGCGTTCCGGATCAGTCACGGCAAGGTCGGCTATCCGCCGCATGGCCGAGGCGAAGGCATCGAGAGTTTCCTTGCTCTCGGTTTCCGTCGGCTCGATCATCAACGCCTCCTTCACGATCAGAGGGAAGTAGACCGTCGGCGGATGGAAACCCTCGTCAATAAGCGCCTTGGCGATATCAAGAGCACGGACGCCGTTTTCAGCCTGTTTTCGGGCGGAGAGCACGAACTCGTGCATACAGGCGCTTTTCACCGGCAGCTCGAAGATGTTCTTCAGCCGGCTCATCAGGTAGTTGGCGTTCAGGACCGCGTTTTCGCTGGTCTCGACGAGCCCCTCCGCTCCGAGCAGCAGGATATAGGCGTACGCTTTCAGGCAGACGCCGAAGTTGCCGTAAAAAGGCGCAATATAGCCGATGGACTTGGGGAAGTCGTACTCGAGGAAGTAGGTGTTGTCGTGTCGTTTTTCCACCCTGGAGACGGGCAGGAACGGCTCGAGGTCCTTCCGGACGCCAACCGGGCCGGCGCCCGGCCCGCCCCCGCCGTGGGGAGTGGCGAAAGTCTTGTGCAGGTTCACGTGCATGACGTCTATGCCCGCGTCGCCGGGCCTGAACTTGCCTAGAACGGCGTTCAGGTTCGCGCCGTCGTAATAGACCAGGGCGCCGTTGCGGTGAGCGATCTCAACAACGTCCCTGATTCTCGAGTTGAAGATGCCGAGAGTGTTCGGGTTGGTGAGCATGACCGCCGCGGTCCTGGGCGATACGATGCCGGCCAGGCGGTCGGCATCGAGCATGCCAGTGTCCGGATCGGTCGGGGCGGCAACAACAGAGTAGCCTGCGAGTGCCGCGCTGGCGGGGTTTGTGCCGTGCGCCTCGTCGGCGATCACCACTTCGGTTCGTTTTTCCCCCCGGTCGCGGTGGAAGGCGGCCACCATCATCATGCCGGTCAGCTCGCCGTGCGCCCCGGCCATCGGGTGCAGGGTGAAGGCCGACATGCCGAAGATCTCGCACAGCAGTCGCTCAAGCTCGTGCATGATATGAAGAGCGCCCTGGACGAGCATTCCTCCGTGGCGGAGCTGGGGCAGGAACGGGTGCAGGTCGGAGAACCCCTCCAGCCGCGCGATGCGCTCGAGGATCTTCGGGTTGTACTTCATCGTGCAGGAACCGAGCGGGTAGAACCCGGTATCGACCCCGAAGTTCAGCCGGGACAGCCCCGTGAAGTGGCGCACTACGTCCAGCTCTGAAAGCTCGCAGAGCTCGGCGTCCGCGGCCCGGAGGCAGTCGGCGGGGATTTCCAGCGCATCAGGCACGTCCGCGCCGGGAAGCATCACGCCCGCGCGGCCGGGAACGGATTTCTCGAAGATCAGCTGCATAGCGTGGACTCCAGGGTTTCCGCAAGCATGCCGATTTCGTAACGGCTCCGTTTCTCGGTGACGGCGACGAGGAGATAGTTGTCCATTCCCCTGTAGAAGCGGCCGAGCGGAAGGCCGGCCGCCACGCCGCGTTCTATCATTGCGCCGACCACTTCCGTGGCGTTCGCGGGAAGCTGAACGGTGAACTCGTTGAAGGTGGGGCTCGACCGTTTCACTGAAACGCCCGGGATGGCGTCCAGGCGGTTCTTTGCGTAGTTCGCCTTCGCGTGGCAGAGGCGGGCGACGCGTTTCAGGCCCTCGCGGCCGAGGAGAGAAAGATACGCATGTGCGCGAAGGGCGCAGAGCGCCTCGTTTGTGCAGATGTTCGACGTGGCCTTTTCGCGCCGGATGTGCTGCTCGCGGGCCTGGAGGGAGAGAACGAACGCGTCACGTCCCGCGGCATCAACCGTGCGGGCCACCAGCCGGCCCGGCATCCTGCGAACCAGGCTCTTGCGCGTGGCCATGAAGCCCAGGTAGGGGCCGCCGAACGAAAGCGGTATGCCGAGCGACTGTCCCTCGCCGGTGACGATGTCCACGCCGGTCTCGCCTGGGGTGGCAAGAAGGGCCATGGCTATCGGGTAAACGGACTGGATAACCAGTATCCCTCGCTCGTGGCAGTGCGACACGATGTCGTCGTGCCGGTCCACCACGCCGAAGAAGTTGGGGTTCTGGACGATAACTGCCGCCGTCTCCGGGTTGAGTGCCGAGAAGAGGAGCTCGCGGTCGCTTCGTCCGTGCGAGACGGGAACTTCCGAGAAGTCTATCGAGAGGTTGGCGGTGTAGGTGTGGACCATCGTCCGGTACACGGGGTTGATGCCGCTGTCCATCACGATCCGGCTGCGCCCGGTCGCGTGCAGCGCAACCTGGCAGGCCTCGCACAGCGCGGTGCCGCCGTCGTAAAGCGACGCGTTGGCGACATCCATGCCGGTGAGCCGGCAGATATGCGTCTGGTACTCGTAGATCGCCTGCAGGGTGCCCTGCGACAATTCCGGCTGGTAGGGGGTGTATGCGGTGTAGAATTCGCTGCGGCCGGCTACGGCGTCAACCGCCGCCGGAATGAAGTGGTCATACACTCCGCCGCCGAGAAAGTTGAGGAGGTGAAAATAATTGCGGCGGCCGGCGCGCCTGAGGAGCGCCTCAACCTCCCATTCCGAACGCGCCGGAGGCACGGCAAGGGGCGGGGCTCGCACATCCGCCGGGATGACGTCGAAGAAATCGGAGACATCCTTTGCGCCGCATGCGCGCAGCATCTCGGCGCGCTGCCCCGGCGTGGTGGCTATGTAACTCATTCGTCCTCGTCTTCGTCTTCTTCCTCGTCGGCGATGGTGTCCTCGTACTCGTCAGCCGAGAGAAGCTCGTCGGCCTCCTCCGCATTCGCGCACCGCAGCTTGAAGAGCCAGCCGGCATCGTAGGGGTCGTCGTTGACCGTTTCCGGCGCGTCGGCGAGCGATTCATTTATCTCGGTAACTTCGCCGGAAAGCGGGGCGTAAATGTCGCTGGCCGCCTTGACCGATTCGATCACCGCGCACTCATCGCCCTTGTCGAACGTTTCGCCGACATGGGGCATTTCGATGAAGGTGATGTCGCCAAGCTGTTCCTGGGCGTAGTTGGTAATGCCGAGGGTGGCGACGTTGCCTTCGATCTTCACCCATTCGTGACTGCTGCTGTACATGCGATCGCCTGGTGTCATTACAGGATCTCCGCTTCGAATCTCTAGCCCTTCCGGCCCCGTTTCCCTCAACCTTGCAACAGACCATCATCGCGCGCCGTTCCGCAAGTGTAGAACGGCAGCGAAACCGTCTCAGCCGACAGCGTTCCACGCGCGCCGGCTATATTCAGGCGCGCGCCTGGCGCGGCTGCGTCCGGCGCAACGTAAGCCAGAGCCACGGCGCATCCCATGGACGGCGCGTAGCTGCCGCTCGTTACGATGCCGGCCTGGCTGTTGTCCGCCCGTATCACGCTGTCGCCCTGACGCGCCGCACGGCGGCCGTCCAGCCTGAGGCCGGTCAGCCGCGGGCCCCGCCCGGCGGCGCGTATTGCATCCGCGCCGGTGAACTGTTTAGTTCGGGACAATGCCCTTGTAAAGCCGGATTCCGCGGCGTTTCTTCCGGGGCCCAGTTCATGGCCGTAGAGAGGCATCCCCATCTCAAGCCGCAGCGTGTCCCTGGCGCCAAGTCCGGCCGGGAGCGCACCCGCGGCCAGACACCCGCGCCAGAGGGCAAGGATCGTTTCGGGGGCGGCGTAGAGCTCGAATCCCAGTTCGCCGGTGTAGCCGGTCCTGCTGACGAGGATGCGGGCGCCGCAGAAGGCGGATTCGGAGAACGAATAGTAGCGAAGCGACGCAACAACGTCGCCGAGGATGGGACGCAGCAGCCGCGTGGAACCGGGGCCCTGGACGTCGATTTTGGCGGTTTCGGCGGACATGTCGGCACAGCGCGTGGAACGGGAAACGTGCCGCGTGATCCATTCCACATCACTGCCGCGCGTGGAGGCGTTGACAACCAGCATGAACGAGTCGGGGGCGAGCCGGTACACGAGCAGATCGTCCAGCACGCCGCCGTTTTCGTTGCAGAGAAGGCCGTACCTGCAGCGGCCGGGCTGGAGCGGTGCAACGTCGCACGACACCAGGTTTTCCAGGTCATCGAGCGCGGACGGACCCTGCAGCAGGATAACGCCCATGTGGCACGTGTCGAAGACAACGGCGCCGCTTCTCGCCGCTTCGTGTTCGGCGACGATTCCTGCGGCGTACTGGATGGGCATCTCGTACCCCGCGAACGGCGCGAATCTGGCGCCAAGGGCGGCATGTTCGGGGTAAAGAACGGTTCTGGCAAGCGCTGCCGTCATGAAGCGGGTCCCCCCCTTCAACAGGAAGGTGCAGGCGACGGGCTGCCCGCCCGCCGCCTGCACCCTCGACGCTGGCATCCTATTTTCAATCTTACTTGAACGTCTTCGTCGCCGCGTTCATTGAAGAAGACCGGAACGTGATCTTCTTGATCGGCATCTTGTCCTTGAGCAGCTCGTAGAAGAGCTCGCAAAGGTTCTCGCAGGTCGAAACCTTCTTGGTCACGACGATCCGGTATTCCGGGTATGACCAGGCGAGCGGGTGGTCGATCTTTTTCAGCGGAACGCAGTTCTTCGCGTCGTTATGGATGCCATGCTTCTTGTAGACTGCAATCACCGCTTCCAGAAGCGGGTCGCCTTCCTGGAACAAGGTCGCATGGTGAAAATGGTCACACACTTCCCATGCCTTCTTGAATCCATCCTTGCAGGCGTGAGCAAATCCCGTCACCGGGTCCACGGTGTCTTCGAGTTCGATGCAGAGAAGACCCGAGTGCCCGTGAAGGTGCTTGGCTTCCCTCGGCCAATTCATGAACCGGTGGGCGTACTGGAAGTCGAGGTTTACGATGGATGTGTACTTGTTGTCTGGCATGACTAACTCCTCTTCTGGTTGTGGGCTGACTGATGCCCTTTCTCGCGTTGGACAAACCGAACTGACACCTGGACACGTTCTGCGCTGTCCACACCTCCTTTCGTCGGGCGGTCTCTGCCGACCGGGTGCGCGCAGGGCTTTCCCATCACCGGAAACGCGCTTCTGTTGCTCATGGTTACTCTACTGTTCTACCTTCCGTCTCCATTGCCTTCCGCTTGCACTTCCGGCAGATTCCTCGCAATTCGACATAAACCCCTTCGACGCTGCCCATCTCGGACACCTCCCCGGGAACCGGGAGCCGATCCATTGCGTCGCTGTAGAAGTCGCCAATCATCCCGCACTCCGTGCAGACGAAATGGTGGTGCCGATCCGTGTTGGCATCAAACCGGGCTCTGTCTCGCAGGGAACCAACGCGAGCGATGACGCCTTTGTCCTCCAGCATCCTCAGCGTCCGATAGACGGTGTCAACCGAGATCGCCGGGATCCGTCGCCGCACACGGACGAGAATCGTCTCGGCGTCGGGGTGTTCCTCGCTACCGGCCAACTCCCGAAGAATCTCGGTTCTCTGATGAGTTGCCTTGACGCCCTGACGACGGCAGGTGTCCAGGAACGCCGCAACGCGTTTCTCGACTTGTTCCATGGACGTCACGCGAAAAACTCTCCCCTCGTAATCATTACGATGTCGTAAAGGTACGTCATCGCGCTGCGGCATGCAAGCGCTATTTCAGTAAAACTTCGGCGCCGCGGCAGCGAGTGTCCGGCGATTTTTCTTCCTTGCCAACAGACTGTTCGTGATTACTGCCGCCAGAAGCGGCAGTCCGGCGGCGGCGGATGTCCAGCGCAGGGTCCTCAACGGCGGAACGCGGCCTGAGGCTGCCGCGAGATTGAAGAAGATGACCGCGCAGCTCAGCCAGACGGCGGAGAAGTTGCCGAGCGGCGAATCCGAGCGGACACACTGAAGCCCCTGAACCCGCGTCCGTGAAAATGGCCAGAACAGGTTGCTGCCGAGAAAACCTGCCTGGTCGAGCAGTATGTGCAGCGCGAACGCGCCGCCGGCCGCCGCCGCACCGATCGCTCCGGCGAACGTGCCGGCAAGCGCCGTGACCCCGGCCGCCGCGGCCACGCTGTGGGAGAAACGGCGATGCCACGGAAGAAAAACCGGCACCACTGCGCCGTCGGCCGCCGGCTCCATCGCGAACATCGCATCGCCGAACCCCGAAACAGCGGTGCTCGCGCGGTATTCGAGCCGGAGCCGCGCCTTGCACGGGGCCCAGCCCTCGAAACGCGGCGCGGGGCCTGCCGTGGCGCCGCCGGGATCAACGATATCGCCCAGCCGGACGCCGATCCGGCGTCCGGCCGGGTCGAAGATGACGTCATAGCGCCGCCACAGGTCGTGTGAGACGCGTACCGGGTGGAGGCGGACGGTCACTGCCCTGCCCTGTTCGGCGGCCCGGTCCGCGGCGTCTGCAAGCGCAGCGGAGACGACGGCGGGATCGGGATTCAGCGGATCGGGCACGATTTCGACGTGGTGGGTATGGAGGAACCGGGCGAACCGGAAGTCCAGCGTATCCGGCAGCAGCGCGCAGACCGCGGCCAGCGCGAAGAAACCAGGATGCCCACGCCCGGCGGCATCCACCGCGCCGGGCAGGCACGATGTCCATGCCAGGCCGACCGCCAGATGGGACAGGCCTTTCATGAAGGCCGCGCCGGGAAAGCCTCGGGCCAGCACGCCCGCATGGCTTCGTGCAGTGCGGAATGAAGAGTGCGCGCGGAATCCAGGCGGTTGTGCTTGTCGAACGCGGTGGCCTTCTCAAGCACTGCGCGCACGGGAACCGGAACACCGCTGAAATCGAGGACCGGCCCCGTTGAGACCTCCTTGATAGTTACCGAACCGGAGCAGGGAAGCCTGCCGGCGATGAGTTCATAGGCGAGAACGCCCATCGCATAGACGTCCGTGCGCGGATCAAGCTCCTCACCGCGCGCCTGTTCCGGGCTCATGTAGGCCGGGGTGCCCATGATGAACTCGCTGCTCCACTGGCGGTTCAACAGGCAGCCTATGCCGAAATCAATCACTTTCACGACGCCGTTTGTGTCGAGCATCAGGTTGTCGGCCTTGAGATCGTTGTGAAGAATGCCGCGCCTGTGCGCGTGCGACACGGCGTCGGCGGCCACTTCAATTATGATGTCGGCATCGCGCACGGGGAACGGGCCGGATTTGTCTATCATGCGTCGCAGAGTCTCACCTTCGACGTATTCCATAACCAGGAAATAGGTTGAGCCCGCCTTTTCGAGGTTATGCAGTCTTACTATGTGCCTGTGGGAGAGCGCCATGGTGAGACGGGCCTCGCGGCGGATGGTTGCGAGCGCGGCCGGATCTCTGGCCAGGGCCGGGAGCAGCACCTTGACCGCAACCGCCATGTCCAGCAGCATGTCGTGCGCTTTGTAGACGGTGCCGGTTCCCCCTTCTCCGAGGCGGGGACCGACGCGGTAGCGGGTGCCGAGAGAGTGTCTTGTCTGCCGTCCCCGCATGGACCGCGCCCGTTCTGCCGCCTCGTGGAGCTGTGCGCGGTCCACGGGTTTGTGTGGAGCCGACCGCGGCCTCGCAGCGGCCCCCCCCGGGCGTATTGGTTTCGGGGCGGCTGTGGGTTGTGCGGGTGGCGCCGGAGGCCGGACCGGCTGCGGGGAGATGATCCGGAGCGGTTTCTCCAGGGCAGGGTCGTTTTCGACGAGTCTGATCATGCGGCGGGGCGGCTGCCCGCCCTGGCTCTGCGGCAACCGGTGCAGTTCTTCATCCATTGCTTCGCTTCTCCGTTCGGACATGGGAGAAAGTGTTTTATCCGTCGCTGTTTGTCAACGCCGCTGCTACGCGGCGCATGGAACTCGGCTGCGCCGTGCCGCTCCGTGCTCGAGGCGTGAAAAAAGGGGCTTGTTTCCACGTTCGTCATCAACCATCATCGGTCGCCTGCATCAGCATCCCGCGGTTGTTAGGCCGCGTGGGCTATTGAACATGCGAATTCGCGTAGAAAGAGCTGCAAGTCTCCTTCTTTGCGTTGCGGTGTGCGCCGCCCTGGCGCCCGTCGTTGCGCGCGGGCAGGCCAGTCCCCGCGAATTGCGTCAGTCTGCGAACACCAAGCTTGCGCAAGGCGCGTTTGTCGACGCCGTCCCGGATCTTGAGCAGCTCATCGCGTATCTCGGCCAGAGCAAGGATGCGCGGATAGTGGCCTCAATGGAATCCGTCTTCTACAACCTGGCCATCTGTCATTTCTTCAGCGGCCAGTTCGATCCGGCGGAGACGGCGTTCCGCGACTACGTAAAGAGGTACCCGTACGGGTCGAGGACGAAGAAGGCGCACGTTTACATAGCCGACGCGCTTCGCTTCAAGGGCAGCCTGAAGGAAGCGCTCAAGGCGTACGAGGATGTCCTGAGGAAATACGGCCTGGAGTTCAGCAAGGACCTCAAGGCGGACATCTATTGCTCGATGGCGCGGTGTTACCTCGCCGATGACGACTGGAAGGCGGCGATCGAGCCGCTGATGAATGCCTACGTCAACGCGCCCGACTTCATGCGGAGAAACTGGGCGGCGACGCTGCTGACCACCGCGTACTTCAAGGAGCTCGACCTCGAGAAGGTCTACCCGCTTGTGCAGTACTTCCTGCGTCCCGACTCGTTCGCCTCGCGTTCGATAGCCTTCAACCTGGCCGCGCTCGAGGCCGGCGACGAGCTGTTTGCCGACGAGCAATACCGGGACGCGCTCTGGGTTCACCGCATGGTTTACCCGTACGACATGGTGCTGCTCCGGAGCGAGCAGCACCTCGCCTACCTGCAGAAGCTGGCCGACGACATGAAAGGCCGCATCGGCGACCCGCGCGAGCTGATGCGCGTGCAGGAGAGCATCGGCGAGCTCGAGGAGGAGCTGAAGGCTCTGCGCGGCGTGCCGAATTACGACATGGAGCTCTACACGCGCATCGCGCGCGGCTACATGGAAATGCTGCGTTACTGGGAGGCGCGCGAGATATTCCTCCACCTGCACGAAGTGGCGGATCCGAAGCTCGCCGAGGAAGCGCTCTACTTCGCGTTCATCTGCTCGACGCGCCTGCTGCCGTGGGACAGGGCGTACGCGATAGGCGAGGACTACATGCGGGTGTATCCGGCCGGCATGTACTACGACCCGATCACTCTCGCGATGGGGCAGATGTACGCGAAGGAACAGAACTGGAAGAAGGTCATCGAGCACTTCAAGAAGGTTCTCGAGGTCAGTCCCAAGCACGAGTCTGCCGCTGAGGTATATTTCCTGGTCGGCTACGCGTCCTTCATGGAGGAGCAGTTCGCCCAGGCGATAGACTACTTCACGCGGCTCATCAAGCAGTTCCCCGGCCACGAATTCGTCGGCGCCGCGACGTACTGGACCGGCATGTCCCACCTTTTCGACGGCAAGTACGAGGAGGCTTCGCCCTACTTTGACCGCGTCCTCCAGGACTTCGCGTCGGGTCCGTACACTGAGGACGCGTCGTTCCGCCGCGCTGTCTGCGACTACGGGCAGTCCAGGTACGAGGAGGCCGACCGCCTGCTTGCCTCGTTCGTGGCGGCCTATCCGAAGAGCGTGCTTTACCCCGAAGCCATAATGATGCGCGCGGATGTCGCCGGGTCGGGCGGCCGGCTTGACGACGCGGTGCGCCTGTACAAGCAGGCGATGGCCGCGAAAGACTTCAACATAGAGTTCTACAATCACTGCGCCTTCCAGTGCGGGCGCATCCTCACGGACAACGAGGACTGGCCCGGCGCCGTTTCGCACTACCGCCAGTACATCGAGAACGGGCGGGACGGATCCAACCTGCCGCTTGCCGTGTACTGGATCGGCGTTGCCCTGTGGAACAGCGGCGAGGAAGAAGGCGCCATGCGCTACTACCGCGAGGCGGTGGAGAAGCACGGCAAGGACATCAACGCGATGGGCATAGACCTGATTCTCGACGAATGGGTCGGGCGGACGAAAAGGGCGAAGCCGGAAGAGGCCGCAAAGGCCTGGCAGGAGCTGGTCAGCTCGCTCACGCGGGCGATGCAGAACGGGGACAAGGTTATGGAGCTGCGCCTGAAGCGCGTGCTCGTGTACCACCCGAACATGCAGGCGGGTGAAAAGGAAAAGATCATCGCCGGCCTGCTGGACGAGGCGAATCTGCCCCACTCCAGCCCGTCGGTCCTGCAGTCCATGCTCGACTACGCGCGAGAGAGGAAGAACCAGGAATTTGCCGTGCGGGTGGCGCAGGACATAATAGACCGCTACACGGAGACCGACTATGCGCTCGACTCGCGCATGGTGCTCGCGGACGTTGCGATCGCGCGGGCGCGCAACTCCTCGGACCCCGAGCAGAAGAAGACGTTCTACGCCGAGGCGATCAGGCATCTTGACGTGATACGGGCGGTGTTCGCCAGCAGCGGCGAGGCGGCCCAGGCGCTGATGCTGCTTGGAAGCATCTACCAGGACCAGCAGCAATACGAGAAGGCGGACGAGTGTTACAAGGCGGTGCTCGGCGTGAAAGGCTGGCGCAACCTGTGGGCGGAGGCCGGGTTCGGCAGGGGCGAGGCGGCATACGCGCAGCGGCAGTACGAGGCCGCCGGCGCCCACTACCAGCATGTGTACGTCATGTACGGCCACTACCGGCTCTGGGCCGCGCGCGCGTACTTGAAACACGCCGAGACGCTGAGAAGGCTTTACCAGACCGGGAAGGCCGTAGCCGTGCTTGAAGAAATGCTCGCCGACCCGGAACTCGCCGCGCTGCCGGAAGGCGCCATAGCGCGGGACCTGCTGGGCAGGCTGAAGGGACAGGGCGGATGAAGAACCTCGCGTTGATTGTTGCGATGCTGCTGGCGGTCTGCGGAACCGTTTCGCGCGGCCAGTCCGCGCCGGCCGCCACGGCCACGCTTGCCGCCGGCGCGGTGACGCCGTGCCCGGCCTACATCAAGGTGGAAGGCAAGCAGGCGAAGGTGCTCCTGGTCGGGGCCGAAGCGGGGAAGGTTCTCTTCTGCCTCGGCGACTCACCGATGGGGCAGAGGCGCGAACTGCCTGTCGAAAAGGTCGAGACCGCGTACTTCGAGTACAAGATGGACTACGGGGCGCTGAACAAGGCTGTTTACGAACGGAAATGGGGCGAGGCCGCGCGCATCATGCTGCCGTCTCTCGGCCCGACGCTTCCGTTCCTGAACCTGGCCGACAACAACGCCGTCGAGCAGGTGCTCGAGATGGGGAGCCACATGTACAGGGCCGCGATGGCGTCGCTCGACGCCGCGGCGACCGAGGAACAGAAGGAAAAGGCGCGAGAGCAGGTGAAGGCGGCCTTCGCCGTGTTCACGAAACTCGGCAAGGCGGAATGGTCGAGCACCGGGATGCTCGGCAAGCTGAAGAGCTTCAAGTGCCTGATTGCGCTGGAGAAGCCGAAGACCGCGCGGAAGTTGTTCGATGAATTGCCGCCGCCGGCCCCCGGCGACAGGGCCTACGGCCTTTACTGGCTGCTGAAGGGCGAAATGGACTTCGCGGACGGTCTGCACAGGGACGCGATGCAGGCTGCCGTGAATTCGCTGTGCTTCGAGAACAAGGATGTTGACACGTTCCCTGATGCGCTGCTGCTTTCGGCGCAGTGCTACGAGGAGTTCCAGGAATGGCACCGGGCGCGCGACGTGTACTACGAGACGGCGAAGATATTCCCGGACACCGACTGGGCGGAAGGCGCGGTGCGCAGGCTTCATTTCATCATGGACCGCGGGCTTACAAAGGAAGAAGAGAAGTCTGCCGTGGAAACCGTGTTCTTCGGCCTGAAAGAAGACATGAACAAGAAGGTGAAAGACCTCTTTGAGGAACTGGCTTCCGGCCGGAAACGCGTGTTCGGAGAGCCGGAAGAGGACAAGACGCCGGTTGTTGACGAGGTGGACAAACTGAATCTGGACGAGCCGGACGAATAAGCAACCCGGAGGGGAAAGAGAATGACGACCGTTAGAAGAGTGTGTGTACTTGCGTTGGTGAGCGTGGTCCTCGGAGCAGGCGTGTGGTCGGCCGTGGCGCAGGAAGCGGCGCCGGGCGCGGCCACGGTGGCGACATCGGACGCGGCGGATCCGAACCTGATGCCGGAGACGAGGATGACGCTCTGGCAGTTGTGGACGGTGGGCGGCTGGTGCATGTGGCCTCTCGGGCTTGTCAACGTGGCCGCGATAGCGTTCGCCGTGTACGGTTACATCTTCGTGCGCGAGGACAAGATGCTTGTGCCTGCGCTCGTGCCGGGGCTGCAGGAGGCGCTTGTGAACCTGAGGCTCGACGACGCGATGAAGATGTGCACATCCACCCCGAGCATGCTCACGAACACGCTGCACGCGGGGCTCCAGCGCATAACCGACGGAGTGCTGGATGTTTCCAGCCTTGAGAAGGCGATGGAGGAATCGTCCGTCGAGGAAACTCAGGCCGGGCTGCGGATGATCAACTATATCTCGGTCAGCGCGCAGATCGCCCCGATGCTCGGGCTGCTCGGCACCGTCAGCGGTATGATCAAGGCCTTCCAGAAGATCGGGCGCGGCGCCATGGGGAAGCCGGAGGTGCTGGCCATGGACATCGGCGAAGCGCTCGTAACCACGGCGTACGGTCTGATTGTCGGCATCCCGGCGATGATCTTCTATTTCCACCTGAAGAGCCGCTACACGGCGAACATCACGAAGATGGGGCGCATACTCGGGAACATGGCGCATCACCTCGTGGCGGCGTCGCGGCGCGCGGATGCGGGAATCCCGCACCCGGGAAGCGCGCCGGCCGGCGCGGACGAGGCGGCGAAGGCGCAGTAGAAAAGGCCGGACGGGAGAAGCGAAATGCGGATGCCGGACATACCTGAAGACGCCTCCACCTTCAACATGTCGCCCATGATCGACATGGTGTTCCAGCTGATGATCTTCTTCATGGTGGCGTCGCACTTCAGCACGACCCAGAACGTTGACCTGAAGATACCCAGCGCGGTGCATGCGGTCGTGCCGAGGGACCGGCCCGACCGCGTCGTGGTGAACATAAGGGAGGACGGGGCCCTGTTCTGCGGGGAGCAGGCCGTCGCCAACGTGGATGACCTGAAGGCCGCGGTGAAGTCGTACAAGGACCTGTCGCCGGGGCTGAAGGTGTATCTCAGGGCCGATCGCGACGCGGAACACATGCATGTGCGCAAGGTTATGAATGCCATGGGCGAGCTGGGGATAGACGACTTCATCTTCGGCGCGTTCAAGCTTGGCGAGGGGCAGAGCGAATGAAGACCAGCACACCGCCGGCCGACGATCCGGAACTCCAGATAGCTCCGCTGATCGACTGCGTTTTCCAGCTCCTGATCTTCTTCATGGTGTCGGCGAGCCTGGTGAAATCGGAAGGCGATCTCGGGATAAAGCTGCCGGGCATGAACCAGACGCCGACACAGGTGGACATGCCGGACGAGCAAATCATAGAGGTACGGTCGACGGGACAGGTATTCTTGAACGGCCGCGAGTTCGGGGACCCGCGCCGGTCGGAGCTGCCGGACCTGATCCAGACCCTGGTGCGGTACCGGCTGGCGTCGAATTCATCCAAGAACAAGCCCATGATAACCGTCTGGGCAGAGGACAGGACCCGTCATCAGCGCGTGATTGACGTTCTGGATGCGTGCAGCGCGGCGGGTATAGAATACGTGACTTTCTCCGGGTCGTCGCCGCAGTAGAAACGGAACGGGACCGGGAAGGAGGCTCATGGCCGAGGAACTGGTGGACAACCTGACCGAGCAGGAGCGGCTGGACCTGGCGAAGATTGCGCCGGAGGACCGCAGTTTCGCGCTGCTTACGGGCCTCGGCTTCCAGAAGCTCAGCAAGCAGCGTCGCCGTCAGCTCCAGTACGTCTTCCTCGTCAGCCTCGCAATACACGTTGTCGGGCTGGCCGCGTTCGGGGGCTGGGTGGTTCTGCGTCACCGCGGAGAGCGGGCGACGATCTTCACGACCCCGCCGCCTTCGCGAACCTACGAGCCGCGCAAGCTGGAGCACCAGGTGAAGATCCAGAAGCGGCAACGCAGCTCGAGCCGGCCCTCGATGGTGCCGCGACTGGTGTCGCTGAAGACGTCGCAGATCGCGCTGCCGGAAATCAAGATGGACCCGAAGATCGTTCACACCACGTTCCAACCGAAGTTCAAGGCCGTGTCCGGCAAGGGACTCGGCGTGGGGCTCGGGACCGGGTACGGAACGGACGGGTTCGGCGCGGGGGTGTCCAGCTTCAACTTCTTCGGCATTCCGGCGCGCGGGGAGCGTGTGGCCGTGCTTGTGGACGTATCGGTCAGCATGGTCGAAGAACAGCGCGGCGGGCCCCAGGGGTTCTGGCGCGTGAAGGAGCGCCTGAACCAGGTCGTGGATTCGCTGAACGAGGGAACGCTGTTCACCGTCATCGTTTTCGCCGAAGCGGCAAAGGTCATGGACAAGGAGATGCTGATCGCCAGTGAGGACAACAAGAAGAAGGCGAAACTCTTCATTCGTCCGTTCAACACCGAAGGCAACTGGGGTTTGACGCAGGGCAACGTCTCGGGCGGGCCCGGACTACAGGCGGGCGGCGGCCGCGAAAGCTCGACGCGCCTGGACCTGGCACTGACCGGCGCCATGCTCCAGGGGGCGGACACAATCCTTGTGATCAGCGACGGAATCCCGCGCGTGAAGAAGGTCTGGAGCGCGGAGCAGGCGCAGGCGTTCCAGAACCAGCAGGCGAAATGGGCGTCCGAGAACGCTGCCCAAATGCAGGCGTGGAACCAGGCGAACGCCGCCTACCAGGGATCCATGCAGACGGTTACGGAGCGTGTGTGGGTTCCGCCAACGCCGGCGCAGCCGGCCATTCCGCCGCGCCCGCCGAGCAAGCAGCCTCCGAAGGAAGGCCAGGCTCCGGACAGGGGCGATCCGGGCCGGCCGGCGCAGCCGGCGAAGCCAGGCTACTGGAAGGAAGTCACGCGCCGGGTCGGGGGAGGCGGTAGTCCGCCGGGGCCGAGACCGCAGCCGCCGCCGGTGGCCGATCCAGGCTGGTGGACGCTGACCGATTTCGTCGAGCACATCACGCTTCTGTACAACGCGGTGTACGTCAAGCAGGGCCGCAAGCCACCGGTCATCCACTGCATCGGCTACCAGATCGACGACGAAGGGCACGCCTTCCTGCAGGATCTGTCTTCGAACTACCGCGGCCAGTACCGGCGTGTCCGTCAGTTGAAATAGCAGCCGGTCGGGGGAAAACGATGCCCAGACTAGTCCTTGCAGCCATCCTTCTTGCATGTGGCGTCTCGACTGCGCCGGCCGGCCCGGCGGAATGGGTAAGCCGCGTACGCGTTCTGGCTGATCCGCCTAAGAACGGACAGGTCACCTACGCCGTCAGGTTCACTCCGGAAAGGACCCTTTCATACGAGGCGATCACGTTCGAGTGCGTGTACAGGCAGGAGTTCCCGTGGGAGGACTTCAAGGGCCGCAAGTTTACCAAGGTGCTGGAGCCGGTGATCTTCACCTTCAGGCGGGCCGCCGTGTCGTTCGTGGCGGAGCTGGACGCGGATGTCAATTTCCTGGTTCCGGTGGACTATGCGACACTGGCAGACAAGTACGGGCCCACGACGTTCAACAAGGATTACCCGATCACTATCAACAGGATCAGGATAACGGCCGTTGTTGCGGGCGCGGAGGCCTGGCAGGTTGAGTTGCCGGGCGCGGGCGGCGATTTCGACATGAAAGCGTTGCCGGCTGAGACAGAGGCGGAAACGGCGAAGTAAGGCGGCGCCGGCCGGGATGGGATTTTGATGAAGGCGCTCTTCGGATACGTTTCGGTCCTCGTTGTGCTGGGCATAGGCGCCCGCGCAGCGGAGGTCAACCTGTTCACGCCGGAGATGCAACAGCTCCGGAACAACTACGTCGCCGAGAAGACCGCGGCCGCGGAGTCGCGGCTGGGATCGCTGCGAAGCATGATTTCCGAGGGCCGCGTCCGTTACGACCAGATGCTGGACCGGCACAAGGTGACGGGCAACATCCCCGGCCTGGCCGTGGCGCGGACAGGCATCTCGACCTTCGAGGATTTCCTGGCGCAACTGGACAAGACGAAGGACTTCACTTTCCCGCCGAGGATAAGACGCGAGCTGGAAGAGCACTTCACAGAACTGAAACAGCGCAAGGCGGAGATAGACGCCGCGCATCTGGTCGCGGTCCGGGCGATGGAGGACAAGCATCTCCTGCTCCTTGCCGACCTGTGCAGGGCGCAGGGGGCTGACGTGTCGGACCCCGCCGGACTGAAGAAGCTGCTTGCGGACCTTGCCGGCGCTGAGGCGCCGGGCGGGGCGGCGGAGCCCGGCGGTGGCGAGAAGCCGGCAGGGCCGGGGATCGTGGGGGAATCCGGCTCATCATCCAACTGGGTGCCTTTCGCGCGGTGGCACGCCACGGTGAACGGGATCGAGATACTGGAGGTCTCGGTGGCCGGGGTGCGCGAGAAGGGCTCGTTCAAGGGGCGCAGCGTGATGGGCAAGGAGTTCGAGGTGCGGTATGAGCCCATTCGCGAGATCGCACCGGTCGGCGCGGCGCAGTTCATGGTGCGGGCCCTGCCCGGAAAGCAGGCGGGCGAGGTGATCCAGTGGCCGTCCGCGCGGAACCGGTGGACCATGGCGGTGCGCCTGCGTCCGGACAGGGGCATCATCCCTTCGGAGCATGGGTTCGAGCTGTTTGCCGGTTACCCCGGCGTCGAACGCGCGCCGCTGGTTGCAGGCGCTGACCCGGAGGCGTCGCCGCCAATGACCGTCTCTCTCGCCGACACTACGGTGAAGGTAAGGTTCCTCACGCAGCCTGACGGCGCGGCCGTGTATGTCAACGGAGCGCGGATTGACACCAGGGGCGGGCCGGCGCTGACCCCGTGCGAAGTGGATGTGCCCGAAGGCAAGCACACCGTCACGCTGAAGAAGACGGGCTACGAGGACGTTGTGTTGACGGATTTTGCGCCCGCCGCGGGGCAGGAGGTGGCCAGGTTTCTACGGAAGGATCCGCGCTTTGTCGAGAAGGCCCTGCAGGTGTCGGCCAGGGGCAAATGGCGCAATTCGGGAATCGAACTCCAAGCGGGGGATATTGTTTCGATCGAGGTGGAAGGACTCTGGAGCTGCGGATCGAAAGGCGAGATGGTCGGGCCGGAGGGATATCCCAACAGCCAGCAGTTTTATCACTACTACATCAGACCTTCGCAGAGCCCGCGCCAGGATGACAAGGCCAGCTACGGCGCGCTCCTGATGCGCATAGGGATTGACGGGCCGATGGCGGCGATAACCGCGCGCAGCTTCCGGGCGGCCATCCGGACGGCGGGCACGCTGTACTTTGATATCAACGAGGCCGAGTCGGCGCGGACCGACAATGTGGGTGCGCTGACCCTGACGGTCCACAAGGGTCCGGCCGACTGACCGTCCGCGCTACCCCCCCCCCCCCCACGAAAGCCCCCCCCA